>NZ_JBQFOV010000008.1:0-165437 GCF_056533885.1 Ruegeria sp. F12 | reverse complement strand
GGCGCGGGCTCTGCCCGCGCCTGCCCGGCCCAACGGGAGGAGATGTTTCGCAGGAAACGTCGACGACGGGCGGGAGCGCCCTGTCGTTCTTATTTGTCCAGAGAGCGGGCGATGAGTTCTTTCATGATCTCATTGGTGCCGCCATAGATGGTCTGTACCCGCGCATCCGCGTAAAGCCGCGCAATTGGGTATTCCATCATGAATCCATAACCGCCAAACAGCTGGAGGCATTCGCCCATGATTTCATTCTGAATTTCGCTACCCCAGTATTTCGCCATCGACGCCGTGGCCGCATCCAGCGTACCCGCCTGCAGCTGAGCCAGACAATCGTTAAGGAAGCTGCGGAGAACCTCGGCTTTGGTCTTGCACTCCGCAAGCTTGAAGCGCGTGTTCTGAAAATCCATCACGCGCTGACCAAAGGCCTTACGCTCTTGCGCGTAGCGCACCGTCTCGGCAATGGCGAAATCAATCGAACCCAGCGCGATCAGAGCAATCGTCAGCCGCTCCCAGGGCAGCTGCTTCATCATCTGATAAAAGCCCTGACCTTCTTCCGCGCCAATCAGGTTGGTCATTGGCACTTTGACGTCCTCAAAGAAAAGCTCGGCCGTGTCGTTGGCCTTCATGCCCAGCTTCTTGAGGTTGCGTCCCTTGCGGAAACCATCGGCGCCCTCGGTCTCGACCGCGATCAGCGACACGCCCTTAGAGCCTTGCGACTTGTCGGTTTTGGCCGCCACAAGGATCAGGTCAGCCGACTGGCCATTGGTGATAAAGATCTTCGAGCCGTTCAGGCGGTAGGAATTGCCGTCCTTATCTGCGGTGGTGCGGATCGCCTGTACGTCCGACCCGGTGCCGGGTTCAGTCATGGCCAGCGCGCCGACCATCTCGCCCGAGGCCAGTTTCGGCAGCCATTTCTGCTTTTGCTCTTCGCTGCCATAAGCCGTCAGATAGTGGATCACGATCGACTGGATCGGATAGCCCCAGCCGCAATTGCCGTGCGACGACTGGGCATAAAGAGTGACCGCGTCAAACCCCAGATCCCCGCCAACGCCGCCATGTTCCTCTGCGATCGAGCCAGCCATCAGGCCCATCTCACCGGCTTTTTGCCAGAATGCGCGGTCGACCATCCCCTGATCATTCCAACGCTCTTCGTTGGGGACCAGTTCGTCCTGCATGAACCGATCCGCCATTTCGGCGAACATGCGGTGTTCTTCAGTGACCCAGCTTGCAGAGCTTGTAAACAAAGACATCAAGTGTCCTCCCGTTTCAATTTCTCAGGAAGTTACTCTTCGTCTCGCTGCAATCCAATGCGCCAAAAGACGCTGCAACGCAACGTCTTTCAGACTTTTTCCCACCCGGGCAGCGCGCTTTCCAATAGAGTCAGCGCCGCGTCTTTAGCATCACGCGCCGGGTCGCAGCTTTTCAACAACACAGCGGACACGATAGCACCTTCTTTCAGGATCAATATCTGACAGCCCAGCTTTTCGGGATCAGCCGCACCGGCGGCGCGGGCCAAGTCGGTGAAATACTCCAACAACAGGCGCTTGTGCTCGGCCGCCTGAACGTGGATCGGGTGATCCTTATCCTGATATTCAGCCCCTGCCTTGATGAACATGCAGCCGCGATATCCGTCTTCCTGAAACCATTCAGCCAGTGCATCGAAACTGGCCAACAGCTTTTGCGCCGGCGTTTGGCCCAGCGCATCGATCCGCTGATAAAACCAAGTGCGAAAGTTCTCGTCTCTCAGCTGCAGGGCCGCGACGATCAACTCTTCCTTGGTCCGGAAGTGTTTGTACATCGAGGTCTTTGAGACGCCCGTTTCCGCCACCAGCTTGTCCATACCAGTGGCGTGAAACCCGTCCCTGTAAAAGACCTGCAGCGCATTGCGGACAAGTTCGTCGCGTTTGTTGGGGCGCATGATTCGGCTCCTGAGTGTACTGATCAGTACATAATTGTAGCCGCGTCCCGCGACAAGGTTACACGAAATCCAACGTCAACAGCCTTGAAAAGAAGCCGATTTAGCGTCGGTCGCAAAGTTTTTTCACTTTGAGACTTGCAAAAGTTTACCGATCAGTACACATTCTCTTCAAGATGTACCGATCAGTAAACTTAGGAGCTTTACAATGAAACGCCGCACCAGCCCGTTTTCCCCTCAGTACGTCCCGTTCCTGTTGACACTTGCGATGCTTGCCGCCGCGCTGACCTGAAAGATCAAGACATGAGCCGACCCTCTCTGCCCCCCTTCACCCTGGAAACTGCTACACAAAAAGTGCGCATGGCTGAAAATGGCTGGAATAGCCGCGACCCCGATCTGGTAACGCCCGCTTATACCGAGGACAGCCAATGGCGAAACCGCGCTGAATTCCTATCGGGACACAAAGACATCCATGCCTTCCTGACCCGCAAATGGAACAAAGAACTGGACTACCGTCTCATCAAGGAACTCTGGGCCTTTTCCGGCAACCGGATTGCTGTGCGCTATGCGTATGAATGGCACGACGACAGCGGCCAATGGTTCCGGTCTTATGGCAATGAGAATTGGGAATTTGCCGAAGATGGCCGGATGGCCAAGCGCCATGCGTCGCTGAACGACCTGCCGATTGCCGAGGAAGACCGGTTGTTCCGCTGGCCTCAAGGCCCACGGCCCGAAGATCACCCCGGCCTGTCTGATCTGGGCCTGTAGAAAGGATCGCCCATGCCCCGCGCCTTTTCCGAATTGACCTTCACCCCGGCGGTTCTGGCCCATCAGGAGCGGATGGGATCAGCAAGGACCTATGCCAAGTTCATCGAAGACGGGCCGCAGCAAGGGCACCAGATCGGTCCGGCAGAGAAAGCGTTTATCGAGGCGCGGGACGGGTTTTACCAATCTACAGTGTCCGAGACCGGCTGGCCCTATGTACAATATCGCGGCGGGCCGATTGGGTTCCTGCGCGTTCTGGGGCCCACGACTATCGGCTACGCCGATTTTTCGGGCAACAAGCAATATATCTCGCGCGGGAATCTGGACGGGAATGACCGGGTAGCGATGATCCTGATGGACTACGCCAACCAACGCCGGTTGAAAATATTGGGTCGGGTAGAGTTCACCGAGGGCGAAGCCGCCGCCGCCAGCCTCTGTCCCGATGGGGCCGAAGCACCGGCCGAACGCGCCGCGATCATCCGGGTGGAGGGGCTGGACTGGAACTGCCCCCGACACATCACGCCGCGCTTTACAGAGGCCGAATTGCGCCCGCATCTGAACACGCTTGGCCAGCAATTGGCGCAGCTTCAGGCCGAGAACGAAAAGTTAAGGCAAGAGCTGGCACAAAGATCTTGAACCGACCCGAAAGGTCTCAGCGAGTTTAGGAATGGAAAAACTGTCAATGCTACGCACGACACTCAACCTCACCGGCCTGTGCCTTTTGGGCCTGCTGGCTTGCGTATCGGTCCTGATGCTGGGCTTTTTTGCCTCGCCCGAAGCGGTGCGCGCAGCGCCGCCTGCGCAGTATAACTCGCTGTTGTTGCAAGCCTTGCCCCAGCGCTGAGCCACAATGCATGGCGGGTATGCGGCATAAACCCTTGACCTTCCCGTGACTGGAACCCCCACTTAGAGGGCAACAGCAGATCAGGATGAGTCGGATGACCACCGCACATGAAACCCGGTTGAACATCACAGGAATGGGCTGCGCATCCTGCGTGGGGCGCGTGGAAGCGGCCTTGCAAGGCGTCGCGGGCGTGTCCGAGGCAACGGTGAATTTCGCGGCCGCGACGGCGCAGGTCGCGTACGACGGCCCCCTCAGCGATGTAACGCAAGCGCTGCAGGCTGCGGGGTATCCGGCTGCAACAGCCGATGTCACGATGAAAATCGACCAGATGAGCTGCGCCTCTTGTGTGAACCGGGTCGAGCGTGTGTTGCGCACCGACCCCGCCGTGATCGCAGCGGATGTGAACTTGGCCACCGAAAGCGCAACGATCCGCTATGTAGAGGGCGCGACAGACCCTGCCTCGCTTGCAAAACTGGCGGGCGATGCAGGGTATCCGGCGCATATCGCCCAGACGGACGAGACCTCCGCCGACAAGGCACATGAGGCCACGGCACTGACCCGCACGACTTTGATCGCGGCAGCGCTGGCCTTGCCCGTATTTGTCCTTGAAATGGGCGGACACATGATCCCCGCCTTTCATCATTGGGTACATCAGACCATAGGATTGCAGGCCAGCCACCTGATCCAATTCGCCCTGACCTCGGCCTTGTTGGTCGGACCGGGCCGGGTGTTTTACGTCAAGGGTATTCCGTCGCTGCTGCGGCGCGCACCGGATATGAATGCGCTGGTTGCAATGGGTACGGGCGCGGCGTATCTGTACTCGGTCATCGCCACTTTCGCGCCAGGCCTCTTACCGCAAGGCAGCGCGAATGTGTATTTCGAGGCTGCCTCGGTCATCGTTGTCCTCATCCTTCTGGGCCGCGCGATGGAGGCGCGGGCCAAAGGCCGCACCGGCGCTGCGATCCGCAAGCTGGTAGGCCTGCAGCCAAAAACCGCGCGCGTCGAACAGGGCAACACCACCGTGGACCGCCCGATTTCCCAGATCAACGTCGGCGACGTCCTGCAAATCCGCCCAGGCGAGCGGGTTCCGGTAGATGCCGTGGTGCTGGGCGGCACGTCCTATGTCGATGAAAGCATGATCAGCGGCGAGCCCGTCCCGGTTGGTAAAGCCCCCGACGATCAGGTGGTGGGCGGCACGGTAAACGGCACCGGCGCACTGCGCGTGCGTGCGGCGCGGGTCGGGGCCGATACGGTTCTGGCGCAGGTGATCCGGATGGTTGAACAGGCGCAGGGGGCCAAGCTGCCAATTCAGGGGCTGGTCGACAAGATTACCGCGTGGTTTGTGCCTGCCGTGCTGGCTGTTGCACTGTTGACCATTGCGATCTGGCTGATCTTCGGACCAGCACCTGCCCTGCCGATGGCGCTGGTCACGGGGGTTTCGGTCCTGATCATTGCCTGCCCCTGCGCGATGGGTCTGGCGACGCCAACTTCGATCATGGTCGGCACCGGGCGCGCGGCTGAGTTGGGTGTTCTGTTCCGTAAGGGCGATGCGCTGCAACAGTTGCAACAGGCCAAAGTTGTGGCCTTGGACAAGACCGGTACTCTGACCATGGGCCGGCCCGAGCTGGAAAGTGTCACCACCGTCAACGGGTTCGATCGCGACGACGTGTTGCGCCTGGCCGCTGCGGTGGAATCGCGGTCCGAGCACCCCGTCGCCACCGCCATCACGCGCGCCGGGCCTGCGGACTTGCCGCAGCCAACAGAATTCACATCTCAGACCGGGCTGGGCGTCCGGGCCGTGGTTGAAGGGCGCGAGGTGGTGATCGGTTCTCCCCGGCTGATGGACCGGAACGGGGTGGATTTGTCGGGCCTGACGCCCGAGGCAGATCAGCGCGCCGCCGCAGGGGCCACGCCTTTGTTTGTGGCGATTGACGGTCAGGCTGCGGCTTTGCTGACGGTGTCGGACCCCGTCAAACCCGGCACGATTGAGGCTCTGGACAGGCTGCACGCGATGGGCCTGACACTTGCCATGGTCACGGGGGACAACGCCCGCACAGCGCAGGCGCTGGCCGATAAGCTGGGCATCGACCACGTGACCGCCGAGGTGCTGCCCGATGGCAAGTTGCAGGCGATCAATGCTCTACGCGACCAATTTGGCGCGCTGGCCTTTGTGGGCGATGGCATCAACGACGCCCCTGCGCTGGCCGCTGCCGACACCGGCGTGGCGATTGGAACCGGCACGGATGTGGCGATTGAAACCGCCGATGTCGTGCTGATGTCCGGCGATCTGCGCGGTGTGGCCAATGCCGTTGAGATCAGCCGCCGGACGATGCGCAACATCCGTCAGAACCTGGTTTGGGCCTTCGGGTACAACACCCTTTTGATCCCGGTGGCGGCGGGCGCTTTGTATCCCCTTGGCGGACCGCTGCTGTCCCCGGCTTTGGCAGCAGGAGCGATGGCCTTGTCCAGCGTCTTTGTCGTCACCAACGCCCTGCGCTTGCGACGGGTGCGGGCCAGCCTGCCCGAACGGGACATGAAACACCAAACTCAGGCGGTGGCCTCATGAATATCGGAGACGTGTCGACCCAGACGGGCCTGCCCGCCAAAACGATCCGGTACTATGAAGACATCGGGCTAGTCAAACCGCTGCGGGACGACAACGGGTATCGGGTATTTCGCAGCCAGGACGTGCACAAGCTGAACTTTCTGGGCCGCGCTCGCGCCTTAGGG
The DNA here is from genome assembly GCF_056533885.1 of Ruegeria sp. F12. NCBI lineage: Bacteria > Pseudomonadati > Pseudomonadota > Alphaproteobacteria > Rhodobacterales > Roseobacteraceae > Ruegeria > Ruegeria sp. F12. The sequence goes on along the minus strand of NZ_JBQFOV010000008.1, from coordinate 159,186 downwards.
TTCACCATCGAAGACTGCCGAACCCTGATGGCACTTTATGAGGACGAAACCCGCGCCAGCGCGGATGTCAAAAAGGTCGCCCGGGCACATCTCGCGCAGATCGAGGCCAAGATCGCCGATCTGAACGCCATGCGGGATACGCTGGGCCATCTGGTAGAGGCCTGTGCCGGAGACGACCGTCCAGATTGTCCGATCCTGCAAGATTTGGGCGGCAAACCATAGCGCAGGGTTGCCCTTTTCGCGCAGCTTTGCTTTGTCTCTGCTAAACATTCCGATCTGCTGCACTAGGTGGGTATCGGACAGCAGAGAGGATCTCCACATGGCAAAAGTCGCGTTTTTGGGTTTGGGTGTAATGGGCTATCCGATGGCTGGTCATTTGCAAGCCGCCGGTCACGACGTCACCGTATATAATCGCACCACAGCCAAAGCTGAGGCTTGGGTCGCCCAGCATGTGGGCTCGATGGCGGCGACACCACGCGAAGCAGCTGAGGGGGCGGCCTTTGTCATGGCCTGCGTCGGCAATGACGACGATCTGCGCATGGTCTGCAATGGCCCGGACGGCGCGTTTCACGGCATGTCCGAAGGGTCGATATTTGTTGATCACACAACCGTATCCGCCAAAGTCACGCGTGAGCTTTACGAGGCCGGGAAAGCCGCAGGTATTGCGTTTGTTGACGCTCCGATCTCAGGCGGTCAGGCGGGGGCTGAGAATGGGGTCTTGTCAATCATGTGCGGCGCAGATCAGGCGGCTTATGATGCGGCAGAACCGGTGATGCAGGTCTATTCCAAAATCTGTCGCCGTATCGGCGAAAGCGGCGCAGGTCAGATGACCAAGATGTGCAACCAGATTGCCATTGCCGGATTGGTGCAAGGTCTGAGCGAGGCGCTGCATTTCGCGGAAAAGGCCGGGTTGGACGGGCGATCGGTTGTTGAAGTGATCAGCCAGGGGGCGGCCGGCAGCTGGCAGATGGCCAATCGCTATGAGACGATGCTGGACGATCATTTCGACCATGGTTTTGCTGTCGACTGGATGCGCAAGGATCTGGGGATTTGCCTTGATACCGCGGATGAGACCGGAGCCTCGCTGCCGGTGACAGCCTTGGTCGATCAGTTCTACAAGGATGTGCAGAAACTGGGCGGGGGGCGGTGGGATACGTCCTCGCTGATCAAGCGGTTGCGCGCTTTGGGGTGATCGGGAAAGGGGGGCTGTCTGCCCCCCCATCGCGCCAGGGCGCGATTCCCCCCGAGGATATTTTTGGCCAGATGAAGAGGATCCCGTTTTGCGCGGGTCAGGGTTTGGAATGGACGACATAACTGTGTTCTGGGCGGCCGCGTTGCGGACGCAATGGGGATTGGACGCCAAGCTGACCCGGCTGGATGGCGAATATGATCTGAACTTCTTGGCGCGGGCGACCAATGGGCAGGATTATGTTCTGAAGGTTATGCGGCCAGGATGCGAGGCCGGGCTGGTGGACTTGCAGATCAAAGCGTTGGAGCATCTGGCCTCGGAAGCGCCCGGACTCCCGTTTCCCAAGGTGTTTAGCGATTTGAATGGGCGGCTATTGCCCCAGATTACGGATCAGGACGAAAACCCCCGGCTGGTGTGGCTGCTCGAATGTCTGCCGGGTTCGTGTTACGCCAACGCCGCGCCTAAATCCGAGGAGTTGATCCTGAAACTGGGCCGAGTTCTGGGAGCGACCGACCGAGCGCTTGAGCGGTTCGATCACGAGGGTTTGCATCGCGCGGGTTTCAAATGGGACCTGATGCAAGCCAGTTGGATTGCGGATCATCTGGATACGATCAGTGACGCCGCGCGCCACTTGTTATTGTCCGACATTTGCGCAGAGTTCGACACTGTCCGGGAGACTTTGAACGACCTTCCGAGACAAGCCATCCACAACGATGCCAATGACTACAATATTTTGGTTGAAGGAGAATTAGGGCAGCGCCAATCTATCGCGGGCTTAATTGATCTTGGGGACATGTGCGCGGCACCCCGGATTTGTGATCTGGCGATCGCTGGGGCCTATATCGTTCTAGACCACCCACAGCCTGAGAGAGCGCTGGCCGCTTTGGTACGAGGGTATCATGCGGCCAATCGATTGCGGGCAGATGAGGTTGATCTGATCTGGCCGCTGTTGCGGATGCGGTTGGCGGTGTCGGTTGTAAACTCGACCTTGATGGCAATTAAGAACCCAGATGATCCCTATGTGACAATTAGCCAGGCCCCTGCCTGGCGGTTTCTGGAAAATGATACGGTCAATGGCGGCTTGATGGGCGCGCGGTTGCGCGTGGCCTGCGGGTTGCCTGTGACCGATGGGGCCGAACGGGTCCACGCTTACCTAACCGAACATCGAGGGCAGTTCGCCCCGATTTTCGGACAGGATCTGAATGATGTGCCGATGGGGTCGCTGTCGGTTGAAAACTGCGTCTGGCCGCAAAACCCGTTCCACATGCCCTTGGCCGAGGCCGCGCGCGTAGGTGAGGAATATGGCGAAGGCCTGTGGCTGGGCTACTATAACGAGCCGCGCCTGATCTATGCCGAACCCGGGTTCCGCAAGGGGCCGTGGAAGGCCTCTGACCGGCGCACGGTGCATTTGGCCGTAGACGTCTTTGCCCCGGCGGGTACCGTGTTGCATGCTCCGGTCAGCGGGCGGGTTGAGGCGGTCGAGAACCGCGATACTCATCTGGACTATGGCGGCGTGGTGATCCTGCATCATGAAACGCCCGAAGGGGATGCGTTCTATACGCTGTATGGTCATCTCGACCCCGAGGTATGTGATCGACTTAAGCCCGGTGATCCGGTGGCGCAGGGCGCAGCGTTCGCGCGGTTGGGGGATGCCAAGCAGAACGGCGGCTGGGCCCCACACGTTCATTTTCAACTGGCAATGACCACCGACGGGATGCAAAGCGACTGGCCCGGCGTGGGCGACCCGGATGAGATGGAGCTGTGGCAGGCGGTTTGCCCCAACCCGGCGGCGCTGCTGAACCTGCCCGATGACAAGGTGTTTTATCAGCCGGCCGACAAACACGCGATTCTGCAGGGGCGGCGCGACCACTTTGGAGGCAATCTGAGCCTGACCTATGACGACCCAGTCATGCTGGTGCGCGGTTGGAAGCACCACCTATTCGATGAATGGGGTCGCCCCTATCTGGACGCCTATAACAACGTCCCCCATGTAGGCCACGCGCATCCACGCATTCAAGCGGTGGCGTCTGATCAGTTGCGGCGCATGAACTCGAACACTCGCTATCTGCACCCGGCGCAGACCGAATTTGCCGATAAGGTGCTGTCGAAATTGCCTGATCACCTTGAAGTCTGTTTCTTTGTGAACTCCGGCACCGAGGCGAACGAACTGGCCCTGCGGCTGGCCCGCGCACATACCGGGGCCAAAGGGATCGTGACACCCGATCACGGCTATCATGGCAATACGAATGCGGCGGTTGCGATCTCGGCCTATAAGTTCAACAAGCCTGGTGGCGTGGGTCAGGCGGATTGGGTCGAACTGGTTGAAGTGGCCAACGACTATCGTGGATCGTTCAAGCGCGACGATCCCGACCGCGCCACAAAATTCGCGAATTTTGTGGACCCTGCGATTGCCGCTTTGCAGGACAAGGGCCACGGCATCGCCGGTTTCATCGCCGAGACCTTCCCCTCGGTCGGGGGTCAGATCATCCCACCCAAAGGATATCTGCCCGCAGTCTACGAAAAAATCCGCGCCGCCGGAGGGGTGTGTATCGCCGATGAGGTGCAGACCGGACTGGGGCGTCTGGGTGAGTACTACTTTGGCTTTGAGCACCAGGGCGCGCTGCCCGATATCGTGGTGATGGGCAAACCGATCGGTAACGGGCACCCCTTGGGCGTGTTGGTCACGACCAGGGAAATCGCACAAAGCTTTGACAACGGGATCGAGTTCTTCTCGACCTTCGGCGGATCGACCTTGTCTTGCCGGATCGGGAAAGAGGTGCTGGACATCGTCGATGACGAGGGGCTGCAGGACAATGCCCGCGTGATGGGCGGACGGCTGATGGACGGGTTACGCAGGATCGAGGCCGATTTCGGTTGTGTCGGCGATGTGCGGGGCATGGGCCTGTTTCTGGGGGTCGAGTTGATCAACCCAGACGGCTCCGAGGGCACCGAGATCTGCAAATACGTCAAGAACCGGATGCGCGATCATCGCATTCTAATCGGCAGCGAAGGGCCCAAAGACAATATCCTCAAAATCCGACCGCCTCTGACAATCGAGGCCGTGGACGTTGACATGATCCTGTGGGCATTGGGGAATGTTTTGGCCGAGGTGGGCGACTATGCCCCTGCCCCAACATGTGATCATGATCACCACCATGCCGGCTGCGGGTGCTGCTGAACGATCAGACCTCTGGCCAGAAATGACCAGAGGTCTGGATCGGCATCGCTGTCAATGCAACGCGGCCGAGGGGGATAGATGCCCGGTTGAGGGCAGAGGTTGCGGCGCGGTCATCCGGCGCAGCGCCAGACCCAGCTCTTCGGACAAGGCGGTAAGTGCGGGGGCAAAGTCCGGCCGGACAATCAGCGTCGCCATCATCATCGCGTCCTCGCGCGCCCCTTCCGAGGCCGCAGCGATCATCTGCGCAAAACAGTTCTCATCCGCGCCAAGACAGGAACACCCAACCTGATGACGGATCAAAGGGCGTCGCCCGTGATGCGCACAGAGCGCGCACAGTCGATCAATGGTCATCATTGCAACAGCTTCAGGTTCGGTGCCAAGGTCGACCCCGATCTTGCAGGCGATATCTTTGCGCGCCGTGGCGTCGCCCCAAAGCCGCAGGTACAGGACCGCGCTGGCCTCGATCGGGCTGAGATCGGACAGCTTTCCAACCGCCGCCCCTCCGCGTGATAACGAGGCGGTCATTTAGTCAGGATCAGCTTGCCCGCGCGTGTAATGCGCAGGGTGTAAAGCTGGTCGCCCAACGCGATATGAGCAAGGTTCCCGCCTTTGGTCAGCTCTTCGGCCTTGTGTGCCGGCAGCATCGATACGGGGTAGGATTGCGTCGGGTTCGGGTTCTGCACATTCATCAGGTCAACTCCAGAGGGTCACGGGCGAAAGGCCGATTTCTGTTCTCGTTTTTTGGGATGGCTGACCCGATTCCGGGTTGGCTGTGTGTCTTGCTGGTTAATCTGATTATTTTACTCAGGTATGTCAAGCGGCAATCTATACGCTGCAACCAAGAGTGTGGAATTGCGCTGAAATTGCGAAAAGGCTAGGTCTGACTGAACAATTTCAACGACCGAGGTTTCAATGACCGCAACGCTGATGTTCGACCTGGATGGTACGCTGATTGACAGCTTGCCCGATATCGCCGCAGCGGCGAACCGGATGCTGGGCGACGAAGGCAAACCCGCGCTGCCGCAGGAGATCATCCAGAAATTCGTGGGCAACGGCCTGCCGAAACTGGTTGAGCGTGTGATGGGCCACTGCGACATACCGCTAGACCGCCACAGCGAATTGGCCAAACGAACTCTGGACTACTACGGGGCGGCCTCCAGTGCGCAGACCGTTGTCTACCCGGGCGTACCGGAGGCTTTGGCCCAATTGCAGCAAATGGGCTGCGTACTTGGCATCTGCACCAATAAGCCCGAGGCCCCGGCTCGCCACATCCTGGACGCGCTAGGGCTGTCGCAATTTTTCGATACCGTTTTCGGCGGCGATACGCTGAACACCCGCAAACCCGACCCCGCCCATCTGCACGCCAGCTTTGACGCGATCCCTCAAACCGGTCCGCGCTTGTTCATCGGCGACAGCGAGGTCGATGCGGAAACAGCGCAACGCGCAAAGGTTCCATTCCTGCTATTCACGAAAGGCTATCGCAAATCATCGATTGACGAGATCCCCCACATGCTCAGCTATGACCAAGCGATAGAATTGCCGTCAGCGGTGAGGGCGTCGCTGACGATGTTGGAAGAAACAGCCTGACCCGAAAATGAAGGGCCGGCCGAGGGGGAAAGTAGCCAGCCCCTCATCCGGGGAAGTGGATTGTCCTCGGTGTAACCTTGGATGAACTAGAGTTATCCGCCCGCGCCCTCCGAAGATATTGGGGGTTTCCCGTATTCGGCGAGACAGAGAATTTTCGTCGAAAATTCTTGTGCGTCAATTATGCGCCCGGATTGCACTTTCCTAACTGGCCACCAGAAAACATCGGATGCTGAGGGTCATATTCGACCTGCGCCCTTGGGGTAACATCGACGACTTCCAGCCTGTCATAAGGGTCGGTCGGGCTATCACGTCCCTGCACAACAAGTACGTCTTTGAAACACTGGTGATCCGCACCACGGTACCAGCTTGGCCCATTACCCAAACCGTCAAACTCGAAATCTTCGAGAGCTTCGACAACACCACATGGGTTGAAGGTTCCCGCCCGTTCGACTGCATCGGCATAGAGCAAAACCTGAGAATAGCCGGTCTGTGCCGCGATCGAAGGCGGGAAGCCATATGCTTCCTGAAAGGACGACACGAACGCCTTTGTCCCTTTATCCTGCAGCTGCCAGTTCCAATTCATCGAACCCAGCACGCCCTTGATACTCGGACCCGCCCTCGCGGCCATGAGATCGGAAAGTACCGGGACGACAATCTTGAAATCCTTGCCATTCGCGACCTTGTCCAACAAACCGAATTGCAACGCGCTGGCCAACGAATCCTCCAAGTTGGCACCATAGTGGTTCAGGATCAGAACATCCGCTCCCGAGTTTAGAATCGACGCGATATGTGTCGTAAATTCCGTCGATGTCAGAGTGGTTTTAACCCGATTGACTGTTTGCCATCCCAACGCTTCGGTCGAGGCAACAATCGCCTCTTCCTGGGACCAGCCCCAATTGTAGTCAGCACTCAGATGATAAGCACGGCGGTCCGTGCCCAGCTCAGCCGCCAAAACCGGAGCAAGGGAGGCACCCGTCATATAGGCATTGAAGTAATTGCGGAAACCATTGGCTTTCTTCTCCTTACCCGTGAGGTCATTTGTATGCGCCAGGCCAGCCATGAAGATCACGCCCGCGTCTTGGCACAGGTTCTGAACCGCAATGGCCTCGCCCGACGTCGACCCGCCATTCAGCATCACCGCGCCATCGGAATTTATCATTGCCTTGGCAGAAGAATGCGCCTTGGACGCCTTGCCTTCTGAATCTGCCACGACAAACGTGACTTTCTTGCCCAAAACACCATTCCCGGCCAGCGCCCGCGAGGAAAACGCGTTCAGGCACCCGCCATCTCCCTGGCCATTAAGATGCTCGACGGCCAGTTTCTGCCCGCGCAATTGGTCATTTCCTTCTTCCGAGAAGGGTCCTGACAAAGCCGCATTGAAGCCAAACGTAACCGTGCTTCCGTTTGGTGCATTCGTGAAACCAGCAGAGGACGAAGTGGGAAAGATCATCGGCAACGCCAGGCCGGTGCTCGCTACGACTCCACCGGTCAGCGAGTAGCGACGTGTGACAGATTTGCTACTCATCCACTCTTTCCATTCCCCGTGTCATGCCGTCAAACCTATCCAGTCACAGCCGAAACTGAGGGTAACCATAGGGTTGTGCAAGAAAACAGTTTCAAAGCATCGGGCTTCAATCGCAACACACCTACGCCTATGACGACACATCGGGCCAGCAGTATTTTCTGATTGGAGCGCACCTATCACACTATTTCCATTGAAAATATCGAGGCTTACACCAACTGCCTTTCGCTTTGAGAAACGACGCCACGGCAGCCGTTTTGCTCAGATTTTAACGCGAGAGCCGCCATATCTGGGGCATAGAACGCATCTCTGATTAAGGCTTCTAAAGATACATTTCGATACTTTACAACCGTTTGTCTCCGACATTCGACCAATAAGACACATGATTAGATGCACCGCTAGGATATATGTAATGTTAATTTTCGGTTCATGTACGATTGGTAGGATTTTTGGACTATTGAAGAATCGGTTGAGGCGAAAATACAATTCGTGCCATTAGCCAGTAAGTTGTTTTAACCAGTGTGGAACGGTAACTCATGATTGGGGGGAAAGCTCATAGCGGTGCGTGGCTGCCAAACGCGCAACATGCCAGAGCGATCATCAATTTCATTCATTGGAGTCAGGGCGGTCTTGTATTGGACGCCGCGCTGAATGGTATTGCCGAAGCATTTGGCGCCGAATGCGCCGTAATCAGCCGTCTGTGGCTGAACAAGGGTTCTCATCGCGTTGCCGCCAGGGCAGACACCCGAGATCCTGCCCATTGCCGTCCTCTATTCCTGTCTTTCGCGAATGACGCGTTGGGGCCGTTTCGCAATATGCCCAAGCGGGCCTCGGTCTTTAGTCTGGTTGAAGATGGCGAAGACCCGAGCGATCTTTCCCCCGTCCTGACCGAGTGGATTTCACATCGCAGCCTTTCGGACATTCTGTTTGTCTGTCTTGATCACCAGGGCGGTGAGATTGACTTCTTAGAGCTGCATTTCGGGCGCAACCCGGAACCGGGTTTCAAAGAGGCAATTGAACAAATTGCACCCCAATTGTCCGAAACATTCCAAAGTCGCCGTCCCGGTCTGGTAACCGAAGCGCTGTCGCGCCAGTCGGTTGCGACCATTCGGAAAAGTAGCACGGAAAACGTTGCGATTCTCAGCACCGACAACCCGACTGGTCTGACGCGGGCTGAGTGGCGGGTCTGTGTACTGGTATCTCGAGGATTGTCCTCGCAGGCTATTGGCGCCGAGTTGGACATTGGCGCTGCTACTGTCAGGACACACCTCAAGCATATCTATTCCAAAACGGGTCTGGACAACTTCCATATGCTGGCCCGTCGGCTAGTATCCGTTGAAGAGCGTGAAGCTCTGCATGGGAAACAGCATCAAGCAAGGGCTTAATGCCACAACTGGACTGGCAAAATTGGATCTCGCTTTGGCTGTTCGCCCCTCTGTTCGTGGCAACGGCCTGGACCGATTTCACCCAGCTTCGCATCCCTAATCTGTATTGCCTGATTGGCCTAGGCCTATGCCTTGTCGCGGCCCCGTTTCTGGACTGGAATACTTTGCTGATCCGGCTGCTGATCGGCGCTGCATGTTTTGTGGTTTGCCTAGGGCTTTTTGCGCTGAACTGGTTGGGAGGTGGGGACGCCAAGATGTTGCCTGTTGTTTTTTTGGCCATGCCCCCAAGCGCCGTGCCATTGTATATGATTGTATTTTCCGCAGCCATGGCTCTTGGTTTGATCGGGATGTCGCTCTTTCGGCGCTACGCCAAGCGTTTATCCCCTAAATTTGAGTCGACAGCGCAATCACGAGAGTTTCCAATGGGCGTCGCCATAGGGGCGTCAGGCCTGGTCATGATTACGCTGTCTGTGTTTTAATTGTCCTAGTCGCTTAGTTACCTGCTGCTAGCGAGCTAGAATAGCGGATAACAACCGGGGCCAGGATCAATCCTGCAAGAGCCGGTAGCATCAACATTGCCATTACGCCAGACATCTTGACCGGCAGCTTGTTTGCCATCTCTTGCGCTCTGAGTTCGCGTAGTTCCCGCATCTCGTCAGCGTATGTTTTCAATGCGGAAGCAAGTGGCACACCAAATCGCGTCGATTGCAGAACAACACTGACAAAGGAACTCATTTCTTCAATTCCGGTTCGGCGCGCCATGCGCATTAAGGCTGCATCACGGTCGCGGCCCGCTTGAATTTCACTCAGAGCAACTAGAATTTCTTCCGACAATTCTGGCGAAACAAGCTGCAACTCTACCGCCACTTTTAGCAAAGCCTGATCGAACCCCATTCCAGCCTCGACACCAATCTGAAGCAAGTCCAGCATATTTGGGAAAGCGTTTTCCATCAAACGGCGGCGTTCTTTGATACGCGAGTTCATCCAAAGCTGCGGAACGAAGAAGCCAATGGCACAAAGGATCACGACATTGCGTAGGATAGAAAGCACATCCAGCCCAGACATATAGTCTGCGATCCGCGCCCCAATGCTCGTCGGAAGTTGCCAACTCAATAACGCCAAAAAGATCATGGGCAAAGACGTCGCTAGCGCCAGGCGAACTGCATAGTATCCTGCTATCGCGTTCTTGCCACGAAATCCAGATTGCGCCAACACCTGCCCCACTTCAAATCGCAGATTGGCATCAGCGGGTATTAAGGCTGCAGTCAGACCAGTTGGAGCTGGGTCTTCACCTCTATCGATATTGACGCGTGCCAAGTTTTGCCTCGGTCGGCTTGGCACCATACGGTCTGCTGCCGACGAGCGCTCGCTCAGCGAAGACGAAATACCAAAGAAAGCAATGAACGCCCCGGCAATCACTAGAAGAAAAATCAAAGCTTGAAGGGCAAACTCATTTTGCAGCAAAGAGTCTAAAAGTTGCATCGCAAACGCTCCTTATATCCGGAAATTCACGAGTTTGAACATAACGATGGCGTTCAGGACAATCGCAGCTGCGATAACTCCCATCACCGGCCAAAAAGACGGTGCGTCCATTACATCTCCGTAGTAGGACGGCGACAAGATCGTCATGGCCACCGCAATCACCACCGGAATAGACGATAGAATGTAAGCTGTCATACGCCCTTCGGCTGAGATGGCCTTGATCTTACGGCGCAAAGACATGCGCGCTCGGATCACCTGGGCGAGGGTCTTAAGGATTCCGGCTAGATCGCCGCCGGAACCATGCTGCATCATTAAAGCAACCGCCAGATATCGGACGTCTTCCTCGTCAACTCGATCAGCCATATTTTTCATCGCCTCGGTCAATTCCTCGCCAAAGGCTACCTGATCGACAACGAGACCAAACTCTGTTCCAATAGGATCAGGCATTTCTTCAGAAACGCTCTGAAGTGTCGTGTTTAACGGATGACCAACTTTTAGACCTCTCGACATCAAATCCAACGCGTCGGGCAGTTGCTTAATCAATGCTGCCTTTTGCCGTCTCAGCGCGGATCCGAGAAAAATCAAAGGAGCGATTATGAACAAGAGGATAGAAATCGGGATGACCTGAAGTGGATTTGCAACCATTGTGCCACCGATGGCACTAATCAGAAACGCAACACCACACCCGATCAGAAACATTTCCGGAACCATGTTCAACCCAGCTGCCTTCAAAGCGGCCGGCAAATCACCCACAAAGGGAAACTTGCGCAGGATTGGGCGCGTCTCCTGAGGTTTGAGAAGGTTGAGAACATCTTCGCCAGTCTTGCCTTCGTTCAGCATCTGAATACGGCGGTTTATCGCTTCTTCCCGGTTTTCACCGCGACGGGAAAACTGACGAATACCTTCAAAAGCGATAAGAGCGCCAAGAAAAATCACTAGTGCGATAATAAAGCGGACATCAAACCCGGCGACTTCCATTTCGGGGCCGACGATCGTGCTTAGATCCAGGTTTTCTATAAAAGCGCGAAGCTGTTCCATACCGCTGGCCCTCCTTAGTTGAACTGGATCGAGGACATGTCGATCCCGGCAGCGGCCAGAGCATCGCTGGACTTCGGACGAATGCCGGTCGGCATAAAGCGACCCTTAACCTTGCCGTTCTCGTCCTTGCCTTCGCGTTTGAAGACAAAAATGTCTTGCATGGTGACGATTTCGCCCTCCATACCAGTGACTTCGGCGATCGAGGTTACGCGGCGGGTACCATCGGACAGGCGGTTCAGCTGCAACACGAAGTGAATGGCCGAGGCAATAGTTGCACGAATGGCCGAGTGCGGCAGTTCCATACCACCCATCTGAACCATCTGTTCAACACGAGACAGGGCGTCCCGAGGGCTGTTGGCGTGGACCGTAGTCATTGAACCATCGTGGCCAGTGTTCATCGCCTGCAGCATGTCGAACGCCTCAGAACCGCGCACTTCGCCCACCACGATGCGGTCAGGGCGCATCCGCAGAGCGTTGCGGACCAGATCACGCTGTGCAACGGCACCGGTTCCGTCCAGACCTGCCGGGCGGGTTTCCATACGCAGTACATGTTCCTGCTGCAGCTGCAATTCGGCCGCGTCTTCGATGGTCACGATGCGTTCGCTCCCACCTATATAGGTTGAAAGTGCATTCAGCATCGTGGTCTTACCAGAGCCGGTGCCACCCGAGATCAGAATGTTCATCTTGGCCTCGACCAGACCGCGCAGCAGCGACGCCGCGCTATCATTCAACGCGCCATTGTTCACAAGGCGCTGCATAGTCAGAGGCACGCGGGCAAACTTACGGATAGACAGCGCGGGCCCGTCCAGCGCACAAGGCCGGATGATCGCATTCACACGGCTGCCATCCTCAAGACGCGCATCTACCCAAGGTTGACGTTCGTCGATACGGCGACCAACGCGGCTGACGATCTTGTCGATGATACGCAACAGGTGACGTTCATCACGGAACCGAGCCGGGGTTTTCTCAAGAATACCGGCGCGTTCTACGAAAATCTGCTGATGGCCGTTCACAAGGATATCGTTGATTGTCGGATCGGCCAGCAAAGGTTCAAGCGGGCCAAGGCCCAGAACCTCATGCATCAGCTCTTCGACCAGTTGTTTGACCTCTTCGCTGCGCATGGCGCGGCCTTCGTAGCGCAACAGCTCGGTGGCATGTTTGCCGATCTCACCGCGCAGCGTGTCTTCTTCAACCTTGTCGATCACCGCCAGGTTCAACTTGTCCAGCAGCGAATTGTGCATCCGCGCTTTCAGGTCGATGCGATCCATCTCTCTGGCGTGCTTGGTCGCCTTTTTCTCGGCTTCAAACACAACCGTATCCGAAGCTTTTTCAGAAACCTGCTTCGTTTCCAGCGGAACGACCTTCGCGGCGTTCGAAGTTGTGCGACCTGTCCTGTCAAATTCACGAAACATGTTCTTAAACCTTTACTACTTTTTACTTCACGTCTGCGGATATACGGTTACGAGTTGCCAACACGCGGCGGCATTGCAGCGCGGGCATCATCGGCCAGTTTCTTGATCGCCCGCGTTGCAGGCGCACGGTTGGAAACATCTTGCAACGGGATGCCTCGGTCCACCGATTCACGGACCGTGCGGTCGTCCTTGGGCACCCAATGGGCAAAATCCTGTTCCAGCAACTTGGCCGCTGCGCGGTGATGAGCTGCGGGCAGCAGAGGTTTCTTTTCAAGGCTCGCCACAAGTTGGATATCGATGGCGGGGTTCTCGCTTTGATAGAAATCCATCAATTTGCGGGCCGATCGCACCGACGGGACGGCGACATCCGTCACCAGATACAGCCTGTCGGCCTGCGTCAGCACCGGAGAGATCCATTCCACCAGCGCCCGTGGCAGGTCGACGACCACATAATCATGGGTCCGCTTCAGGTTATCCAGAATAGCCGTGATCTGGTCTTCCTGAATGGCCGACAGCGGGCCATAGCGCGAGGGTGCGGCCAGAACGTCGACACCGCAGGGTGCCTTGACCATGGCCTGTTCCAAAAACGCACCGTCTGGGATGCTTTCATCCATCGCCATGCGCCACATCGCGTCGCTTTCTTCCACGTCCATCAGCGCCGCGATCGACCCGAACTGGAAATCCAGATCCACAACCGCAACCTCATTGGTCGCTTTCTTCTTGAAGAAACCCTCCTTGGCCTGCAACTCGTTTGCCATATTCGCAGCCACCAGCGAGGACCCAACCCCGCCACGCGACTTGGCAACCGCAATCACCTTGCCGAGAGTTGCATGTCCACTCCAAACGGTGGGCAGTTGCGCCTGACGGCGGTTGCGGATCGCATCCACCTGCGGCACGATCTCTTCGTTGATGGCATTTCGGGGCAATACCTCGTCCACGCCCAGTTTCGTAAGCTGCCGCGCCTTGTCCAGCGGCAGATTTTCGGGGGCAAGCGCGATGATAATGGCATTGGGCATCCGCGCATCGCAAATGTTCTGCGCCGTCTTCAGCGCGCCTTCGGCGTCATCTTCGACATCGAACAGGACAACATCATGCAAAGACGCAAGGTTTGCGGCCTTTCCATTGACGCCGGACACCGTTTCTTTCCGACCGGTAAAGCTGCAATTCTCCTGATCTGCCAGAGACCCCTCGATAGCCGAGTAAATCTCTTCATCGGGCGAAATCAAAAACACTGAAATCTGCTTGGAATTCATTATCTTACTCCTTACTCTACCGGCACACCAACAGCCAGGTCTTCGGCAGGAACCGAAGTGCTCATGGCGGGCAGGGAAATACTGTTTGGGGTATTCGACGTGACCGCCGGATTGCCCGAGGCCAGCGCAGCCAGACCAGCCAGCGGCATTACGAAATTGAAATCGACACCGATCAAATCAGCCGTCACGACCGGGGTATAGGGACCACCTAGGAATCCCAGACGGGCATCATGTGAATAAGTGAACTGTACATTCGCAGGTCCTGTGCCCGGCGGCAACAGAGGACCGATCTGGTTCCAGATGCGCGCGCCGTACGGGGTCGAAGTATCCAGCGTGCACGGCGCCGGAAGATTGGGGACAGCGCAAATGCCACCATTGCTTCGGCACAAGGCCCCAAAACGGGTATTCGCATCTCCACCAGGGCCCAGTGTGTGAGTTGCCGGCAACGCTCCACATTGCGGTGGGCCAACCGTCGCCAAACGGGCAGCGGTGTGCATCGCTTTTTGCGACGCCGTCGTCGACCAGTAAAGACGCCCGTAGTCTACGACCCCGAAAATCAGGAACAGAAAAAGCGGGATGACGATTGCCAACTCGACCAAAGCGGCACCACGCTGATTGCGGGCAAACGCTTGTAGGATATGAAGAACCTGGTTCATACGCCATACACCCTGCTTTGATCCGCAACTTGGAAATTCAACGCGCCAACCCCGTCACCAAAAAAGTCAAAAATTCCACCAAATATCAAATCAATGCGTACATCGGCCGTAACCTCGACCACCGAGGTGGGATTCAAACGATAGTCACCAGCCCGCTCGAAACAAGCGAAAGACACATCCGACAAAATTGCGCCTGCCGGAATTACAGTCGACCCATCCAATTGTGTTTCAACAATATCAGTCGCCAAATCTTCCAAATCCTGAAAATCGCCGGGGGTCCCCGTCTCGCACAGATCCAATGGTGCAATACGCGCAATCATTCGCGAAGCGTCGCGGACCCCGGCGGATGTGGATTGGTGTATCCATGTGATCCTGCCCCCTTCGATGATCACCGCCAAGAACAGCAAGATCAGGGGCATGACCAGTGCGAATTCGACCATCGGAGCACCGGATTCACAGCGCTTGAAGCGAGTGATATGGGACAGCAAACGTTTCACCGGTACAACCTCACGACATCGCGGAAGATACCTTCGTCGATGCCTGCTCCGGCACCTCCGACCTGTTCAACCACTTCGACATAGATATCGAAATCAGTCCCCGAAGTTTGCTCCAGTGGCTGGATCAGAAAGACTCTTACGAATTCCTGTACCGGCACGTCCACAGCTCGACCTGCAACTGGATTGGTATCGCAATCGATAGCGGCGGCGATGAATGTGCGGCGATCAGGGTCAGGGTTCGTTGTGCTCGCACATTGCCGACGACCCGTTTCACTGCGTCCCTCAAGAATGTCACGGCCAGCGAACTTGTTAATCTCATCCAGATACATCTGGTAACGCGTATTGCCGGTAGGCAAGCTTATGGTCCCATCAGCAATCTGCGGATGTGGTTGCAGCGGGTTTAAAGGGTCTGTTCCAGTACCATAGTTCGTCGCCAAATAGTCGGCTCTCCCATCATCCCAGTCCCCATCACCGAAGCGGCCGCCACCTTCGGGCACCAATGCGGCGCAGTTTCCGGCATCAAAACAGTCGTCGCGCGGGAACGGCATGGTGTCATCTGAAATAGTTGGATTGTTATTCAAGCACCGGCCCGTCGGATTCTCCCACCCAGCAATAACTTGAGGACCAGGGGCATAGGCAGGATCATTCCGCAAGTTGCGCATCGTCGCAAGGAACAAATCAAAACGAGAGTTATAGATGGCCGAACCAATACCGTTCCGTTGCCCCGGTTCCGTGTCCACCCCGCGCTGCGACACGCACTGCGTCAGGTTCCCTTCGGCGGCGATAAGGCAGATATAAAGGCTTGATCCATTCAAACCCGCACAAGGGCCGTTGGGATTGATCCCGATATCTTGAGGATCAAGGAAGCCAAAGTTGCCCGGCCCCCAGGCCGAACTGTTCCCGCCGGTACGCAACTGGATAGCCTGACCAACATTAGCGTTGGCCGTCCAACCATTCGGGATGCAAAACATCAGAGGCGTCACATCGCAAGCAAAAGCTGTATAGCCAGCAATCGCGGTCGCGCCGACTTGTTCATTCGGAGCAGGGGCCCCCAACAACGCAGCCAAACCACGTGTAAAGGGCAGGAGAACGGTTCGCGGCGTTGCTTGCACCTCGACCATAACTGCCGCAAGTGGATCGGTGGTCACAAATGCGTCGACCGCGTCATCATCATCAGGGTCGACAGCAGGGTCCGGCAAACCGGTCAGAAAGCGCAAGCTGAAATCGGCGGCCGAGTCAAGCGTCTGATCCCCATCGGCAAAGAATTGGCGATCCGCGATCATGTTCTCGGCGGCTGTACGCGCGCGGGTAATAGCGTCGGCATTGCCGTCAAGTTCGCCCGCCGCGGCCAATGCCACATGGTCGGCATAAGACTGCAGGTCGGTCTGGGTCGAGGCCATACGGCCAAGGTCAAAGGTCAGGGCGGCGAAGCCGAGGATCATGGCCAGGCTAAGTGCCACAAAAATCAGGATCGTTCCGTCTTCTTCTTTCTGGAACTTGGAAACAAAAGTCATCGTTTACCCTCCCTAACCCTGACTAGCATCAATTCACGGTGCTGGATGTGTCCGTAAGCGGAACCTCGTCGTCGGTTGCCGTAATAGTTACCTTCTCTTCCTGAACGTCCGAGATACCGCGACGCACTTTCACAACAGGTTGCGGGGTACCATCTTCGACTGGTGATTTTTCCAGCAGGATGTCGCTCAAACGTACAGCCTCAAGAGGTTTGTTTTCAGTCTCATCCAGTGAACGCAGAGACAGGCTCAGCTGTCCGGCCTTCTGTGCCAGGGCCAAACGCTGGCTTTGTTCCGGAGTCACCTCGACGGTAACGGTCCGCGCAATGCCAGGTCTGTCAATTTCTTCATCGGCTTGCTGGTCGACACCAATTATGCGGATATTTTGAAGGATCGTAATGGCGCGCAACTCCTCATCTCGCCCGCGTGTCAGAACAATGTCGATATAGTCACCGGGAGTTACAAACCCACCAACGCCGGTTTGCGCGTCGACGTTGATCGCCATGGCGCGGTTGCCTTCACCAAGTGTCTGAACAATAGTGACTTTCTCGCCGAATTCTGATACTTTGGAGGCAAGAAGAATTTCACCTTGTGCCAACGCTCGCTTGGCGCGGCGCGGCTCTCCACCCACTGCGGGCAAAACATCATTGTAACTAGTGAAAACACCGACCGGCACAGCTTCAGCCGGCCACTCGATCGTCGTCAGTTTATGACTTTCAATCGGGCTTCCAAACGGAATGTCTTCTGATACAGCAACAACCCGAACAATACTCGCGTCGACAGCAGCCGCTTGGTTGCGCTCAAGCTGGTCTTGGGTCCAGAGCACCGCACCCCCAGCGAGACCAATACCGAAGATAGACATTAATAGGGATTTAACGCGCATTTTGCCCTCCAATTTCCGAAAGTAGTTTTGGCTGTCAGGTTTGGGCGATGTTCAATATAACTGAGCAATTCAGCATTCACACTGACGCATTTTACCATCTACGTGTTGCCCCCGCCCCATCTAAAAGGCGGGGGCAACTTAATATAGTTCAGAGGCTGTACATTTTCGTCCCAACAGAGGTGATTGGTACTCGTGACACAACGCGACACGACTTACTCCAACCAACTATGTGTAAACCTCAGAACAAACTTAAAATATTAGGGAGCCACCGCGCGAGTATCGCTCAGAACGTCAGCCGCATCATCAAAGTTGGCCGAGGTGTCTTGTGCGATGCTTACCAGCGCAGTACCGCCAACAATAACGGCGAGCAGCAGGGCAACGCCATATTCGACCAGGGTCGCGCCGCTCTCGTCTTTGCGCAGCTTCAGAAACAACTCGCGAATAGTTTTCGACATAATTTTTACTCCAGACTGTTTTACCAAGTGCGAAATCCGCACGCTTACGAGGTACCAGGCAGCATCCCCGTTAATAGAATGTTTACCAGCCGTGAACCTTTAGAGCCTCCCCACAAACGAAAAGGTTTTCCCGTATAACGGGAAATTTTTGTCGTTTAAGGCAGATTTGTGACCTTGCTCTTGCGTTGAATCAGCGATTCGATCGGTGATTCCCGCTTATTTCACACGCAAACACGTCTATGGCCGATCTGAGAACACAGATCGGCCACATTTGCCCCCAATTCGCGGATTGAGTGTTCTAAACTGTTACGCCTTGCAGAACCCGGTCGCGCGACAGCTCTTGCCGCGATCCTTGCATCAAAATCTCACCGCGCCTCAGAACAACGAAGCGGTCAGCGAGGTCATAGGCGAAATCGAAATACTGCTCGACCAGAACGATCGCCATCTCACCTTTAGAGCGCAGATGGCGAATGACCTCACCGATCTGCTGGATGATGTTGGGCTGAATACCCTCGGTAGGTTCATCCAGCAGCAGCAGGCTGGGTTTGGTGATCAGGGCACGTGCGATGGCGAGTTGTTGTTGCTGGCCACCTGACAGATCACCTCCGCGGCGGTTCTGCATTTTCTTGAGAACCGGGAATAAGTCGAAAATCTCATCGGGGATAAAGTGTTCGCTGGACGGCAGGCAGGCAAAGCCGGTTTCCAGGTTTTCGCGCACGGTCAGCAGAGGAAAGATCTCGCGCCCCTGTGGAACGTATGCCACCCCCTTCCACGCCATTTTATGCGCCGGAAAGGGCGGGAGGGCCTCACCATTCAGCTCCAGCGTACCGCCAGAGCGGGGATGCGTGCCCGAGATTGCCTTGATCAGGCTGGTCTTTCCGACACCATTGGTGCCCATCACGCAGGTCACCTCACCCTGCGCGGCTTGCATCGAAACACCGTGCAGGATTTGCGAATGCCCGTAGTGCAGGGTCAGATCGTTCAGTTTCAGCATCGCCTAGCGCCCCAGATAAACGTCGATGACGTCCTGATTTGATGTCACGTGGTCCAAGGACCCCTCGGCCAGAACCGAGCCCTCGTGCAACACAGTCACCTTGCAGTTCAAACGGCGGACAAACTCCATATCATGCTCCACCACAACCACGGCGCGGGTTTTCGCGGCCTGCACCAGAAGATCGGTGGTGTGTTCGCGTTCCTGCGGGGTCATCCCGGCAGCGGGTTCGTCTACCAAAAGCAAGCGCGGCTCCTGTGCCAGAAGCATCCCAATCTCAAGCCATTGCTTCTGCCCGTGGCTGAGTTCGCCCGATTTGCGGGTCAACTCGTCCTTCAAGCCGATCTCGGCGGCCAGTTCCTCGACTTTCTCCAGATCGCCCTTTGAAGGGCGGTAGAACAGCACGCCCAACCATCCGCGTTTGTTCTTCAGCGCCATCAGCAGGTTTTCCTGCACGCTCTGATCTTCGAACACGGTGGGTTTCTGGAATTTCCGCCCGATCCCGGCCTGCGCGATCTTGGCCTCACTCATGCGCAGCAGGGAAACGGATTTCTCGCCCCAGATGACGCGGCCTTCGTCGGGTCGGGTTTTGCCTGTGACGATATCCATGAAAGTGGTCTTGCCCGCACCGTTCGGCCCGATCACGGCGCGCAGTTCCGCGTTGCCGATCTGGAACGACAGGTTGTTGATGGCGCGGAACCCGTCAAAGGTGACGGAAACGCCGCTGACTTCTAGCAGAGTGCTCATTCCGTGGCCTCCTTTTCGCGCAACGCGCTTTCATCAGGCCCCAGGGCCGCACCGTGGCGCTGCGGTGCCCTGCGGTTGGTCCAGAGGTCGAACAGCCCCCCGATCCCTTGTGGGGCGAACAGTGTGACCAGCACGAAGGACACGCCCAGCAGCACCTGCCACCAGTCAACCCATTTGATTGTATAGAAGCCCAGCGGGATGTCCGGGGCCTGCCCGCCGGTGAACCATGTGCTAAGCAGACTGACGAACGCCGCGCCGATGACGGCACCGTACAGGCGACCGCGCCCGCCGATGGCGACCCAAACGGCCAGATAGATCGAGGCGATGGGGGCCATCTCCTCGGGGTTGATAATGCCCGCCTGCGGATAATAGAGTGCGCCCGCGATGGCGGCGATGCAGGCGGTCAGAGTGAAGACGGTCAGCTTGTAGACCTCGACCGAATAGCCGAGGAACCGCACCCGCGCCTCGTTATCGCGGATGCCGCGAATGACCGAGCCGAACTTGCCCGACACCACCCATGCCGCCAGCAAATAGCCCAGCCCCAAGGCCAGTGCCGAGGCCCAAAGGAACCAGATCGACACCACGTCCTGCGAGACGGTGACACCCGGCAGGTTCTGTAGGCCCGACAGGCCATTGTTGCCGCGCAAGCCACTGTCGTTCTGAAACAGGTACAGCGCCAGTGCCAAAGTCATCGCTTGGGTCAGGATCGACAGGTAGACGCCCGTCACCCGACTGCGGAAAGCGAGCCAACCGAAGATCAGCGCCAGAAGGCCCGGCACCAGCACCACCAGCGCCAGTTGCAGGAACAGGCTGTCCGAAAAGGCCCAGATCAACGGGAATTCGGACGAACCAACCACGCCGAAGATTTGCGTACCAATGGCGTCCACGACTTCGGATGACGTCGGAGGGATTTCGGCTTGCGACAGTGACTCGACCACGATCAGCCGCGTGCGTTCATACATCAGCCACATGCCGATCATGTAACCGCCCAGCCCGAAAAAGGCGAAATGGCCGAGGGACAGGATGCCGGTGAAACCCCAGACCAGATCCATTGCTACGGCAATCAGGCAAAGGCACAGGGTTTTGCCCAGCGTCTTGACGAAACTGGTCGAGATCACGCCGATCCCGAACCCTTCGGACAGGACGGTGACGCCCAAAGTAAACAGCGACAGGATGGCCAGAAAGACCAGTACCGAGGGGTTTTTGGCAACAAAGCTGCGTTCCATGGCTCAATCCCCCGCCGCGCGGCCTTTGAGGGCGATGATGCCCCTTGGCCGGAACTGGATGAAAATGATGATGAAGATGATCATGTAGGTCTGCGCTGCAAGGGTATTCGACGGGTTCATCCACTCGATCCCCTTTTGCAGGAAGCCGATCATGCCCGCACCAGCCAGAGCACCCCAGATGTTGCCGACACCCCCGACAACCACGGTCATGAAGCTTTGCACGATATAATCGCTGCCTAAGTCGGACGTGACCTTGGCGAACAACCCAATCGCAACCCCCGCGATCCCGGCGATGCCCGAGCCGAGGCCAAAGGTCAGCATGTTCACCCGCCCCGGGTTGATGCCCATCGACCCGGCCATGCGCGGGTTCTGCGTGACGGCGCGCATCTCAAGCCCCAGCCGCGTGCGTTTCATGATGTACAGGAACAGTCCCAGAAAGATCATCGCCAGAACAAAGATCGCGATGCGGATGTAACTGATCGAAACCACATCGTTCAGCACCCATGCTCCGTCCAGCCAGCCCGGTGCAGTCAGTGGGCGGGCCTGCGTGCCAAAGATGTTCTTGGCCAGTTGTTGCAGCGCAATAGAGATACCAAACGTCGCCAGCAGAGTCTCCAGCGGGCGAGAATAAAGCCAACGGATCACCAGCCGCTCCATCGCGACGCCCATGGCGAAAGTGACGGCAAAGGCCATCGGGATGGCGACGATGATCGACAGCGTATGGTCGGGGATAAACTGCTGCACCACATAGCCGGTATAGGCGCCCATCATGATGAACTCGCCATGGGCCATGTTGATCACGCCCATCACGCCGAAGGTGATGGCAAGACCGATAGCGGCGAGGAAATAGATCGAGGCCAGAGAAATCGCGTCCAGAGTCAGGTCGAGGGTCTGGTTCAGGCCGACCTTCAGTTCGATTTGGTCCAGCGCCTTTTCGGCGGCGGCTGTGACTTCAGGAGAAGGCTCGGCATAGGTTTCAAAGAACACATGCGCGCCCAGCGCTGCATCGATGTCAGTCTGCGTTATCAACGCGGGAACAGTTCCGGCTTCGGCCAGCGCCGCATAAGCCTGCGCGCGGGCGGCGTCGGAGTTCAGTTGCGCGACGGGAACACCCCCCACGCGGCCTCCGTGGATATTGGCAGCCAACGCCGCACGGATGTCATCCGCCGAAACACGCGGCGCGGCCAAATCGCTGGCAACCAACAGGTCATAGGCCGCATCACGCGACAGGTCATCCGAGCCGGGTTGCAGAACGCCGGCGATATTCACATCCGAAGGTAAGTCTGTCGCCGTTTGCAGCCTGGTCACGACCAGAGGGTTCAAAGCCGCGCGCACGTCCACACCCAGATCGTCGGAGATCTCCTCGATCGCGACCACACGGGCTTCAGTATCTTCGTTGTAGCCGATGGTCAGCAACCGCTCGAGGCGTTGCTTCTGCGCTTTCAGATCGGCGTCGGGTTCGCCATCAATCGACGCGCGCAGCGGCTCAAGCAGAGCGCCCTCGGGATCGCGTTGGATAGACGTCAAAGCGGCCAGTCGTTTTGCACGATCCGGGTCGGTCAGTTGGAATTGTACCAGTGCCGTGCCGATCATCGCGCGGATGCCGCTATTGGGTTTCAACTGTTTCAGGTCGGATTTCTCAAACGTCCCGACGACCTCTCCGGTGTCGAAATCGGTCAGCTCATATGAACGCCCTTCACCCTTTTTGCCAGCAAAGAACAGGCCATCGGACTTGCGCATCCACACGTTTTTGGCGGCCCACGTCTCAAGCATGACCTGCGCTTGCGGCAACCCGCTGCTGGCAATCGCTTCAATCGCCGGTCCGATCGTCTTGCGCGAGCTTTTGGCGATGATCTCCTGATGCTCTTGCAGGATCGGTTGCAGACCGCCCTCTTGCGCGTTGGCCGTCAGGCAGGCGCACAGGATTGCGAGGCCCGCAAGGAATAGTCGTAACATGTAGAGAAACCCGAGGTGTCTTAAGGGCAAGGCGGGCGATCACACCCGCCTTGCGTGTCGTTTAGTAGTTTGACAGCGTCTGAACGCAGGTCTTGGTCTCGGTGTTGTACATACCGCAGCCCAGATCTTTCCAGTCAGACTTCAGTACCGCCGATTCCGGCAGGAAGTCGGTCCAGGCGTCGCCCGGAACAACGTCAGTTTCGCTAATGATGTCGAACTGACCGTCTTCCTGAATCTCACCGATCAGAACCGGTTTGGCCAAGTGGTGGTTCGGTAGCATGACTGCGGTTCCACCGGTCAGGTTCGGGAACTCCTGGCCGTACATCGCGGCGCGCACATCGTCGACTTCGGTCGAGCCGGCTTCAGTCGCGGCGTTCACCCACATGTTGAAGCCGATATAGTGTGCTTCCATCGGGTCGTTGGTCACGCGGTCTTCACCCATGGTGGCTTTCCACGTCTCAACGAATTCGGCGTTCACATCGGTATCTGCCGACTGGAAGTAGTTCCACGCGGCCAGGTGACCGACCAGGTTGGTGGTATCCAGACCCGAGAGTTCTTCTTCTCCGACCGAGAAGGCCACGACCGGAATATCGTCCGCCGAAACGCCTGCTGCTGCCAGTTCCTTATAGAAGCCGATATTTGCGTCGCCATTGATGGTCGAGATCACGCCAACTTTCTTACCGTCTGCACCCAGCGCGACCACGTCCGCAACGATCTTGGACCAGTCGGAATGACCGAAGGGGGTGTAGTTGACGAAGATATCCTCGTCCGCGATGCCTTTACCCTTCAGATAGCTTTCCAGAATGTTGTTGGTGGTTCTGGGGTAGACATAGTCTGTGCCGAGCAGAGCGAATTTCTCGACCCCCAGTTCCTCTAGGAAATAGTCGGTCGCAGGGATTGCCTGCTGGTTCGGCGCGGCGCCGGTGTAGAAGACGTTCTTGGACGATTCTTCGCCCTCATACTGAACCGGGTAGAACAGCAGGCCGTTCAGTTCTTCGATCACCGGCAGAACCGATTTGCGGCTGACCGAGGTCCAGTTGCCGAAGATCACATCCACTTCATGCACGGTCAGCAGCTCGCGCGCCTTTTCAGCAAACAGCGGCCAGTCGGATGCGGGGTCGACGACAACCGCCTCAAGCTGTTTGCCCAGCAGGCCACCCTTGGCGTTTTGCTGGTCTATCAGCATCAGCATGGTGTCTTTCAGCGTGGTTTCCGAAATCGCCATGGTGCCAGAAAGCGAGTGCAATACACCGACTTTGATCGTGTCTTCGGCAGACAGTGCAGCGGTCGCCATGGCGGCAAAGACAAGAGATCCGGCGAGCGTGGATTTGAGAGATGTCATATGATTCTCCTGGGCGGGGCCGGGAGAGAGGGCTTGCGCAGATACGCACTCTTCTTCTACCTGATCCCCGCAACTGTTGTTGCGATCCGTGTGGCGGTTGTGTCCGAGGTCCAATTCGCGCAGCCGTCACACACCCTCGGGGATCGTCCCCGTGGCGGGCACCCATACCGTTTCTGCATCGCAGAGAATTTGGCAAATAGTTGACAGATCATTTCCGACAATCCGTCTCATTTGTTTAATTTTCAGGCAGTCGTTAACCAATTCGCTCAAAAATTAATCCAATCCGCCGGATATTGGCCCAATTCCGACAAGGCAGAATAGAGTTCCGACGTCCAAACGGCGAAACAAGCGGCAGAACAAAGTGATCCGCAGGTGCGCCATTACACATCATGCCTCGATATTGCCCACGCAAACCGCGACCCCGCCGCGCGCGCAAGGTGCGATTCGGCTGAGTGCCAAACGATTGGGCACATCCTCGGTTCTGGACGGGTTCCGGCAGTCGGGCTCGTTCAAGTGCCTGTTTCCGCGCACCGATTGCGACGCACTGGATGCGGTGCTGCTGAACACCGCTGGCGGGATCACCGGCGGCGACAATTTCCGCTTTACCGGCCATGCGGGCGACGACACCACCCTGACGCTAACAACTCAGGCCTGCGAGCGCGCGTATAAAGCCAAATCTGGTCCCTCGGGCCAGATCGTGAACCACCTAAGCGTCGCTCCGGGTGCGCGGCTGAACTGGCTGCCGCAGGAAACCATCCTGTTTGACGGCAGCGCGCTGGAGCGTCGGTTGCAGATCGACCTTGCCCCGGAAGCCACCGCACTGATGGTAGAACCGCTGGTCTTTGGCCGCATGGCGATGGGCGAGACCCTGACCGATATCCGCCTGCGCGACCGGGTCGAGATCCTGCGCGATGGCACACCGCTGTTTCTGGACGCGATGCAATACGACGGTGATCTGCACGCCCACCTGTCCAAACCGCATATCGCAGGCGGCGCGGGGGCGATGGCGCTGGTTGCCTTTGTCTCTCCCACAGCCGAGGGCCAGCTCGACCCCATCCGCGATATGCTATCCGAAACCGCCGGAGCCTCGCTGATCCAAGACGATCTGCTGGTAATCCGGGTGCTGGCCGAGAACAGCTTTACCCTCCGCCGCACGCTGATGCCGGTTCTGCGGCGATTGAACAATGACACGCTTCCCAGATGCTGGATGATCTGACATGAACCTGACCCCCCGTGAAAAAGACAAACTGCTGGTCGCCATGGCCGCCGAGGTCGCCCGAAAGCGGCTGACCCGTGGCGTAAAGCTGAACCACCCCGAGGCGATCGCGCTGATCACCGACGCCGTGGTCGAGGGCGCGCGTGATGGCCGATCGGTGGCTGACATGATGCAAGCGGGGGCCGAAGTGATCACCCGCGCGCAATGCATGGAAGGCGTGCCTGAGATGATCCACGAAGTTCAGGTCGAAGCCACCTTCCCTGATGGCACCAAACTGGTGACCGTCCACAACCCTATTCGCTAACAAAGGAACACAAATATGACCCGTATGCTCTTCCCAGCCCTGATCCTTGCTGGCCCTGCAGCCGCCCATACCGACACGCATATTCATGCGCACGGTACGGACTATGCCACTTTGGGCGTCGGTTTGGCGGTTGTCGCGCTGGCAGCTTTGGTCGTGATGACAAAGCTGAACAAATGATCCCCGGAGAGCTGTTCCCAGCCGAGGGTGAGATCACCCTGAACGCGAATGCAGAGGCAATCACCCTCATGGTCGCCAATACCGGCGACCGCCCGGTTCAGGTCGGCTCGCACTATCATTTCGCCGAAACCAACCCGGCGCTGGATTTCGACCGCACTGCCGCACATGGCATGCGTCTGGACATCGCGCCGGGCACCGCCGTTCGGTTCGAACCCGGTCAGGCGCGCGAAGTCTCGCTGATCCCCATCGGGGGCGCGCGCAAGGTGTACGGGTTCAATCAAAAGGTCATGGGGTCGCTCTGATGCCAGCAACAATCAAACGCTCTGACTATGCCGCCATGTTCGGCCCCACCACCGGCGACAAGCTGCGGCTGGCAGATACCGATCTGGTGATCGAAGTTGAACGCGACCTGACCGCCGAACGGGCCGGCGCTGCCGCGACTGGGGGAACGGGCGACAATGCGCTGCTCTACGGCGAAGAGGTCAAGTTCGGCGGCGGCAAGGTGATCCGTGATGGGATGGGGCAGTCTCAGGCCACGCGGGCCGAGGGGGCCGTGGACACGGTCATCACCAATGCGCTGATCGTGGATCACTCGGGCATCTACAAGGCGGATGTGGGTCTGAAAGACGGACGCATCGCCAAGATCGGCAAGGCCGGCAATCCCGACACGCAGCCCGGTGTTGACATCATCATCGGCCCCGGCACCGAGGCCATTGCGGGCGAAGGGCGTATCCTGACCGCCGGCGGGTTCGACAGCCATATCCATTTTATATGCCCGCAACAGATCGAAGATGCGCTGCATTCCGGCCTGACCACCATGCTGGGCGGCGGCACTGGCCCGGCCCATGGGACGTTGGCCACCACCTGCACCCCCGGCCCTTGGCATATCGGGCGGATGCTGCAGGCCGCCGACGCCTTTCCGATGAACCTCGCCTTTGCAGGCAAAGGCAACGCCTCGCTGCCCGCCGCGCTGGAAGAACAAGTCAACGCAGGTGCCTGCGCCCTGAAACTGCATGAGGATTGGGGGACGACCCCTGCCGCCATCGATTGCTGTCTCTCGGTGGCCGATGCGATGGACGTGCAGGTGATGATCCACACCGACACGCTGAACGAATCCGGGTTTGTCGAGAACACCGTGGGCGCCATGAAGGGCCGCACGATCCATGCCTTCCACACCGAGGGCGCAGGCGGCGGTCATGCCCCCGACATCATCAAGATCTGTGGCGAGAACCACGTTCTGCCCTCGTCCACCAACCCGACGCGCCCCTTCACCGTGAACACGGTCGAAGAGCATCTGGACATGCTGATGGTGTGCCACCACCTCGACAAATCCATCCCCGAGGACGTGGCCTTTGCCGAAAGCCGCATCCGGCGTGAAACCATCGCAGCCGAGGACATTCTGCACGACATGGGCGCGTTCAGCATCATCGCATCCGACAGTCAGGCCATGGGCCGCGTGGGTGAGGTTCTGATCCGCACGTGGCAGACCGCCGACAAGATGAAGAAACAACGCGGTCGCCTGCCCGAGGAAACCGGCGAAAACGACAATATTCGCGTGCGCCGTTATATCGCCAAATACACGATCAACCCGGCGATTGCCCACGGTCTAAGCCATCAGATCGGCAGCATCGAAGAAGGCAAACGCGCCGATCTGGTGCTGTGGAACCCAGCTTTCTTTGGGGTCAAACCCGAGATGGTTCTGCTGGGTGGCACCATTGCCTGCGCGCAGATGGGCGACCCTAATGCTTCGATCCCCACACCGCAGCCGGTCTATAGCCGGCCTATGTTTGGGGCCTATGGGCGCTCGGTCGAGCATTCGGCGATCACTTTCGTCTCGGGCGCGGCGCAGGCTGCGGGGATTGGTGATACACTGGGACTGGCAAAGCAAACCGTTGCCGTCGAAAACACCCGCAATATCGGCAAGCGCGACCTGCTGCTGAACAACGCCACGCCGCAAGTTGAGGTTGATCCCGAAACCTACGAAGTCCGCGCCGATGGCGAATTGCTGACCTGCCAACCGGCCGAGGTTCTGCCGATGGCCCAGCGGTACTTTATGTTTTGACCAAAAATTGTGCTGCGTTGCTGCATTTGCAACGCGGCCATGACCAAAAACCCACTACTCAATGAGGCTGACATGACACATTTTCAAGCTCATGGGAGGACCAACGGAAACGAGGGTCCAAATGGCACATTCAGCAACGCACACTCCGGCACGGGTTTCACTGTCCGGCCTGATCGCATCCACCACATCGCGAATCTACTTGGCATTGATCCGCGTGGCCGAAGCCCAGACACGCGTACGGCAAGTCGAATTCCTGCAATCGCTCAGCGACGAAGAACTTCGCAAACGTGGACTTACACGGGATCGGATCGTTCACCGGGTATTCGCGGACTCGATCTGGCTCTGAAAATCTCCGCTGCAGAGGGGGCAAGCATATGACCGCCCTACTCTGCACCGCGCGCCAATATTCGAACCACTCACATGGTGAACCGGCCGATCATCTGTCGCTGACCTATGAAGACCGCTTTCTGCGCCGCAAGGTTCTGACCTGCGACAGCGGCGAGCAAATTCTGATCGACCTCGCCCAGACCACCTCGCTGGATCACGGTGGCGCGCTTGTCCTTGATGATGGGCGCGAGGTGGTCATTCAGGCCGCCCCCGAAGCATTGCTGGAAGTCACCGCACCTGACCTGACCCGCATCGCCTGGCATATCGGCAACCGTCATACGCCCTGCCAGGTCGAAACCGAGCGTCTGCTGATACAGATCGATCACGTCATTCGCGATATGTTGCTGAAGCTTGGCGCCACGGTGCGAGAGGTGCGCGAACCTTTCACCCCCGAAGGTGGGGCCTATGGCCACGGCAGGACCCATGGCCACGCCCACTGACACCGACATACTGACGCTGGCGCAATGGCTCTCACCTGCCTACCCCGTAGGCGGATTTGCCTATTCGCATGGGCTGGAATGGGAAATCGAGAGCGGCAGCGTTTCCTCGGTCGCCGAAACAGGCGCGTGGATTGCCGATCTCGTCGAGTTCGGCACAGGACGCAACGATTGTATCTTGCTGTCGGCGGCATATGCCGCTCCGGCAGATGCTCTGGCCGAAATCGATCAAACCGCACGCGCCTTCTGTCCCTCATCCGAGCGTCTGCGGGAAACACGTCTTCTGGGTGAGGCGTTCAGCGGGCTTACAGCCGATGTCTGGTCGCTTGACCTGCCACCCCTGACCTATCCTGTCGCGCTGGGCCATGCCGCCGGACTGAGGGGGCTGCCCTTGGCGCTGACCGCGCAGATGTACCTTCAGGCATTCATGTCGAACCTGGTCGCCTGCGCGACACGTCTTGTGCCGTTGGGCCAGACAGAAAGCCAGCGGTTGATCCGGGATTTGACCCCGTTGTGCCAACGCGTCGCAACGGGTGCTCTTGCAGCTAAAATGGACGACCTTGGCGCGACCGCCTTCTTGTCCGACATCGCGTCGATGAAACACGAAACCCAATATTCAAGGATGTTCCGAACATGACCAGTATGAACGGCCCCCTACGCGTGGGCATCGGAGGCCCCGTGGGTGCAGGCAAAACCACCCTGACCGCCGCTCTGGCAGAGGCACTGCGCGACAAGCTTTCGGTGGGCGTGATCACCAACGACATCTACACCCGCGAAGATGCCGAAGCGCTTATGCGCATGCAGATCCTGCCGCAGGACCGGATCATCGGTGTCGAGACCGGAGGTTGCCCCCACACGGCGATCCGCGAGGATGCTTCGATCAACCTTGCCGCCGTGGCCGAAATGCAGGACCGCCATCCGGAGGTCGATTTGGTGCTGATCGAAAGCGGTGGCGACAATCTGTCAGCCACATTCAGCCCGGAACTTGCGGATGTGACGCTTTACGTAATCGACGTTGCCGCTGGCGAGGAAATCCCGCGCAAAGGCGGCCCTGCGATCACCAAATCCGACATTCTGATTATCAACAAAACCGACCTGGCACCGCATGTCGGCGCATCGTTGGACGTCATGAACCGCGACGCGACACGGATGCGCAGCGGCAGACCTTTCGTATTTGCGTCACTTCGAAATCGCAAAGGGGTGGATGATATCGTGTCTCTCCTTGCTCGGATCGGAGGCCTGCCAACACTCATGGCGGCAACCGAGTCGGAAACGGTCTGAGGTTTGCACCCGCAAACTTGGCTTTGCGCTAAGCCGGATAAGCGTGTCCGGTTTGGCGCACCTTTGGCCATTTACTTGCGTTAAACAGCTTCTTCTCTAGACCGACTTCCCCTCGCAAAGACGGCGACTATCGTTTTCCGGCGACAATCCTGTCAAGGATCAGAGCGCAGAACAAGATCGCTAGACCGGCAAGAATGCCTTGTCCTGCTGCCGCGTATTGCAGAGCTTCAAGCACATCTTCGCCCAGCCCTTTGGCACCGATCAGTGAGGCCACAACCACCATCGCCAGAGACAGAAGAATAGTCTGGTTCACCCCTGCCATTATGGTCTTGGCCGCAAGCGGAAGATCGACACGCCACAGCAAATAGCGCGGTGTCGCACCAAACGCCAATGCGGCTTCGCGTACGGTTTCAGGCACTTGTTGAAGCCCGAGTACAGTAAAGCGGATGACCGGTGGGCTGCCAAAGATCATGGTCGCGACGACACCCGCGGGTTTGCCCGAACCGATAAATGCAACAACCGGGATCAGATAAACAAAGCTTGGCATGGACTGCATGAAATCGAGGATCGGACGAACAATTGCAAATGCCTTGGGACGACGGGCGCAATAGATCCCAAGTGGGATGCCAAGCGTGATCGAGATCAACGCCGCAGCCCCTAACAATGCAATGGTTGTCATTGCTTTTTCCCAAAAATCGAGCAAACCCAAATATGCGAGCGCAGCCCCGGTGAAGATGGCAACGCGAGCACCAGCAGTGAGATAGGCCAGCAACACGATGACAAGCCCGACTACGGGCCACGGGGTTTGCACAAGAATAACCTCTATGCAGTCAAGAAGGGTTCTCATGCCGAATGTCAGACTGTCAAAAAAACCGCGTCCAGTGGTTTTGGTCCAATCAAACACGGCCTGAACGCCATCGCCGACGGTCAATCTCCAGGTGCGATCCGTGGGAAAGGACTTCAGCACAGCAAACGCATCGGGCTGGGCAAACTTAATCACCGACAGGCTCACAACGCTGCCAAAGAGAAACACAGCGATCAGCAGACGCTGGGGTGACCACCCACTGGCTGCGCTTCGGTCCGAGCGCCACCGCGCGAACTGGCCCTCAAGCGTCCAGTTGGCAAGAGCGGCTTGGATAAATTTGAACGCCACCAACAACAGCAGCCCAACAATAATGAATCCAAGTCCAGTCGCATCCGCCTGAACCGCCGCGTCCTGAGCTTGTGCCAGAGCTGTTTCCAGTGACTCTGCAGCCCGTTTCAAGGAATCCAGAGATGATGCCCCTGTTTGCTCAGCGACTGCGATCTGCTCACGACGAAGGTCGAGCGTCTCTCCGATTTTTTCCGCGCGCTGCCGGGCTTCGCGGCCAAGATCCCCAAAAAGACCTTTGCCAATCTGAATATAGGCAAAGGTTTCCAGCACCATAAAGCTCAGAAACCACGACCAAAGACCGCGCGCGCCAAACCAGAGCGGCCCAAGGATTGCAGCAGCCAGGTTCAGCGTGAAGCGATAGCCAGGGGCTTCCATCATATAGGCAAATGTTTTGCAGTAGTAATCCGCGCCGTTGTCAACAAATTCTTCGACCAGACGGCCCAGTCTTTCGGCGGTTTCCGGTTTAATATCCGACATGCCAGTCCTCACGCCTGATTTTGTTGAATTGCGCGGATGAGGCCGGTGCGATTGATCACTCCGACTGTCTTGCCATCATCGACGACGGCAACAATCCCATGTCCTTCGACGCACAGGTTCATGAGTTCGTCCAGATCCATCTCAGGATGCGCTTGATGAGGGTCATCGGGCATGGGACCGTTCTGGGCCTCGTGTTCATCAACAGGTGTCATGACGGAATGAGCAAAGATCATGTGAAGCTTTGATATTCCGGCGACGAAGTCCGCGACATAGTCATCTGCGGGGTTAAGGATGATCTCTTCCGGGGTGCCCACCTGCACGATGCGCCCATCCTTCATGATTGCAATTCGGTGACCAATGCGAATTGCCTCGTCTAGGTCATGGGTGATGAACATCGTTGTCTTGTTCAACTCGCGGCTCAGCGCCATGAACTGATCCTGCAACTGTTTGCGGATCAATGGATCAAGCGCAGAAAAAGGCTCGTCCATCAGCAGGATTTCCGGATCCGACGCAATGGCGCGGGCCAGCCCGACGCGCTGCTGCATCCCACCCGACAGTTCATGCGCGTATTTGTCTTCCCAACCTGTCAGCTCTACCAGGTTAAGAACGCGCTCAGCCTCTTCCCAGCGCCGCGCCTTACCTGTACCGCGAATTTCAAGCGGCATCGCCACATTGTCTCGCACGGTCCGATGCGGCATCAGGCCAAAATTCTGGAATACCATAGCGACGCGACGATTGCGCAAGTCCCGCAATCCTTCGGGCCCCAAACCCATGACATCTTCGCCATCAAGCAGGATCTCACCTGCAGTCGGCTCCAATAGCCGATTGACGTGACGTACCAAGGTCGATTTGCCCGATCCAGACAGCCCCATGACGCAGAAAAGCTCTCCGCGTTCGATCTCAAAGCTGGCATCGGCGACACCTACAACGCAGTTAAATCGTTCAAGAACCTCAGGTTTTCCCAACCCTTCCGCGTGAATAGCCTCAAGTGCTTCTTTTGAACGATCCCCAAAAACTTTCCACACGCCTCGCGCGTCGATGGCTATATCTTTGGCCATGGCTCCACCCAGAAAATGATAGTGCGTGCCAACGGCGCTGCCCGCCGTCGGCGATTTCGATCAAGCCCGGTTTAGTTTAGGCCCAGCCATCCATCCACGGTGTCCCCATTCTCGGCAATCCATGCGGCGACTACTTCGGAAATGTCGCCACCCTGAACAACGACCTTGTAGGTGAGCTCCGACAGCGCATCCGAATCCATGTCGATATTAGCCAATAGCGACGCGGCTGCAGGGTTCCATTCGTTCAACGAGTTCGAGTAGGCAACCTTGACGGTTTTAACAACGTCGCCGCTGGTGATCTTCGATTTGGCATACCAATCCGCGTCATCACCGGGCTGAATAATCGTGTATTCATCAGGGTTGTGGGGCGGTTCTTCGATCATCGTCATATCGTAAAGCGCATGAACATAGTGCGGTTTATAGCAATAAAAGACGACACCCTCTTCGTTCGACACTGCATCCTTCAAGCGTGCGTAGAAGACGGTTTCGTCTTCAGTGCTCGGCTCAAGAAATGTCTCGACGCCGTAGTCGCGCACTTTGACCCGGTGCACGTTGGTCGACGCCCATCCCGAAGCACCGATCCAGATCTCACCCTTACCGTCACCATTGGCGTCATAGAGTTGCTGAGCGTCCGGGGTCGCCAGATCAAAGATGGATTTGATGTTGTGCTTTTCGGCCATGTAAGTCGGGGTGCAGAAGCCGGCTTTACCTTCGTATGAACCAGACGAAAGAGACACCGTGCCCTTTTCATCCACATACTCATCCGTGAAGGACGACTGGTTTGGCAGCCAGACATCCGGGTGCACGTCAATGTCACCACGCCCGCCGTCCATCGCGGCGAAAATGACGGCATTCGCACCGGGGGCATAGCCCACTTCGCCGCCTAGACGACCTTCGATAATCTGGCCAATCACGTTGGCCATGATCTTTGCTCCGGGCCAGCTCGGCTCACCAATCATTACCTTTTCTTGCGCAAATGCACTGGTTGCGCTGAGGCTTAGCACAATGGCTGTTGAAATTTTAGTTAACGTTTTCATCCTGTTGGTTCTCCTTTTTTTGATTTATGCTCTGGCGCGCGTGCGTTGCGGATCCACAAACGGGATATCCACAACCACCCCACCAAGGCGTTTTAAGCGACCGTCCAATTGTCCAATTTCCAAGCGGGTGCCAGTCTCGGAAAATTCGATCGATAGCCGTACCATCGCAATGGCGCATTCAAACGTGGGCGAATACGTGGCAGAGGTTACCTCGCCGATTTGCCGTTCTCCGGCAAAGATCGGAGCGCCATTCGCGGGAACATCGCTGCCGCCCAGCGTCATGCCTTTTAAAACCCGACGTGGGTTTTCGGCATTTCGCGTCAATGCACCCTTGCCGACGAATTCGGGTTTGTTCAGATCAATCGCAAAGCCCAGCCCCGCTTCAAACGCATCCACACCTGGGGTGAATTCGGCACCAGCCGCAGCTAGCCCCGCTTCGATCCGAATGGTCTCAAGCGCGGCCGACCCCATTGGCGTGATGTTAAACTCTTGCCCGGCTTCCATAAGAGCATCCCAGAGCAAAAGCGCATCGGCCTGAGAACAGAACACCTCATATCCTAGTTCGCCGGTATACCCCGACCGTGACAGCATAAACGGCGCCCCGTCGCGGGAGTGCAGCCGGGCGATTGTGACACCAAACCACTTTAGTTGTTCCAGAGACGGGACATGCGGCTGCGTAAACACAATCTTGCGCAACAGGTCCCGCGAACGCGGCCCTTGCAGCGCCAGATTGGGAAGAGACCCTCGCATCGCATGAATGCGCACATGAAGGTTGTTTTCCAAGGCCAAAGCTTCAAGCACGCGGGCACTCTCTTCAGTGCCGCAACACCAGCGGAACAGGTGATCGCTTAGCCGGAACAGCGTGCCGTCATCAATCACAGCCCCCGTCTGATCGCACATCAAAGTATACGATCCGCGCCAAACCGACAGCTTTGCAACGTTGCGTGTCGTGGCCAATTGCAAAAGCTTCTCGGCATCTGGCCCGATGATGTCAAATTTCCTCAGACCGCTCATATCCTGAAGGGTCACGGCTTCACGACACGCCCAATATTCTCCGATCGAACCGACTGAAGGAAAGCTGACAGGTGCCCAAAGATCCCGCGCAGGTGCGAAGTCCTGCGTCAAAGGCTCCAACCGCTTGAAGAATGCAGACTCCTGACTGAGCGACATTGGGGCATCTTCCTTTTCACGATAAGCAACAGCGCGGCGAATTGGGGTGTTCGGCTTGTAAATCCGGACGTGTACGTCTGTTGGATTCCAGCCGTTGATCGGGTCTATGTCGTCCGGACAGGCGGTTGACACACAGGTGAGCCGCTCCATCGCTCGCATCGCCACATAATCACTAGGTCGCGAATAGCTCTCCGCAGTCCGGAGATCATGGGTGTGGGGATCAACCCAGGTATTCCAAAAGAAAT
Organism: Ruegeria sp. F12; assembly: GCF_056533885.1. Classification (NCBI taxonomy): domain Bacteria; kingdom Pseudomonadati; phylum Pseudomonadota; class Alphaproteobacteria; order Rhodobacterales; family Roseobacteraceae; genus Ruegeria; species Ruegeria sp. F12. Next base: position 123,872 of record NZ_JBQFOV010000008.1, on the reverse strand, counting down.
TGATCGCAGGCCAGGCTGAACGCCGCCGTACTCCGAATGGGTCCAACGCCGCCGAAATATTGTCCGAGCAGTTTACGTGGCCTGGAAAACCGCGCTCTTCGTACCCCCGTGCGGTGCAGGCCAGTCCAAAGGTATCATGACGCCCACAAGTGTCCTGAAGTACATTCAAAAGCGGGTTCATGTCCTGATCAAAAAATTTGTCCAATGATCCAGGCCCCGGATAGCTGCGCCGAACCAGAGATCGCGTGGCCGTATTGTCAATCAACAGCTCTTCGCCCCTGTCCAGCCCGTCGGTGCGCAGCGCAAGAAAATCCGAACATTGCTGTCCTTCGACATCAATGATCTGAACAACTTCGCCGGGGGCCAATTCATAGGCCACGCCAGTACCCCGTGCGACGGTGAACTCGTCTCGCACATCTCCCAATTCAGGCGGCAAGATTGGCGTATTGCGTTTGGCGGGCTGAAAGGATGCCGTGACCCAGCTGTTGAGAGCGCCAGATACCAGTTGTTCGTTATTGCCCAAGCGCACCACCCAGACAGTGACGCGCGCTTTCACGCTGAAAACCACCTGATCTTCCGACGCCGGAACATTGGTGACGGGAATGTCACAAGATGCATTCCCACCCATTGCAGTCACCCAACCCAACAAAGCCCGACAATCAGCAGCATTCATGTCCAGCTTGCCTGTGGCATTTACCCCGAGGGCCGCGAGAGCATCTTTGCCTTTTGAGTCGAATGCACCGATCTGCAGATCGGACGTCAGCCAGCGGCCCGATAGTGAAAGCAGGTCCCCGGGCTGCATGTCAAACCGTTTAGCTTCTCGTGCCGCGAGCCGATGGGTTGTCCCGCTTTGCGCCTTAGGAAAGCCAAAGAAGGATCTCTCGGGAGAAGTCCACCCGATGTTGCTGAAGTCGTGAATGACCGAATGGGACGTCATGGAAACCTGCAGCCGCAGCTAAATGTAACTAGTTACATAAGTTGATGAAACTAGTTACATGTGTCAAGTTTATTTCTATAGCGCTTGCTGAACAGCCTCGATTAAGAAAGTAAATGACTGAAAAAGAGACAAAGAAACGAGCCAACCTCAGGGACGTAGCCAGAGCCGCCGGTGTTTCCGTCGCCACGGTTTCGCGTGTATTAAACACACCTGAGGCTGTATCCAAGAACACGCGCGACCGCGTCCAGCAGGCAATCGAATCCCTTCACTTTGTCCCCAGCGCAGCTGCCAGGGCCATAAACTCGGGGCGAACTCGGGTGGTGGGTGCTTTGGTGCCGACACTGGACAATGCGATCTTCGCCAGATTCCTCTCCGCACTCGAATATGAACTCGGCGAGTTCGGGTTATCCTTGGTGGTTGCAACAACCGCAGGAGACCCGGGAATCGAAGCCGAGAAGGCGCAACGTCTGATCGACATTGGTGCAGAAGCGCTAATCGTTTCCGGAATTACCCATAGCCCTGATTTCGACAACCTGATTTCTCGCACGCGGCTGCCAACCATAGCCACATCTTACTACGACGACGGATATTCACTACCGACCATCGGCTATGACAATGCGCGCGCTTCCCGCATGGCACTGCAATACCTCATCGACGCGGGGCACCGTCAAATTGCCGTTGTTCACGGCCCAGCGGACAACAACGACAGAACACGGGCGCGCCTTTCAGGCCTGCTTGTCGATGTGCCGGGTTTGGAGACTTTCAAATTTGAAACCAAAATCACTTTGGAAGGCGGCGCAACAGCCATCCAAAACGCCCTGAGCGCTGGAACTCACTTCACCGCCGTAATGTGCACGTCGGACGTTCTCGCGCAGGGCGTACTTTTTGAGCTACATCGGCAAGGCATGGTGGTTCCATCAAACGTCTCTTTGGTTAGCATCGATGACCTGCCCGTATCCGGTCAATCGGTACCAGGCATTACAACGGTTCACTTGCCGGTGGTTGAAATGGGAAAGAAGACCGCAAACGCGGTCATCCGATGGATTGAGGACGGCATCCGCCCTGACTCACAGTTGATTGATGTTACTCTTAAATTGCGACAGTCGGTGGCTGAAATAACATGACAGTTAGCAGGTAGCCCCCCTGAACTCGGATGACCGCTTGTCGCGCCAAATCAGCCCTTTTCTTATGCAGTTCAAATGCCTGGTTAGTCCGCCCACCGGACGTTCGATGGGCTACAATACGCAGCTAGACAGTGAGCGGCGACTCAGGAGCCCAATTTACCTAACACTGCAGACCGATTGAATGTCAGCAATGCAGGTTGCGCCTGCGCTCGCGTTCGGCCCAACTTGGACGCTGCCTCCAAACCCATAATCTGCTTTGATGAAGCCAGAACCGCCACCCTAAACAAGTCCGTTTTGGGCAAACTGCCTATTTGCCTTTGGACTTGTGGCAGACGTCAATCACGCACAAGGTGACCGCCATCCACATCCAAGACCGAGCCCGTTAGAAACCCGTTTGTCATCGCCATGACAACGGCTTGTGCGATGTCCTCGACCTCTCCAACCCGTCCTGCGGGCAGGCTGCTGCCAACCTGCGCATACATGGCTTCACGTGTCTCTTCAGTCATTGCGGCATAGGCTTCGGTTGCAACCATGCCAGGGCTGACGCAATTCACCCGCGCCCGACCAGCCAACTCTAGCGCCAGCCCTTTGGCCAGCGCTTCGACCGCCGCGTTTACTGCGCCCAGGCCAGTAGCTCCGGCGGATGGGCGACGACTGAGCACGCCGGAAAAGAACGTGATGGAGCCGCCTTTGACCAACACCGGCATCACTTCACGTGCAGTCATATAGGGGCCGATGAACTTGGCCTCGAACATAGCGCGCAGATCGTCGATGGGCAGGTCGGTGAACGCCCCACGCGCAGCACTTGAAGCAGAGATCACCAAGTGGTCAACCGATCCCAGCCCTCTGGCCCAGGAGGACACTCCTGCTCCATCAGTCGTATCCACGGGCGCGATCCGTACCCCGCTCCCAATTTCGCCCGCGGCAGCCTGTAGCTTGGCAGTATTGCGACTGGCGATTGTAACTTTTGCCCCGAGGGCGGTAGCCATTTTTGCTGTTGCTTTCCCCATGCCGCTGCTGCCACCAACGATGACAATGTGTTTGCCACTCAGGGCGGTCTCGAAAACAGTGTTCATTGCTGTGATTCCTCTTTTACTGGATGGGTCAGTCGAAGCTCAGCACCAGCTTGCCGGTTGTTTCACCGGCTTCTAGGCGGCGGTGCGCCTCGGCAGCTTGAATAATGGGCAGGGAGGTGACTTGAGGGCGCAGAACGCCCCTCTCAAGCAGATCAAACACTGTGGCCATATCCGCGCCAAACTGATCAGGTCGATTGATGAAATAGGTGTATATGTCGCTGACACGGACCGAGACGGACTTTTGGAAGTGCTTCGCCAAGTCTTCGGCAAAACTGCCTGTGGTAGGACCGGCAAGAAACCCGAATAGAACGGTTGTGCCCAGAGGTGCCAGTACATCGAGGTCTGATTTCAGGGTATCGCCCGAGATCGGGTTCAGCGTCAGATCCACACCGCGCCCCTCGGTAAGGTCCATCACCCGCGCGGTGACATCCTCGGTGCGATAGTCGATGACGTGATCGGCGCCCTGATCTTTGGCATATCCAACCTTGGCAGTGCTGGTCGAGGCGATTACCGTCATGCCCAGATGCTTGGCAACATGCAGGGCCATGGTGCCGACACCCCCGGCTGCCGCGTGAACCAGTACCGATTTGCCGGCCGCCGCGCCGCCCAGATTGACCAGCATGTGATAGGCGGTCATCCCGTTGACGGGGATTGCAGCGGCTGTTTCGAAGTCCACGGTATCGGCCAGCCGAGTGACGTAGGGCGCAGCGATTAGCGAATGGGTACCGTATCCACCGGCCCCGATTGGTCCCATCCAAGCCACACGGTCCCCAACAAAAAAGCCTTCGGCACCCTCACCCAGCGCCTCGACCACACCGGCACCTTCGACCCCTGGTACATGAGGCAGATCGGGCATCATCCCCTCGGGCATCTCACCGCGTCGGATGATCGTGTCGATAAAGTTGACCGCCCCGGCTGAGTTGCGGATCAGGATTTCCCCGGCATCGGGGGTCGGGGTCGCCTTGTTGGTCTTAAATAAGACGTCCGGTTTGCCGGTTTGGGTGATTTCCATGGCGAAAGGCATCAGCTATCTCCTTCTGTTGCGCAGAAGGTAGAGGTCACATCAAGCAATGATAATGATTGATATCAGGAGTTATAATCTCAAAAATAGAATAATGATCTACAACGACCTTGCCCTGTTTACTGTCGTCGCAAACCATCTGAGCTTTTCCAAGGCTGCAGACGGTCTGGGCATACCGCTCAGCCGGGTCAGCCGCAGGATTGCAGAGTTAGAAGACCATCTGGGCACCAAACTGTTCGAGCGGACAACCCGGCAGGTTCGCCTGACGGAGGAGGGCCGGCGCCTTCTGGACCGATGCCAGGATCCGATCGAGGCGTTGCAGGGTGTTGCAGGCTTTGCCGACGATACCAGACGCCAGAGTATCCGCATCACGGCACCTCCGCTGGCAGCACGCACGACGATTGGCCCTCGGCTGTTGGATTTTGCGGAACAGAATCCGGATGTGGCGCTTGAGATGACCACCACCAACATCATGCTGGACTTCTTTCGCGACAATATTGATGTGGCTTTTCGGGTAGGCCCACTCACCGACTCCAGCCTTGTCGCGAAACGGCTCTGGTCGGTTCCCTACTGCTTTTGTGCCGGACAAGGGTTTATTGGAGAGCGTGGGCTAAGAGGGTTGATTTCCAGACCGGACTTTCTTGCTTTGCCCGCGCTGACAGCTGGTCAACCCTGGGTGCTAGAGAGCGGGGAAACACTGCACCCGAAGCAAACCGCACACAACTTAACCGACCTTGATGTCATTGCGCAGGCCGCCCGTCGAAACCTGGGTGTCGCGATGCTGCCTTCGGATATGGTAAACAGCGATCTAAAACGGCTTGAGGTTATAGACACCGTCCCTCTGACGCGGGACATGTTCGCAGTCTATCCCAGCCGCCGTCTGTTGCCCGCACGGATCAGGAAGCTAATTGATTTCATGACACCCGGCTGAACCTACCAATCAATTGCAACACCATCGCGAAAGAACCCTCCGGTCGGGCCGCCTTTCGGCAAGGTCGCTGCCCAGACGACTCCTTTGGCCCCTTCGGAAATCGGACGTCCCCCGCCGCCCATATCCGTGGCAACCCAGCCGGGACAAACGGCGTTCACGAGAATGCTCTGAGGTTTCAAGGCGGCAGCGGTCTTGAGGGTCAGCGCATTCAGAGCCGCTTTGGACACGCCATAGCCAGGCGTTCCGGCGGACATGCTGGACAGCTACCCCGCCCCAGAGGACACGTTGACGATCCGGGCATCCGTGGCTCGTTTTAACAGTGGCACCGCCGCGATCGTCGTCTCCCATGGTCCGAAAAGGTTCGTATCGAATGCTTGGCGGACCCTGTCCAGATCGGCGTGGTGAACCTGTTGGTCGGCGTCATAATCCACGCCCGCGTTGTTCACCAGAACATCAAGGCGACCATAGACCGATTCAATCGTCAAAAAGAAAGCGGCAGCAACAGAGTCCGGATTAGAGACATCCAGTTGCAAAGCTTCCGCCCCATATCCGATTTCATCCGCAGCGGCCTGCCCTTTTGCCAAGTCGCGCACACCGATCAAAACTTTCATCCCATGGTCTCGGGCCAATTGCCGGGAGACCTCTTTGCCAATACCACGATTGGCTCCGGTCACGAGTGCGACGCGCTGACTGGTCATGGTCCTTCCTCAATTTGCCTCGGCCGCGCGCTGACCGGCAAGAGCCACAAGCCCACGGTCACCGGATTCCCAGATTGCCGTCATGGTCATCGATGTGACAACCCAGCGATCATCTGATTTCTCAAGCTCATAGTCATAGCGGCCACCCAGCACCCACAAGCCGTCATCAAGACGATGGGTTGCTGTGAAATCCGCCTGTGCCGTCGCAGATGTATCGGACAGAGAGGTGACGGTGTGATTGGTCACCATGTGGTGCGTCGCGTCGAAACCGGGAAGAAAGGCGGACCATCCAGCCACGAGCTCGTCGGCGGGTTGTGTGACCGGGTCTCCGCCCCAGAGGCTGGTGTAGTCCGTTGTGACGGTATCGGAGAACGCGCCGCGCACGCGGGTCCAGTCGTGGCGGTCAGCACCTGCCGCGATGTCGGTGATTGCGGTCGAGATATCGGCCTGTTGTTCAGCAAAAGCCGCGGATCCGATCATAGAGACGGCCGCAAGGGTCGATGTGAGTTTTCTACGCATGAGGATGCTCCGAATAGATGAGGGTGGACGCCGAACGATTGCTCGGCGTCCGGACAGGGCTTAGTTGCTCGAACCGACGCGGAAGTGGTCAGCGACGGTATCCGCCGCGTGAGTGACATTCTCGGGGTCGTCGTAGAAGTCGAACTGCGTGACATCCTCCAGCCATTGCGCGGTCGCCTCGCCTGCACAGCCGGCAAGGAAGGTCTGCACGCCCTGTGGGATCGCCGCGCTTTCCGAATGAACAATGGCCAGTGGCTTATCCAAACGCTGCGGATTGTCGGCGGGGTGATAGGTCAGCCAACCTTCCCAGCCCGCATTGTTCCATTTGTCATCGTATTCGGGAATCGCGCCACGGTCAGCCTCATAGTAATATCCGCCGATCGGCATCAGTACGCCCTCGGCACCCTCGGGGCCTGCGGCAGGAATGATCTGACCGCCAGCCGCCTCGGCAGCGTGGGACACCTCGATCAGCCCGGCGACACCTTCTGCACCGCCATAAACCGCCTCGACGATCTCGGCGTTCTGCAACCAAGGTGCAACCAGACCCACTCGCTGAACCAACGGGTTGCCCGAGACAGCATCGACCATGTACCCGGCCGAGGCACAAATCCCCAGACCGTTGATGTGGTCGGCATCTACTTCGGGCAAGGTCGCGACGAATGCAATCGCGGCTTGGATGTCCGATGTCTTCGCCTCTGGGCTTTCAACAAAGCGCACGTTGTTCGGCAGATCACCCGATTTGCCCCAACCGCGGAAATCGAAGGTGAAGGCCGCAAAACCGCGTTCGGCCATCTCGCGGGCATAGTTGGCGGGCATCTGTTCCTGAACCGAGGTCCAGGCCCCGGTCACGACGACGGTCGGCAGCGGCTCGGCTCCGCGCTCTTCCGGCAAATACAATGTGCCGGACAGGGTGGCGCCTTCGTTCTCAAAGGTGACGGTGCGGGTTTCCACCTGCGCAACGGCGGCTGTCGACGCCATCAACGCGGCAGCAGTGTTCATAGCAAGGGTGTTCATAGCGGTATCTCCCAAAATCTGTCTGGATGGGCGTACGCCCGATGACACCTGAGATACGACGCCGGTGGCAGGGATACTTGCACCGGACTGCCGCGTTATTGAAAGATTCTGCTTCAGAGAGCCCGCGCTGCACGGAACGCGCGCGGGGTCTGGCCCACCACCTGTTTGAAACTGCGCGTGAAATGCGCCTGATCCGAGAACCCGCAGGCCAAAGCGATGTCGCCCAGAGGGCGCGCGGGGTCTTCGATCATCTTCATCGCCTGCTCGACCCGGTAGGCCATGACATATTGCATGGGGGTCGAGCCCAGCGTTTCCTTGAACACCCGCGCGAAATGCGAGGAGCTCATGCCCGCCTCAGACGCCAATTGATCGACGGTGATCGTCTGGTCCAAACGGTCCTGCACATAGGCCAGCACCCGTTGGTAGTGCTGAGAGGTAAAGCGCGAGGACAGCTCAACCTCTTCGGCGCGGCGTTTGCCGTATTTCTGCAGCAGTTTGACCAGAAAAACCCGGCTCATGGCTTCGAACATCACCCCCGAGGACATATCGTCGGTCGCAAGCGCGTCGCGCAGGATGACGCCCGCAGCACATAGGTCAGGATCAGAAAACTGCGGCTGGTCGTGAAACTGCTCCGGGGCCAGCAGCATACCAAGTTCAGACTGCGCAAATCGCTGAACCTTGTCCGGATGCAAAGTAATCACGATCACGTCGGACTGCCCGTACCACCGCCAACCCGACCGCATGCCTGCCGGGGTCACGATGACCTCATCTTTGCAAAAGGTGAAATCCCGCAGCGTGCCGTCCCGCCAGTTTTGCACGCGATGCCCCTTTACCTGCAGGTTCAGAAGGACGTGGTGTTCCGAAAACACCTCTTCCGGCATCTGATCGGGTTCGGCGCGAAAATACCGCACTGACATCAAACCTGCCGCCGAAGGGCGCTGCATCGCATCGCTGTTCAGCAACGGTTCTGACGGGTAGATATCAGCGTATCTTAGGGGCAAAGAGCGGCTCCGGCTGGCACTATTCGATATGTGGGGTCTGCGCGCGCAGGGTCAAACGCTTTGCTGGCGCTTTATGTGGTCGATGAACAGCTTTAGGGGCATCATGGATTTATACTCGCGTGGGAAATACATGAAAAAGCCAGGGGTGGGTCCCAAGTGGTCGTCCAGAACCGGTTGTAACTCTCCCGCAGCGATCTGGGTGCCGACATAGGCCTTGAATGTATAGGCGAGGCCCAGCCCTCGCTTAGCCAGATCGACGGAGGCTGGAAGGGCGTTGGCGATCAGGTTGCCCTGCACATCGACGTCATACCCTCCCTCGCTCGATTGAAAACTCCACGGCGCAATCTGGCCCGAGGATTGAAACCGGTAGCGGATACAAGTATGCCCCAGAAGATCACGTGGTGTGTCCGGGATGCCTCGTGCCGCCAAGTAGTCCGGACTGCCGACAATGGTCACCGGGAGCGGCGGCGTCAACCGCACTGCCACCATATCCTGCGCCACACGATCCCCCAGACGGAAACCGGCGTGCAGCTCCTCGCCCAGTATGTCTGACAGCGCATCCGTTAGCGACAGTTCCAACTCGATCTCGGGATACGCGGCGCAGAAACTGTTGAGGATCGGACCAACAAAGAGGTGATAGGCAAACTCGGGCATCGCCAGTTTCAACGTGCCCCGCGCGGCGTGACCGGTGCTGCGCGCGCTTTCGACGGCCTCAGAGAGTTGATCAAAGGCAGGCCCAGCGCCACGGATCAGGGCGCGTCCGGCCTCGGTCAGGCTGATCGAGCGTGTTGTCCGAATGAAAAGCGCGGTGCCCAACCGATCTTCCAACGATTTCAATTGATGGCTAACGGTTGACGGCTTGATACCCAGCGCCTCGGCCGCAGCACGTAGCGATCCGTGGCGCGCGATGGCCGTAAAGATTTCAAGCGTGGCAAGTGGCAGGCGCATCATATCTCCGAACTACCTCATTATTCGATATAATACATGAAAGTAATGCCACCTTGGCCAATTATCACGCGCAATGAAAATTATTAACTTTGTGTCACCACGTATTCAGGAGGACACAAGATGAACACTCTGACCAAAGTTGCTGCCCTCACCGGTGCTCTGATCACAGGAGAGATCGCCATGGCCGCATCCCCCGAAGACAATATCAAGGTCGTACAGGGCTTCTTCGCCGCCTATGGCGCCAACGATCTGAACGGCATCGCAGCCGTGATGGACGAGAACGTAAAATGGCACATCCCGGGCCGCCATCCCTTGTCCGGAACCAAGACCGGTCGGGATGAAGTACTGGCGTTTTTCGAACAGCTGGGCACCGCCGGATTTCAGGCCGAACCCATCTATTTCGGAGCGGATGAGACCCATGTGGTTGATATCCACCGCGGCTGGTCGAACGCCGACGGCAAACCGAATGTCGATACGACCTGGGCGCTCGTCTACCGGATCGAGAATGGCAAGATCGTCGAGGCAACCAACCTGTCCGCCGATCAGGATGCGGCAAACACGTTTTTCTGGTCCCAGTACTCGCTGGCTCCGGTCCCTGAGCGGCTGGCTAAGTGAACTATCAACAGGTGATTCAAGTGACCGATTACCCCGAAATCCGCGGTTTCATCGCCGACTGGTTTGCCCGGTTCGACAGGCTGGATCCGATCGACGCGTTCCTGCCTGACCTCCATCCAGACGTAGAGTGGGATACGCCTGACATCGACACCGCACTTGGCGGACATGACCGCGTGCGGGCCTGGTATCGGGGCGTGTTGGAAACCTTGCAGCGCCCGACCGAGCATCACGTCAGCAAGATCGTAATCAAGCCCGGTGCCGCACAGTTTGAAGTTCTGTTTCGCGCCACGACCGTTGCGGGCGACCTCATTGAAGCCAGCGTTCAGGAAGACTGGCGCTTTGAAACCCGAGCCGACAGCCGCCCGCTAATCACCCATTTTTCCGCAAAATTCTTGCAAGAGGCTGATACATGAAAACCCTCGTACTGACCGCCCATCCGGACCTGAGCAAATCGCGCATCAACCGCGCATGGTTCGACGCACTTTCTGATGTTTCGAACGTGACGACCCGAGATCTAACCGCCATTGGTGGTGCCGAGATGCGTTTTGACACAGAAGCCGAACAGGCCCTCTTGCTGGCGCATGACCGGATCGTGTTTCAATTTCCATTCTACTGGTATTCCGCACCGCCGGTGATGAAGGCTTGGATGAATCAGGTGCTGAACTATGGGTTCGCTTACGGGCCGGGCGGGGACCGGTTGAAGGGGCGCGAGCTGTTGATCCTCGTCTCAACCGGTGGCCCGGAGCACAGCTATCACGCAGGTGGATACAACAACTTCTCCATGGCTGAGTTTCTGAAACCGTTCCAACAGACGGCGAACCTAGCAGGCATGACATATCTACGCCCGTTCGTGGCTCACGGCATGGCGGTGGCAACTCAGGATCAGATTGACGAGAATGTGCCCCTTATGCTGGCTTATACGAGTGATCCCGAACTGGATCCAAGAGTGAGACAAGCCCGATTGCTTAAGCAACTAGAAGACGACCCCTCGCTGGCGGCGGCGGTGAGCTGAAGCCGACGGATCCCGCGTCTGGCAGAAAGGCATGAGTTTTTCAGCCGGCGTGGGTTCTTTCGCGACCATTGACAGCTAAAGTATCAGCGCGGAACAAGAGTGTGAGACCACGATGACCGAGACTGATCACCTGAAACACTGGTTGATTTCCGATGGTCGCCTGCTGGGCGACGAGGGTCTCATTGTCAAAGGGTATTGCGAAGGATTGGTGGCGCTTGGCGTACCCCTAGCCCGCGCAAGGATCGCCCAGAATTACTCGAACCCTTTGCTTAGCGCGTGGGGCATCATCTGGACGCCGGAAGAAACCCGCCGCTACACCGTACCGACCACGGTTCTGGCAACAAGTGCATGGCACGGCAGCCCGTTTGAATATGTCGTCACGCAGCGGCGCCCATTGCGCAAACGCCTGACCGATCTTGACGTTCTGGAAGAACATCCGGTCTATGCCGAGTTGGCCGAAGCAGGTGCCACAGATTTTCTGGCCATCCCGCTGGAGCATGGCAACGGTTCGGTTCAGGGCACCAGCTTCACCTCGGACGCAGATGCTGGGTTTTCGGACGCGCATATCCGATACATCGAAGACACGCGATACGCACTTGCCGCTGCTTTGGAACCCATTGCAATGCGTCATTCGCAAAAAAGCCTTCTGCAAACCTATCTGGGGCACGGTCCCGCCGAAGAGATTGATCAGGGCCACATAAAGCGCGGAGAACACAGAACAGTTTCAGCCGCGATCCTATTTGCGGATCTTCGTGGCTTCACCAGCAAAGCCTCATCCTGGTCCGAAGACGCTTTGCTTGCCATGATGGGTGAGTATTTCGAAATGGTCGTGTCGCCTATCCAAGATCAGGGCGGTGACGTTCTCAAGTTCATGGGGGACGGCATACTTGCAGTTTTCAACATTGATGACGACGCGGAAACCTCGTGCAGATCTGCTGTGCTAGCTGCAGAACAAGCCCTGACCACCCTGAGAGGCTACAACGAAACAGCCGCCGACACGGGAAAAGAGCCAATAGAATTCGTAGTCGGCATTGATTTCGGTCGTGTCACCTTTGGCAACATCGGCAGTCCGGATCGCTTGGATTTCACAGTTGTCGGACAAGCTGTGAATGTGGCCAGTCGTGTTCAGGAGCTATGTAAGAATTTGGATGAAAAGTTACTGGTGACGCAGAGCGTCGCAGAACATTTGCCACACCATATGCAATCAGCCGGCTGTCACTCAATCCGCGGTTTATCCAATGAAATCGAGGCGTATAAGGTCCGAGAATAGCTTTTTCAAAGCCAGGTTTTCGGTGACTGCGACCACTGTTATCGCCTCGATCAAAAGAAATTTTCGTTTGCGCCGAACAAGTGGGTACTTCTGAACTTTCACCCGGGTCAACACAAGATAGAGAAGAGCTTACGACGGCCTCGCGCCTCTGAATATGTTTGCAATACGAATGCCAGTTTGAGGTGAAGTTGAACTACTACGTCGACTCAGAAGAGAATAACCGACGCCCACCTATGGTGTATCTTGGCTGTCGGAGATGTCTCGAAGGCGGACGCAAGAAGGAGACCGGCGGCTTGGTCCGTGGTGCTGGGCTACTGCAGCTTCCTTAACAAGTAGGAAATCGTGTCACTTAATTCTAACCCAATAGCGGCGACTTCAGGATCAGTTGAAAGGTGAAGTTAACCTTTCGCGCCCATCTGGAAAATAGAATACTTGGGTGCCTTTAGCGAAATCGACATGAGTCTCAAATATTGTCAAAACGGCGCTTACTATGAGTGCTGCCAAACTGAATTTGGCACTTTCGACAACTGGCACCGCTGAGTTGGCCCGGTTCTTTTTGAGCCCTGAATTTGGGATTTTTCAACAAGAATTCCCGTTTTCGATCGGTTTTTGTCGTTGCTGATCAAACCAGTCCTCGATCATGTCCAGCAGTGCCGAAACGGCCCGGTAAGCTGCAGCCACCCGCCATGTGGGACGATGATCGTCCGTTTCCAGTATGCTTAACCGACCGTCGGTCACGTATGGCTTCAGCAAGTGGCGCGGCGCACACGTCGGCATGTTCACGCTCTGGACAACATCCATGATCATTCCGTACTGATCTGTCGGAAGCGTCGCGCGAAACGGACTACCAGTTTCTTGCTCCAGAAAGGCGAGATGATTTTGCAAATCAAGGGGTACTTCGGTGCGAATTCATCTGAGTCTAATGTGGAACGTTGTGAAAATGCACTGGGCGCAGCCCGGCAGTTGGGCGCGTTGGCAACAGGTAATTCGCGGAAAAAAAATCACCTCGAAAGCCAATGGATCTGGCTCACAAGCTTACAAAGGGTTGGGGTGGCCGAATGAGAAGGTGCGCCAGGCTTGATACTACTCCATGCAGGACCGCATCGTAGCGGTCAGCCTGCACTATCCTCCCGCAGCGGGGCAAACCGTCCTTCAGGCATGTCCACAGCTTTGTAAGCTTCGACAAAAGGCAGGATATGTTGATCCGGGCGCGCAAAGCGCCGATACATCCAGACAATGTCGGCAATTTTTATCCCCGGACGAATTTTGTAGAGCCTGTCTCGCGCGGAAATGGCTGCGTCTCGAGGACCCAGTTCAGCCAGAATTGCAACCTCAATAGAAACCGACCACCAGACGTCTGGCTGTGCACCCTTGCGATAGGTCTTCAGCGCTGTTTCGTAATCTCCGTTCAGGAAATGATACTCGGCCAGCGCCTGATACCAGTTTGGGTCTGCTGCATTTGGGTCTAGCGCGATTGCATTTTCGACAAGCGCAGCCCCAAAATCCAGACGACCGGACCATATGAATTCATAGCCGATTTGCCCTTGCAGATAACGATCGGTTCCCAATGCCAGTGCTGTTTCGGCGGACGAGAAGAACCCGTCAAGATCGCGTTGAATCTGAAGCACAAGCGCCAGAAGGAAATGAGCGCGCGCAGAATACGGGTTCAGCGACACCGCGTTCCGCGCGGCCTCTTCCGCGCGTTGGATTTTCTGGTCCTGTGTCCCTGGATAAAGCCCGGTAAAAAGCTTCACATCGGTCAGCAGTGCCTCGGCCAATTGCGCCCACCCGCGCCAATACTCGGGTTCGTCCTCGACAACCCGCACAATACAGCCCCGGACGCGCTCTTGCATATCTCGTCGGTTCAGAAAACCAACGCGCAGCAAGGAACATTCATAAGACGAGAGAAGTTCCGGAGGTTTCGCACGCGCATGACCTGCGTGAATGCGCTTGATCGCCCCGCCTGCGTCACCCAGAGCAGAGGCAACTTTTTCGGTGATGCTCAGTTGAACGTCTAAAATGTTTGAAGTCGTAAGACTTTCATCATACGCCCCAGACCAGACCTGATGCCCCGAGGTTGTGTCTATCAGTCTTGCCGTCACGCGCAGACGATCTGCAACCTGCCGGACGGAACCCTCCAGCACATAGTCCGCGCCGAATTTCTGCCGGATGCTGCTCGGGTCACTTTCGCCCGGCCCAACAGAATGGGTGGATTGGCGGGACAATACATTGAGGTCCTGGTAGCTCCCCAGCTCAACGATGATGTCTTCGCCAATGCCAACAGCCAACAAATCGCGGGCGTCCGTATTGCTAAGGTTTTGAAACGGCAGAACCGCAACGGTCGGACCTGTTGGCTCTGACAACAGAGCGGCTTCATCAAAGGTCATGGCATCGGACGGCTCGTGATCAAAGCTGATCCACCACGCAATCAAGCTTGCAACGCCCAGACAAACCAACACCGATGCACCGGTCATCAACGGAAGTTTGTTGGATCGCTGTTCAGAGGCGGGTGCTCCGTCAGGCATGACGCGAAAAACCCGAACCGGTTCAGCGATGTTCTTTAGGGTTTTGGGGCCGAGATCCTCAAACTCGGCATCTACCTTTGCCATTGCTTGCTGCGCGACACTCTCAGAAACTGCGACGCCCCCTGGATCCGCCAGACCTTCAATGCGAGAGGCAACATTCACCCCGTCACCATACAGGTCTCCATCAGCGATCATGACATCACCGAGGTTTATCCCGATCCGAAGTTGCAATCGCGACCCGTTGGCGAGGCCAGGAGCAGCCTCAGCCATTGCCCGCTGGATCTCGACACCACAGTTAACGGCATCGACAACCGAAGCAAATTCGACAAGAGCACCATCCCCCATCAACTTGACGAGGCGCCCGTGATGTCTCGCAATTGCGGGATCAAAAATCTCTATGCGCAACATCTTGAGAGCGGACAATACCCCTGTTTCGTCGCTGCCCATCAACGACGAATACCCAACGACATCGGCAGCCATGATCGCGGCGAGTCGGCGCTGCATAGGACCCTCCTGCTCGCAGTTTAACGGATGTCGCGAAATCTCGACAGTGGATGCCTTACTGATAGACTAACCAATTTGGCTGTCATGGTTCAGACTAAGTGTTCGCTTCACCTCAACGGCCCCTACTCTTAGCAGACGTAGCAAATGTCAGCTTTCCGTCCTAAGCCGTCATCTGACTGAAAGACTCAGATGACTGCCTTGAGCCCAAAGCTGACGTTACTTATCCCGGCCATGCAAAAGTCTGCGATGACCTCATAAGTGCATCAAGTGCAGGCGAATGTTTTCGGCCGGGGACTGTAAAGGCCGCGATAGTTCTTGAAACTTCTGGCTCAACAAGCGGGCGCTGCATCAAGCCCGGTAGAGTAACCGAGTACTCAGGCATAAAGGCAAAACCAATGCCCGCAGCAACCATTGCTTGTACCCAATCTTCTCGCTCAGACCTGAAGCGAGCGTACAGCTCAACGCCTTTTGACTGACAAACCGACATTACCATCTCGCGCAACTCACAGGCCAAGCGGTCAACGTAGTTTTCTTGTGATAAGTCTTGGAGCGAAACTGAGTTGAGTTGTCCAAGGCGGTGTTCCGGCGGGAAAACAACCACATATCTTTCGTCGTAGAGTGGTCTAGTCCTGAACTCCTCTTCAAGCTCTTCAGTCAGGGTCATTAAAGCAACATCGATATCGCCATCGGCAAGTTTTTTCTTTAGGTCCGACACGCTTGCTTCGTTGACAGACAACTCCAATCCGCTGTGGTTTTTCTCGAATTGAGCTAAAAAGCGAGCAAGGCGAACGTGCCCAATTGTTGATAGGACACCCAAGCGCAGCGGTACTTTTTCCAGCAAACGAAAATTCTGAGCCAGCGCTTGTGTAGCTGCTGCTTCGTCGACGATGTGCTGTAGATGCGGCAGCATAGACTTCCCAAAGTCGCTAACCAGTATTTTCCTACCTTCCCGATGGAAAACCTGTGCGCCCAGTTCGGTTTCTAGTGACTTGACGCCCTTGGTAAGCGCTGGTTGGCTCACATTGCATTCTGCAGCAGCTTTGGTGAAATTCAGATGCTTTGCGGCAGATAAGACATATCTAATCTGAGACATCTCCATGTTGGGGCACCTCGTCACTGAAAGCTAATAACAATCATGACGCAGGATACACCGTTTTATCCAAACCTGGAGTTATTAAGTCATAAGGTATTGATAGTTCCCCGAGCCACCGCTCCGTGATGCAATAGGCGCACTAGTTTTGACTATTCGGAAAGGGAGCGAAATGTCTGTTTTTATGGTCGAAAGAAACCTTAAGGGTATCAGCATAGATGACTTGGGCGCTGCTCAAAAAGCCGCGATAGCAACTGCGCAAAAAATGACGGCAGATGGAGACAAGATCAGCTACGTTCGTTCAACATTTGCTCCCGAAGACGGGCGCTGCATGTGCTTGTTTGATGGTGAAAGCGCCGATCAAGTTCGTCGATTGAACGATACCGCTGGGCTTCCTTACGAAAAGGTCGTAGCCGCAATGGACCTTACCCCGTAACGGCTTGTAATATTGATTGCTTTTTGGGCCCTGAGTATATGCTCATGGGCCCTTGGCAATGGTTGAGCAGCTCGGCAGGGAGGTGCAGGTTTGTCCCGCAGATACTTGGTACACCGAGTTTTGCGGAAGCGCAGCATCATCTCCAATGCAGACTAGAACTCATCTCGTTTTAGCTTCTTCGAAAGACTAGCTCAGGCTCCCTGGAGTTCTGCTTACACAATGCGACCACAGACTGCCGGATGGATCACTTGGTCAACCTGCGCGACTGTTTGCATTGGACGCTGCAGTACAGAAGGGAACTCGGGCTAAGGCCTGCCCTCGCCATCCCAATACTCTTGATCAGGCCTTTGATATCCAGCCCCTTGATAGCTGTCATAGCTGCACACCCTCACAACAATAATTACAAAGAGTGCTATGAGGATTGCCCTGGCAGTTGGGGTTTGGAGCAAGTACTTCATTATTCATTTTTAATTTTGCGAGAGTGAAATGGCAAAGAAGTCCTGCGCCCCTTCATTCAGACCGCCAGTAGAACCGAACTAGACGAACGCGAAATTACACTGCTGAACAACGCGCTGAAGGTTTGCGAGGTGGCTTGGATATCGCTTGTTAGGCAACACCTGCTGATGACGGTGTTAACGGCGGCTTCGTCCACTTAGCAGACTCTAAAGGACTTGATCTGTTCGACCAGGAATGACAATTCAATACGTAACCAGTCTCACGTGAAAAATGTCAGATGAAAAATCTTCTTCTAACGTGCTGCTTTGGATTTGTTTTTCTTGGGTTCACCTCGCTTCCGTCGGCTGCCCAGCCTCGGTTAGGCTGGGCGTATCAGGTTGATGGGCTTGCCGCGTTTCAAGGGGATGCGGATTTGAGTGACGGCGGCAAGTTCTCTGCAAGTCGAGCGTTTCTACGTGCCACCGCACTTTACAATCTAGAAGGCGGAAGCTTCGTTGGGCTTTCCACCAGTTTTGGCAAGCTGGACTATAAATTCAGCCAATCGAACAACCAGCCATGGGAAAACATACGTGACCTTCGCGTAGCTGTTCCTGTTCGGTTTCGTGTGGGGGATACAACAACGGTTTTTGTATCGCCACAGATCAGGTGGGACTACCAAAGCGGGGCCTCCTCATCTGACGGTAGAACCTACGGTGTTTTTGCAGGTATTGCATGGCAACTGAACGAGCGCCTAACGATAGGCCCAGCCTTTGGTGCGTTTTCTGAATTTGACGAAAGCGGTACTGATTTTTTTCCGGCTCTGCTTATCGACTGGGACATAAATGACCGCTGGAAATTGAACACCGGCTCTGGTGTCGGAGCAACGCAAGGTCCCGGTTTGTCGCTGAGCTACGCTCTAAATGAGGCTATCGACCTTTCGTTGACCGCACGCTCAGAGAGGATCCGTTTCAGGCTGGATGGGGATGGCCTCGCCCCGGATGGGGTGGGTGAAGATAAGAGTATTCCTGTGGTTCTTTCTCTTGGGTACAATCCGAATCCTGGAGTTTCATTGAGCGTATTTGCGGGAGCAGAATTTGATGGCCGCCTGAAGTTAGATGATGCGAATGGAGTAGAAATCAGTCGGCAAAGCTATGACACTGCGCCGTTGGTTGGGCTGGCGTTTAGGGTCAGGTTCTAATCGCGGCATTGAGCCTGTTTGCCAGATGTGTGCGGAGGTTTTTTCGCGACTGAGTTCACACTTCTGCTTTGTCCGCACGGCGGTCATTGATGCGCTGCTTAGCGAACGACTGCTCCGAGCCCAAACCAAAAAATGTCGCGCGGCAAATGATTGGCCACTTTTAAAGATTCGAGTTTACGTCTCCCAGACTTTCGCGAGTGTATCTTCGTCGATGTTCACGATTTGGTTTGCATTAGGAAACCCTCCGTTCGTGACGTCTGGAATTTTTCACGGTAGGCGGCGACACGTTCATCTTGTAGCCTGTCCCGCTCTCCGGCGAAGCTACGGTAGGTTTTGGCATGGCGCGGGATATAGCCGCGGTTTTCGCCCAACAAATTAGCCGAGAACAGATATTGCGCGTCGCATCCATCGCCTGACCGCAGCGAGACCGTCGGCATAGATGTGCGTTTGGTGATCTCGATTGCAAGACCTGCGGCCACGACCTCCATCTCTACGGCGAACGCACCGGCGTTCTCGAACTCCTGAACTTGCGTCCGGATCATCTTGGCTTGTTCCAGCGTCTTGCCCACCGCCTTGAACCCGCCCGTCCAAGCTGCCTTGGGCGGGCAAGACCCACGTTGCAAATGGCAGGAACACCGTGATGGGCAAGCGCCTCCACGACCCATGGGTTGTAGCCGCAATAGACAGATTGAGCGCCTGCCATCATTGCGGCCATGGCATCGCGCAACGCCTCTGTTACGTCTGCGGGTATGCCCCATGGTAGGCCAAACTGGAAATGCGTGTCGGGCACAGCTTTGGCAGAATGGCCCTGCTCTGGTACAAAGGCTGAGCCGATCATGTCTATACCCGCTTCGCGCGCCGCAATCGCTTCTTTTTCGTGGGCGACCTGCACGTAGTTGATTGTGCGTTTGCCTTTGGTCTCCAGCAAGTCCTTGACTGTCATGCCACCCAATTCATTTGGCCCCGTTGGTAAATTTCTTGCGCCGCTCGCGGATTTTCGCGTCAGATTCTACGGTGCCATCATGGAATGAACCGAACCACTTGTCCCAAGGCAATTCGAGCGAGCCATAGTTACACTCAAAATAACGATGGTGCATCTGGTGATGGAATGTTCCCAACTTCAAGCGGTTCTTGTCCTTGATCATCATGCCTTCAAAGCCCGTATGCGTCGTCGCAGCCGTCAGCGCGTAATATTGCAGGTGGAACAGAATGTGCAGCGGGTGTGCCGCAACAATAAAATGGATCAGCACCGACCCAAGAAAGATCAAATGTTCTACCGGATGCATCGCCATGCCCGACCAAGGCCCTACGTTAATGTTGCGATGGTGCAGTGCATGCACGTGTTTGTAGAAGAACGGGATGTGCAGGAAGCGGTGAATCCAATAGAAATAGAAACTTTCCCAAACGGGGATCAGCAGAAATAGAGCGATGAACCAGATGGGGTTCGCTGCCCATGTCAGCATCGGTGCATAACCGTTGGCCATCGCCCAGAACATCAGCACCTCATAGAACGTCCAAACTGTGACGCCACTGGCGATGGTCCAGAACATGTTGTCGCGGATTTGCCCGCCCAGCGTGAACTTTCGCCCGTTTTTCATCAGGGGACGCGGGTCGTATTTCAACTCCTGGCCCTGTTTGGTGAAGGTATAGAAATAGAGGTGAAGCCCTCCGGCGACGAGTGTCATCAATGCGACGTTACGGATGAACATCTCGGCAATCCAACCGAACGCCAGCGTTTGCGTTTCGGCTAAGGGGGGGTGGAACCAATAGAACGAAATGCAGGCAATCGCGACGACGATTAATCGTTCGGTGAGGAAGAACCAAGAGTTCCAGAACCATGCGACCATCGCCATTGGGCGCGGGGGCCAGCTAAAGAATGGCGACACTTGCAACGGGACATTTGGCGTGTGGTTCCAGCCTTTGAGTGGTGCGCCAGACATCAATGGTCTCCTAGAAAAGCAGCGCATTTACGTTGGCATGATTTGTTTCACCGGAAAAATAGTATTAAAAGACAAACATCATCATAAATTCAGAGATAAAGATGCCGCTAACCCTTAAGGCCATGGAATATTTCACAACCGCGCTGCGTCATGGCAACATTGCCAAAGCGGCGGCGGAACTGAACATTGCTGCCTCTGCAGTATCCAGCGCGATTGATCAGGTCGAGGCAGAATTTGATCTTACACTTGTGATCCGCCAACGCGCGCGTGGTATTCAGCCGAACGCAGCGGGACGCGACGTGGCGCGGAAATGCGAGCATTTGTTGGAAGACTACCGGTCACTTCTAATTGAGGGCGCGGAGTTGAAGCAATCGCATAGTGGAACGCTTAGGGTAGGCTACTATGCTCCCATCGCCCCAGCGTTTCTACCGCAGATTTTTGATACGTTCTTGTCTCACCGCACAGGTGTCACGCTCGAATTGCAAGAATGTAACAATGATGAAGTACAGGACGGGCTGCTCTATGGGACATACGATGCCATTTTGTTTGTCGCAGAGGGTGTAAGGCCCTCCATCGAATTTACCCCCCTCATCACAGCACCGCCGTACTGCTTGCTGCCACAGTCCCATCCATTGGCAGACCAAGATGCAGTCACGATGGCTCAGATTTCAAAGGAACCTTTGGTTGTGCTGAACCGCCCCTTGGCCGCTTCCTATTACAAAGGTCTGTTTCAATCCCGCACAAGGCAAGTGCCAATCGCGGCCTAC
Source organism: Ruegeria sp. F12 (assembly GCF_056533885.1). NCBI lineage: Bacteria > Pseudomonadati > Pseudomonadota > Alphaproteobacteria > Rhodobacterales > Roseobacteraceae > Ruegeria > Ruegeria sp. F12. The sequence goes on along the minus strand of NZ_JBQFOV010000008.1, from coordinate 102,811 downwards.
GCGAACTCGACCGAAATGGTACGCAGTCTTGTGGCAGCGGGGAGGGGATGCGCAATCCTAAATATGCTGCCTTTAACGTCCGAGACGTATGTTGGTGCGCCTGTCGTCGCGCGCCCGATTTCAGATACTTTGCCGCCACTAACGCTGGCCCTCGGCTACGACAGTGCGCGTCCAAGACGGATCGTTCAAGAATTCGCTCAAGCTTGCCGAGATTACTTCTCTGAATCCGGGTCAACACAATGCGTTGTCTTGAGCTAGTCCTAGACAGGCGACCATTGGGGCGCATGCAGCGAAATGACGTAGTGTCCGCATAGCGGTCCCTCAGACAGATCGTAGCGAAAGACCGCACCGAGCCCGTCGCTTACCTTGGAGTACAGGGGTGAAACTGGTTGTTTAGCGCACCAAGCTAGGAGGCGATAGCAGTGCTGTGATACAAAAGGACTGAAGGCTCGGAACAAGACTCCCTGCGCTCATTGTGTCAAATCGGTCTAAGGTCTCAGTATCGAGCTGGTTCAATACGCTTTTTTGGACAAGAAAGTGTCTCAGTATGATTGAGTTCAGCAGGTCTCCACTTTTAGATAGCGTTGCCGCTTGGCTGATGGGGTGCGGTCTTCGCGATACCAAGGCCGAGGATGTGGTGCGAGGCTTTGGCAACCGTCTGGTTTCCGCTGGTGTCCCTGTTGCTCGGATCAACGTCGGGGGCATGGTCCTGCACCCAATTTTTGGCGCTTTGAATGTGCTTTGGACGGTCCGCGACGACCAAGCCAAAGTCGAACTAACGCCCAGAGACCAGCTTGCGACACCTGGATTCCGCAATACACCTTTTTTCGATTTGGCGCATAACGGCGGTTCCTATCGGCGTTACAAATTGGAGGATGGGTCGGTCGAGGCCAGTTTTCCGATCCTGGAAGAGCTTCGTTCAGATGGCGCAACGGACTATCTGGTTCAGTTTGAAAGCTATCATCGCGATGACGCTAGCCGCTGGTCGGATTTTCCGCCTGGAATGGAGGGCGTTATGATGTCGATTTCTACACGGCGTATAGGCGGATTTAGCGACTCTGAAATCAACTATATCCGAGCACTCATGCCTGCCCTTGCACTGGTTATAAAAAACGCTCAATCGCGCATTCTTGCGCAAGGTCTCATGGATGCCTACCTAGGAAGCTACTCTGGAAACCGTGTCTTGGATGGTGTAATCGAGCGCGGCGATGGAGGGGCAATCGACTGCATTTTGTTTTATTGCGACCTTAGAAACTCCAGTCGGATGGCAGAAGACATGCCATTGGATAGATATCTGGCGTTAATTAACGACTATTTTGATTGCACGGCCGGGGCAGTAGAAGATCACGGCGGTGAGATCCTTAAATTTATCGGCGACGCTGTTATGGCAATCTTCCCAGTAGACGAAAAGTCGAGGCCGGCAGTCGACATGAGCCGTGCCGCATTGTCTTCAGTGTTGGAGTGCTTAGCTCGCGCGAGGGAAAAGAACATCATTTGGCAAAAGTACGGCGGCAGAATTGAATTTGGAATTGCCTTACATCGGGGTTCCGTAATGTATGGAAACGTCGGCACGGAACGTAGGCTGGATTTCACCACGATTGGCCCTGCGGTAAACCAAGTCAACCGGCTTGAGGGTCTGTGTAAGTCTCTTAAAACACCTTTGGTAATGTCCTCGGAATTCGCAGCAGATGTTGCAACGCGGCTTGAGCCCTTGGGGCAACACCAGCTAGCAGGTATGTCGCAATCAACAAAGGTCTTTACGCTTCCAGAGTTCGCACCACCCGTCCATAAAAGTAGCTCAATTAATCGATCCAAATGAACGATTTATTTGATCTTAAGTTAGTAACTTCGGATTTCTGCAACAAATGATGAACGGATGCTTTGTCCGCAAACCAGACTTTTAGTAGATTTCAGCGAACGTCCGCTGCCGTTCAATGCAGACCTTCAGGCGAAATTTCTCGGAATGACCACCAACAATGACCGCTTTCCGTTCCAAATCAGACCTTCACTCCATTGACCCCATACTGCGGCGCGGCCTAGCAAACCAACCGCATGCTGCGCGCGCAATATCAGCCAAAGACCGAATTGCGGACAACTTGCCAATTCGCCGGTAACTAAAACGACCGCTATCGGAAATTGACCGGCCCGAAAAGTTTGGCTCGTTACATGGCTTGGCGTTTGCGTTTTTCCTGCAGGGCTATTGAACAGTTTCGAAAACCCGATCTTGTCTTGGAGAGCGCCCGAACTTGCGGGCATATTCTCTTGAGAATTGAGCCGGGCTTTCATATCCAACCCCGTAGGCAATCTCTGATATCTTTGCTCCGGTAGATTGAAGCTCATTGCGGGCATGAAGCAGACGCAGGTCTTTCTGGTATTGTAGCGGTGATGTTCCCGTTACCGCCTTGAACTGCTCGAAGAAGGCCGAACTGCTCATACCCACACGCCCGGCAAGCTCTCCGACAACAAAAGGATTGGCCAGATCTGACCGGATTTCGTGTGTCGCCGCGAGAATCCTGCTAGACGTGTTTTCGTGCCACACCAGTTTTTGAAGCGTGCCGCCATGTTGCCCGATCAGCAGGCGGGCATGGATTTCCCTAGCCGTGATCGGTGACAGCATGTGACGCGTCTCTTCGGTTTCGCACTGCTGAAAATACCGCAACAGGGCGCTTTTCATGTCATCATCGGTGTCAGCCAGGCAGATCGAAAATGGATCCGACACGCGTTTACTAGAAGATTGAGGCAGTGAGGATGCCAGACCGCGCACGAGATCCAGATCAAGGGGGAACACGAGCGCAACGTAGGGACGTTCAGGTGTGGCCTCGGTAATCCTTGAGACAACCGGCAGTACGTTGCTGACGATCAGCGACTGCCCTGCCTGTACGGAGAGCGTTCTGGTACTGGTCCCAACCTCTTTGGCGCCTTGTAAAACTGCGCACAACAGCGGGCGGTAGACATTTGCGTCATGTTGAGTGGTCGAAGGATGGGTGAGAAAAACCGCCCCGCTTTCCTTATGTGTCAAGACACCCTGCGCGACGCCCGCGTGGTCAAGCAGATCCCGAACATAGTCCAATAGTGTATGAGGTCTCATGAATGCCTCCAGTCGTTGCCCTCATCGCTAGCACGGAATAAAAATGACTATTACTGAAAACGCTTACTTGTGGAGAATTAGGCAAGAAAATTGGAAGATTTAGAAAGATACATCCTCTTTTTTGTGACTATTGTATGCTTATAAACTTGCGGAGCAACAATGTGAAAACCATTCTGATCACCGGGGCGTCATCCGGTATTGGCGCAGCAACCGCCCGACATTTCCAAGCGAATGGTTGGAATGTCGTCGCTACTATGCGCAACCCTGCAGGCAGCACCGATCTTGGGGCTTTGGAAAACGTGCATCTGACCCAACTGGATGTGACGGATGCGGGCTCAGTTGCAACGGCCGTTCGCGATGGCATCGAACGGTTTGGCCAGATTGATGTTTTGTTGAACAATGCGGGTTACGGCGCCTACGGTGCACTAGAGGCCTTTTCGATGGATCGCATCCGACGTCAGTTTGACACCAACGTGCTTGGTTTGATGGAAGTGACCAAAGCGGTTCTGCCTCATTTCCGCCAGAACCGGTCAGGCACGGTCATAAATATCTCGTCCATCGGAGGACAGATTACATTTCCGCTTGGCGCGCTCTATCATGGTACCAAGTTCGCAGTAGAAGGGCTGTCCGAGGCGCTGCATTACGAATTGGAACCCCTTGGCATCCAAGTTCGTATTGTCCAACCAGGCATGATACGGACGAACTTCGGCGGCAGCTCTTTCGATTTCGCGATGGATGAGAACCTGTCGGATTACGCGCCTATGGCCGAAGCCATGGGGCGTCTTTTTGGCAAACTGGCCGCGAACCCTTCTGAACCAGAAACGGTCGCGCAAGTCATTTGGGATGCGGCCAACGAGACCGGAAACCGCCTGCGTTTTCGCGCAGGGCCCGATGCCGAAGAATTGCTGAACGCGCGCAAACAACAGGATGACGAGACGTTCATTGACGGCCTCAAGCAAAAGATGGCGCCCTGAAGGACCCTTTAGTCATTCGCAGAAAAAAGGGATGCTCCATGTACCGAAAAGCAATCGAAAAAGGTGGCCTGGCTGTTGTAACCGGGGCCGCAAGCGGTGTCGGCAAGGCCGCGGCCCAACGATTTATTCAAGACGGCTTGGGGGTTGTGCTGGTCGATCTGGCGGGCGAGGCCTTGGACAGAGCTGAGGCAGAATTGCGCGATCAGGCCGGGGCGCCCGCAATTGTTCAGGCGGTTCCGACGGATGTTAGCGACGCCAAAGCTGTGAATGCCTTGGCAGATCAGGTCTTTGCGCTCGGTGAGGTGGCTGTCCTGATGAACAATGCCGGTATCGCAGTGCCGTCCGGCAGCTGGGAAAACGCGGAAAACTGGCGCAAATTGTTTGAGGTCAATCTTTTTGGCGTCATTAACGGTGTCCATGCTTTTCTTCCGCGTATGATTAAGGCGGCGCGTCCGGCAGTAGTGATAAACACTGGGTCAAAACAGGGCATCACCACACCACCCGGAAACCCCGCTTACAATACCAGCAAAGCTGCTGTGAAGGTCATGACAGAAATGCTTGCGCATGATTTGCGGCAAGCCGAAGCGGATATCACCGCCCATCTGTTTGTGCCGGGATTTACCTATACCGGTATGATTGAAAAGTTTTTGCCGGAAAAACCTGCCGCAGCCTGGACAAGCGAAGAGGCCGTTGACTATCTGCTGAGGCGCATGTCGGACGGGGACTTCTATATCCTCTGCCCTGACAACGATGTGTCAGAAGAACGCGACCGCAAACGGGTTGAATGGGCCATGGGCGATATCATCAACAATCGCCCGGCTCTTTCACGCTGGCATCCCGATTACGCGGATGCCTTTTCGACGCACGAGGTCTCGTAATAGTCAAACTAGACAAGATGCGGCCATAAACACACCGAGGGTGCTGGTGGATGGGGCGAGTAAGACCGTTGTGTATCTGACAGGGTCAACACCGAAACTTGAATCTGATCGGACAAAACCGGGGGATGTGGTCGGACACTCGTACGAACCACAGTATCAATTACTTTGGGATCGTTGCTGGCCTGAAGGGTTTACAACAATGGCCAAGATAACTTTGCCCCTTAGGATAAAGGATCGGCCCATTTCGGTCATTCGCCAGAGTACCTCAACGCTGCGGACGTTGCCCGCATTGCGGACATTGACCACAACGCAAAGGATTGCACAGTATTGAACAGGCATAACCTCCAATTCCTTCGGTCGCCGGTCTATTTGGGATAGGTCAGCTCACGAAAATCGCCATTCCAATACGCCAGCGGTTTAGTCTCAGAGCTTTCGGCGCGTTCGACCTTGCCGATCAGAATGCGGTGCGTGCCGAATGAGACTGTCTGAATATGCAGGCATGTGAAGATTGCGGCAGCATTTGACAGGACCGGCAGGCTCGTCCGTTGGTCAATCGTCCAATGTTCAGAGGTAAAACTACGCTGATCCGTAAGGTCGGGGGCACCGGCGAACGCAAGCGCCAGCATGTCATGCTGAGGCGCGATATAGTTCACGCAAAAGATCCCGTGTTCCTCAATCATGCCCAGAATGCGGCTTTTCTTGTTGATGCAGATCAGCACTGCAGGTGGTGCTGCCGTCAGGGAGCAGGCTGCGCTGACGGTCGCGCCATGCGGGCCGTGCTCGCCGCTGGTAGTGACAATTGACACAGGCGTCACCGCCTTGCGCATTGCGGATGTAAATTCAGTAGGGTCCAGCATGTCGCCTCCGTCGGTCTCAGGCATTTCTGTGGCGGCGACCGCCTTGAATACAAGAACGAATTGCTTAAGCTTTGCCTAACAAAAACTTATGCAGGCCTGTGATGCGACGCGCCCTTCGAAACAAACTGGATCATCTTCGCCCCGGTGCTTTGTCGAAACTGGAACCTGTTGGCTTTGACAGCAACCGAATGCGTCGCCCGCTGCCGCCGTTGCAGACCCTGATCGCATTCGAAGCCGCCGCGCGGCTGCAGAGCTTTACGCTGGCCGCGGCGGAACTAAACCTGACACAACCGGCTGTCAGCCAGCAAGTCAAGCTGTTGGAGCATCGACTAGGCGTCAAACTCTTCCGTCGCCGCAACAACATGATCCTGCTGACCGAACAAGGTGAACAATTTGCCGAAGACGTGGCCGAGATCCTAAATACGCTGGGGGAAAGCGTACAGAACCTGGCCCCGGACGCCGGGCGGACGACGCTGACGGTTAGTCTGCTGCCCTCGTTTGCGTCGACATGGTTTGCAGCGCGGGCGCACCGGTTTGTGACGGCCAACCCTACGGTCGATTTGATCACTCTGTCGACCGTGGCAAAGACAGGCTTTGGCCAAGAGGATGCAGATGTCGCCATTCGTTGGGGGCCAGGCGGGTACGAGGACGGGTACGAGGAACGCCTATTCGGCGAGAAGCACATACTTGTGGCCTCTGCGCAAACGGCCGAAACGTTGCGCGACATGTCGGACATCAATGCGCTGGCGGATCGCCCCTTTCTGCACGACACAAATTACAGCGAGTGGCGCGCTGTGATCGAGAAAAATGGCGGTGATCCTGCGGCGTTCGAACGGGGGGCCTTTTTCGGCGACAGCAGTGCCACGGTGAACGCCATTCTCTATAGTCAAGGCATTGGCGTTGTGCGCGATGTGATTGCCCGGCATCTGCTGGTCTCGGGGGCTTTGGTGCAATTGCCATTCGAACCGGTCAAGGGGCCGTATTCCTACCACTTTATCTGCCCCGAACGGCGGGTAGAACAACCGCGCGTTCAGGCCTTTCTGACTTGGTTGCGGAAGGAGGCACAATCTCCATAAGAAATTCTTTGCCACTGGTAAAGGATTCAACATTTGGTGCTTTGCCAGCTTTCCGACAAACTGCACAGACCAAGTGATGTAGCCAGACCGGAGCCCCAACGACATGGAATTTTCGTTGTTCAACCTGATGACCAAGCCTGTTGATGGCTCGTCGCATGCGGATGTGTTCAACCAGATGCGCACCATGACGAAAATGGTGGATGAGGCAGGCTTTGACGTCGCCTGGTTCGCCGAACATCACCTATCGAACTATTGCATCTCGCCCTCGCCGCTGATGACAGCCGCGAACATGGCTGCCCACACCAAACGGATCAAGGTCGGCCCTGCGGTGGTGGTGATGCCTTTCTACGAACCCTTGCGTTTGGTCGAAGATATCTGCCTAGCAGATCAACTGACCGAGGGCCGTCTGGTTCTAGGTCTGGGCACTGGCTATCAGCCCCGCGAATTTAAGAAATTCGGATTCGATATCGACGACCGTCTGATGCGCGGGCTGGAAATCTGGGATTGCATCGAACAGGGCGTCTATGGCGGCGTGATCGACTTTCAGGGCGACCACATTCAGATCAGCGACGCGGCCCTGTCCATCGCTCCGGTTCAAGATCGTATCCGCACCTTTGCCGTCGGAAACGCACCAGAGATGCGCCAGAAGATGATCGACTACGGGGCCGAAACGCTGACCACGCCGGCTATCGGACCAAACGCGATCGTGGGCACTGCGCGGCGGTTGTACAAGGAAACGCGCATCGAGAACGGCCTGACGGGGGATGATTTCCCCTTTGCGGTGCAGCGCTATGTCTATGTCGCTCAGGACAAAGACGATGCCCGTGCGGCAGCCGAGCAGGTGCTGATCCATGCCCGCATGGCCAACAACATGCGCCGCGCCGAACCGCTGATGGAGGGCGCGGACCTCAAGATCGTACCCTTCGACAACGAACCGGATATCGACACGGTTCTGCAGCGCGCCATCATTGGCGATGCCGAAGACATCACGCAACGTCTCGTGGCCGAAGCGCGCGAGTTTGGCATCACGCATCTAAGCGTCTTCATGCAGATTGCTTCGATCCCCTTTGCCAACACCCTGCGCTCGCTCGAGGTGTTCTGCGATCAGGTCATGCCTGCGGTGAATACCGCGCTTGCGGCGGATAAGGCGGCCCTCGCCTCATGAGAGGGCCGAATTTCTCGCTGGCTGGCAAAACCATTCTGATCACCGGGGCCGCACGCGGATTGGGTGCGGCGATGGCACATGCCTGCGCCGCGCAAGGTGCGCAATTGTGCCTACAAGACATAAACGGCGAGGCCCTCGAAGCCACAGCAGACGGCTTACGCGCGGATGGAGCAACTGTCCGAACGGCCGCTTTTGACCTAACCGATTTCGACGCCTGCACCGATTGGGTGCAGGGTATCGACCCGATCTGGGGTCTGATTAACAATGCCGGAATCACCAATCACGGGCACGTACTGGACCAGACGGTTGGTGACTACCGCTCGATCTATGATCTGCATGTCTTTGCACCCTTTGTACTGGCGCGTGAAGCGGGCCGAGTGATGCGTGCCAATCAAGGGCCTCAGCGAGGGCGGATCGTTTCGATCTCGTCCATTGCCGCCACACATCCGCGACCGGGGGTCGGCAATTATGCCTCGTCCAAAGCGGCCGTCGCAGGTTTGACTCGGTCGCTAGCGGCGGATTTCGGTACGGACGGCATCTGCGCCAACGCCATTGCACCCGGCTATGTCCTGACCGAGATGAACCGTAAAATCCTGGGCGACGAAGGTTTCGTGCGCCGAATTGAAAACCGGACACCAGCAGCGCGGTGGGCGGATCCAGCGGAAATCGCGGCACCTGTGGCTTTTCTGATGTCCGAGGCCGCCTCTTACATCAACGGGCAATTGATCGCCGTTGACGGCGGTATGAATGCCTTTTTGCAATCCAATGAGGGATGACTGATGAAACGGTTGGAAGGAAAAGTCGCCCTGGTGACGGGTGCGGGATCCATGAAGGGTGGCATGGGCAACGGCAAAGCCACCGCCATTCGTCTCGCGCAGGAAGGCGCACGGATCTGTGCCCTGGATTTGCATCTGGCCGCGGCTGAGGAAACCTGCAAACTGATCCGTGCCGAAGGGGGCCGCGCCGTTGCGCTGGCCGCCGATGTCACGCAGGAAGATCAGGTTCAATCATCAATTGCTCAATGCCTGTTCGAATTCGGCCAGATCGACATTTTGCAAAACAATGTCGGAATCCTGAAAACCGGCGGCGCCATGGACAGCACAGTCGAGGATTGGGACATGCTGGTGCATGTGAACATGAAGGCGGTCTTTCTGCCAACAAAGCATGTTCTGCCTCATTTTGTGGATCGCAAGGGGGGAGTTGTGACCAACATTTCCTCGATCGCCGGGCTGCGTTATCTGGGCACGCCCTATATTGGCTATAACGCCACCAAAGGGTCGATCATTTCCTTCACCCGCAATCTGGCAGCGGAAATGGCACCACATGGAATCCGCGCAAACGCGATTCTGCCGGGCTTTATCGACACACCAATGGCGCGCGATATCACCGAACAGAATGCAGAAGACCCCGAGGCAATTGACTGGGATGCGCTGGACAAGCAGCGCGCAGCACGCATCCCGCTGGGCCGAGTGGGCATCCCGTGGGATGTGGCCAACGCCGCCGTGTTTCTGGCCAGTGATGATGCGTCCTATATCACCGGCACTGAAATTACCGTCGACGGCGGCGTTTCATGCCGCGTGTAGAGGGACGATCAAGCCGCGCCACACGGGTATTGAACCAGAAAGCAGTGCAGACACGCCTCGCGCCAGCTGCATGCGTGTTTGAAACCGCTTGAAGTGCTGGACCCTGACGCGATCGCCTATCTTCAGCACTACCGCTTCGGAACCCCTGCGATGTATGGGCAATATACCGACTCGATCTCGAAAAAATCCAGCACACTAATGACAGGCATCCCCGAGGTCGCTTTGATCACGACAGCAATCGGTCAGCCTGCATGCAAACTCGACGTGCCTTGGCGAACCTCTTCTAACCATGTGTCCCCGAAGTCCTTTTGACGCGCAATCGGGCTATGAAACGGCTACAACCTTTACGTCTCGGGGCCAAACCTGGTGCTGCATTCCGGAGGCAGGGATACGGGTCGGCTGGCCATCTGCGATGGCAAGTTCATCGCCAAGTACGCACAAAACCAGTTGATGGCGCGACATGCGGACGGGACATCAGTAGACCGGTTCGATGAGGCGCTTCAGCCCATGCGGCGGGTCGGACCAGTTGCGCGCTATCTCAGCGACCGTTTTACATTGGACCTTTTTCGCAGCGCCTTATTTGGACGGCGTCGTTTGTAAAGAACTGGATGCCTATGTTGCGCGTCGGGAATGAGAACATCAGTTACCTGCGCATTGATGCGTTTCTTGTTCGATGATATCGCAACGAGCCCACCGCAGCGCAGGCAGTTAGCCGAGTTTTTGGTGACAGTACACGGCTCCTATTCCGCCAAACTGACTGCCTGATAAAGCTTCCGAAACCTCGCCAACCGCTTGAACAATAGTGGCATATCTGCGGGCTCGAACCTGTCCGATGTTGGTGGCTGAAGCGCAAGATCAGCTATATCCAAAGCCCCATCACCACAAGCTGCCAACCGAGCTGCACCATAAGCCGGACCGGCATCAGCTCCGGCCGATCGCACAATTGGCTTTCCGGTCACAGTCGCGATCAACCTCAACAGAAGATCTGATTTGCTGCCTCCTCCTATCGCTGCGAGCTCTGGCAATTCTTCTATAGTGTCACCGAAACTCTGCGCCGCATCGGCAAAGCAGAAAGCAATCGCCTCCACCACGGAACGGCAGATGTCTGCGCGCGTTGTGGAATCCTCCAGGCCAAAGAAACAGGCTCGGATATGCGGATCGCCGTGAGGGCTGCGTTCTCCCGTCAGATAAGGCAGAAAAATTGGCACACGGTCCCCGCTGACCGTTTCGGCAAGCGCGACAACTTCGGCTTCGGAAAGCCGCAATTGGCCACCTATCCAGGAAATTGGTCGCGCGCCGTTCAGCATCGCCGCCATTTGGTACCATCGGTCGGACAGTGTGTGCGCAAAAGCATGCACATAGCGTTCAGGGTTTGGCTTGTAGCTTCGATCTGCCACAAACAGCTGTCCAGAAGTCCCCAAAGAGACAAATCCCCGGCCCGGTTCGGTGGCGCCCAAAGACACCGCCCCGGTTGCTGCATCTCCACCTCCGGCAACGACTGGCGTGCCGGGTTTCAAGCCGGTCTCGGTCGCCGCTTGTGGTGTCACAGACCCGACGACACTATGACCATCGTATACCTGCGGCAGCCAATCCAAAGCTACATCTGTGGCTTCGGCGATACCGGCGTGCCAGCCACGCGACGCCTGATCGAGCCACATTGTCCCGGCGGCATCGGACGTATCAGTTCCCAATTCGCCATGCAGCCGTAAACCGATGTAGTCCTTGGGAAGCAGGATGTGGCCCAGTTGGGCATAGTGCTTTGGCTCATGCTGTTTTAGCCATGTAACCTTAGGTGCGGTGAAACCCGGCAAAGGAAGGACCCCAGCGATTTTACCAATCTGCGGCAAGGCCTGTCGCAGATCGTCGCATTCCCGCGCCGCCCGGCTGTCATTCCACAGGATTGCCGGGCGGATTGGGCGCAGATCGCGGCTCAGCAAAACGGCCCCGTGCATCTGACCTGACAACCCGATGCACTTCACCTCCGACAGCGTAACTTGCCCAGAAATTTGGCCTAAGGCGTCGCGTGTCGCCTGCCACCAAAGATCCGGGTGCTGCTCTGACCAACCGGGTTTAGGAGAGGAAGTCTTTATACTCACCGAAGACGTTGAAAGAATTCGGCTGGAATCCGCGCAGACAAGCTTGACCGCTGACGTACCGATATCGATCCCGAGATACATTCAAACCCCTTACCTGCACAAAAGTCCGGAACTTGTCTTGCTATTGATCTTTTTAGCGCGCGCAAAGAATATGTAAAAATAGGATAAGATCAAGGCGGCTGAGATACGCAGGCAGACTGGCATGACCAAGATAAAGAATATGGAAGAGTTCGCAGCCCTCAGCGGGATCTCGCGCCCCACGGTGTCCAAGTACTTTCACGACCCAGACAGCGTTCGCCCAACTACACGGGCACGCATAGAAGAAGCGCTGGAACAGTTCGACTATCGCCCGAACATCTATGCTGTGAACCAGAACCGCAAGCTGACCAAGAATATCGGCATCGTCGTGCCCTACCTGGCCGATCCGTTTTTCGCTGAAATCGCGCGGTATCTAGAACAAAGCTGTATCGCAGCCGGGTACCGCCCGTTTCTGTTTAGCTCTCATGGCGAACAAAAACTGGAAAACGAAATCCTGGACGGCTTACAATCCTTGAAACCCGCGGGCGTTTTGTTGGCGCCTTTGGGACGTATCTCAGACAAGTCCGCTATTGAGAAATTCTGCGCCAGTGTGCCAACGGTTCTGTTCGACAGTAACCTCGATGGATTGGGCGCAGCGTTTATCGGGTCCGATAATTTCAGCTTTGTGTCCCAGACCGTAGAATACATGACTCGCACCGGCGAGCCGCCTTCGTTTTTCGAAATGCGGACACCTGCGAACCCCAATGCCAACAAGCGACGCAAGGCTTATGTCGACGTAATGGATCGGCTGGGTTTTGAGCCGCATGTGATCAAAATCGAAGGCACAGGTTGGGCCTTTGAAGAGATTGGCCGAAAGGGTGCGCTCAAGGCTTTGGATGAACGCAAGCTGCGCACGGATTCAGTTCTGTGTAGCAATGACCGATTGGCCATCGGCTTTCTGGCGGCGTGTTTCGAACAGGGGATTCGCGTTGGCAGGAAAGACGATTGTACACTGCGGGTGGCGTCGAACGACGATCATCCGTTTGCAAAATTCACCTGCCCGTCACTGACGACCGCCGCGCATGACTATGACAATGTGGCCGCGCGAAGTGTTGAAACACTTTTCGAACTCATTGAAAACGGTGGGAAATTCGAGAGCCGAACAGAAACTCTCTTCCCTGCGCGATTGGTGCTGAGGGAATCTGCATGACGATCTAAAATTAACGCGCGTAAAGTTTTTATTGACGGCGCGACAAATCCTGAACTAGGCTCTCTGCACAGCATCCAAGCTCAGGGAGGACAGGGATGTACTTGAAACACGCACTTCGTGCGGCGACTGCGCTAACATTCGTCGCAACGGCAGCGGCCCACGCACAATCCATAACGATCGCAACCGTGAACAACGGCGACATGATCCGGATGCAGGGTTATACCGACAAATTCACCGAAGCGACGGGCGTTGAAGTCGAATGGGTGACGCTGGAAGAGAATGTTTTGCGCCAGCGCGTGACCACCGACATCACCACCAAGGGTGGTCAGTTCGACATCATGACGATCGGTATGTACGAGACCCCGATCTGGGGTGCGAACGGCTGGCTGGTTCCGCTGGATGGTCTGTCCGAAGACTATGATGTCGATGACATCCTGCCCGCGATGTCGGGTGGTCTGAGCCATGAAGGAACGCTCTATGCGGCACCGTTCTATGGCGAAAGCTCGATGATCATGTATCGCACCGACCTGATGGAAAAAGCAGGCATGGAAATGCCCGAAGCGCCAAGCTGGCAATTCATCAAAGAGGCCGCGGCGGCCATGACCGACCGTGACGCTGACATTAACGGTATCTGCCTGCGCGGCAAAGCCGGTTGGGGTGAAGGCGGCGCGTTCATTACTGCGATGTCCAACTCATTTGGCGCGCGCTGGTTTGACGAAGACTGGAAGCCTCAGTTCGACCAGCCAGAATGGGCCGATACGCTGAACTTCTACGTTGAAATGATGTCGGAATCTGGTCCCGCAGGCTATGCCACAAACGGGTTCAACGAGAACTTGTCCCTTTTCCAGCAGGGCAAATGCGGCATGTGGATCGACGCGACCGTTGCGGCGTCATTTGTGACCAACCCCACAGACTCGACCGTAGCGGATAGCGTTGGTTTTGCACTGGCACCTGACACCGGATTGGGCAAGCGCTCCAATTGGCTTTGGGCTTGGGCATTGGCTATTCCGGCCGGCACACAGCAGGAAGACGCAGCCAAACAGTTCATCGAATGGGCAACGTCCAAAGACTACATTGAGCTGGTTGCCGAAAACGAAGGTTGGGCAAATGTTCCGCCGGGTGCGCGCACCTCTTTGTATGAGAATCCGGAATATCAGAAGGTCCCGTTTGCCAAGATGACGCTGGACTCAATCCTGTCCGCTGATCCGAACAACCCAACGGTCAAGCCGGTTCCATATGTTGGTATCCAGTTCGCTGCGATCCCGGAATTCGCAGGCATCGCGACCCAGGTCAGCCAAGAGTTCTCGGCAGTCTATGCCGGACAGCAAACGGTTGAAGAAGCCCTTGCCAAAGCGCAGGCCTTCACCGCCGAAGAAATGGAAGCCGCAGGGTACTGAGGTTTTCTCCCCGCGGGCGGGCAGTAATCTGCCCCCCGCCCTACCCTTCCACAATTCGCGTTTTTCTCGCAGGCTGAGTTATGCCTGAACAGAGAGGTTTTGCGTCATGGCTACCCAACATTCCCGATCCGTTGCTCGCCTGATGATGGCACCCGCAGTGGTCCTGCTGCTTGGCTGGATGCTCGTGCCGCTGACGATGACGCTGTACTTTTCTTTCAAGAAATACCTGCCGCTGCGCGGTGGGGATTTGGGCTGGGTCGGGTTCGACAACTACATCCGGTTCGTATCGTCCAGCTCTTTCTGGCCAGCCGTTCAAGCCACCCTTGTGATCGTCGGGGGGGTGCTGGTTATCACCGTCGTCCTAGGCATTCTGCTGGCGATGCTGCTAGATCAGCCGATGTGGGGGCAAGGTGTTGTCCGCATTCTGGTGATCGCGCCCTTCTTCGTCATGCCCACAGTGTCTGCGCTGGTCTGGAAGAACATGTTCATGGACCCGGTCAACGGCCTGTTGGCCCATCTGTGGCGCTTTTTCGGGGCCGAGCCGATCTCATGGTTGTCCGAGGCGTCTATGACCTCGATTATCATGATCGTGTCTTGGCAGTGGCTGCCCTTTGCGACGCTCATCCTGCTGACTGCGATCCAATCGCTGGATAGTGAACAGCTGGAAGCGGCCGAGATGGATGGTGCCCCCGTTCTGAAGCGCTTCTACCACATCATTCTGCCGCATCTGAGCCGCGCGATTACCATTGTGATCCTGATCCAGACAATCTTTCTTCTGTCGATCTTCGCCGAGATTTTCGTGACCACCGGC
Organism: Ruegeria sp. F12; assembly: GCF_056533885.1. Lineage (NCBI taxonomy): Bacteria > Pseudomonadati > Pseudomonadota > Alphaproteobacteria > Rhodobacterales > Roseobacteraceae > Ruegeria > Ruegeria sp. F12. The sequence continues at coordinate 87,658 of NZ_JBQFOV010000008.1, read as the reverse complement.
GGCGCGTTCGGCACGCGCACTCTTACCTACCTGATCTTCCAGCGGGTGCTGGAAAGCCAAAATGTTGGCCTTGGATCAGCCGGAGGTGTCTATGCAATCATCTTAGCCAACATCGTTGCCATCTTCCTGATGCGCATCGTCGGCAAGAACCTGGACGCGTGAGGAGGTAAGACTATGGCCCGCGCTGTCACAACCCGCCGCAAATCGCTGAATACCGCCCTCGCTTGGGCCGTTGGCTTGCTGATCTTTTTCCCGATCCTGTGGACCATCCTGACCAGCTTCAAGACCGAGGCACAGGCGATCGCCAGCCCACCGCTGTTCTTGAACTTCAACTGGACGTTGGAAAACTACGCCATCGTGCAGGAACGCTCGGACTATATGCGGTTCTTGTGGAATTCGGTCGTTATCGCCGGTGGCTCGACTGTTCTGGGTGTCATCATCGCGGTACCCGCAGCATGGGCCATGGCCTTTGTGCCGTCCAAGCGCACCAAGGACATTCTGCTGTGGATGCTGTCCACCAAGATGTTACCTGCCGTTGGCGTGCTCTACCCGATTTACCTGCTGTTTATCCGTCTGGGCCTGCTGGACACACGCGGAGGGCTGGTGGTTGTCCTGATGCTGATCAACCTGCCCATCATCGTCTGGATGCTATACACTTACTTCCGCGAAATCCCCGGCGAAATTCTGGAGGCCGCGCGGATGGACGGCGCAACGCTGAAAGAGGAAATCCTCTACGTCCTGACCCCCATGGCCATCCCCGGCATCGCCTCAACCGTTTTGCTGAACTTCATCCTGGCCTGGAACGAGGCATTCTGGACCCTCAACCTGACCGCTGTCGACGCGGCCCCGCTGACGGCCTTCATCGCCAGCTATTCCAGCCCCGAGGGCCTGTTCTTTGCCAAGCTTAGCGCTGCCTCGACCATGGCCATCGCTCCAATTCTGATCCTTGGCTGGTTTAGCCAAAAACAACTTGTCCGCGGCCTGACCTTCGGCGCTGTGAAATAAGGAACACGACACATGGGACGTATTCAACTCAAGTCCGTGACCAAAAGCTTTGGCGATGTGCAGGTCATTCCGCCGCTGGACCTGACCATCGAAGATGGCGAGTTCACCGTCTTCGTTGGCCCCTCGGGCTGCGGTAAATCCACCCTTTTACGTCTGATCGCTGGATTGGAAGATATCACCTCGGGCTCTATCGACATTGACGGCGCGGACGCCACCGATGTCCCGCCCGCGAAACGAGGGCTGGCGATGGTGTTTCAGTCATATGCTCTGTATCCCCATATGACCGTGCGCAAGAACATCGCCTTTCCCCTTCGTATGGCGAAACTGGATCAGGCCGAGATCGACAAGCGCGTCGAAGGCGCGGCAAGCGTCCTGAACCTGACCGATTATCTGGACCGCCGTCCAGGACAACTATCGGGCGGCCAACGCCAGCGGGTTGCCATCGGGCGCGCGATTGTGCGCGAACCAGCGGCATTTCTGTTCGACGAACCTTTGTCGAACCTCGACGCGGCGCTGCGGGTCGGCATGCGGCTAGAGATCAGCGAATTACACGAACGCCTCGCGACCACCATGATCTACGTGACCCATGATCAGGTCGAAGCCATGACGATGGCCGACAAGATCGTCGTCCTTCAGGCCGGAGTAATCGAACAGGTCGGCAGTCCGCTGGAATTATACCGGACACCTCGAAACCTGTTCGTTGCGGGTTTCATTGGCTCCCCCAAAATGAACTTCATCGAGGGCGAAGAGGCCGCGAAATACGGTGCTCAGACCATCGGAATAAGGCCTGAACATATCACAGTCTCAGACACCGAAGGAGACTGGTCCGGGGTGGTGAGCGTTTCTGAACATCTGGGCTCGGATACATTTTTCCATGTCCACGAAACCGGGCTGGCCGACACAATCACTGTCCGCGCGGATGGCGAGGTGGGTTTCCGCCATGGCGACCGCGTTCACCTGACACCGCGCGCTGATGTGATCCACCGGTTCGACGCGAAAGGCTTGCGGATCGGATGACACGTCTGGCTGGTAAAACCGCCCTGATTACTGGGGCCGCGCGCGGCATAGGGCTGGCCTTTGCAAAGGCCTATGTTGCGGAGGGAGCCCGTGTCGCCATAGCCGATATCGGCATCCAGCGCGCGCAACAAGCCGCGACTGAGATCGGCGCATCTGCTCTTGCCGTGGAAATGGACGTGACAAACCAGCCGAGCATCGACAACGCCATCGCCCGCACGACGGCACATTTCGGGCCGATCGACATATTGATCAACAACGCAGCGATCTTCACTGCCGCTCCGATTGTTGAAATTGATCGTGCCGACTATGAGCGTGTCTTCGACATCAACGTTGCCGGTGCCTTGTTCACCATGCAGGCCGTCGCCCGCCATATGATCGCCCATGGTACTAAAGGTCGGATCATCAACATGGCATCGCAAGCTGGGCGGCGTGGAGAGTCTCTGGTTGCCGTGTACTGCGCCAGCAAGGCCGCGATCATATCCTTGACCCAGTCTGCAGGCCTGAACCTGATCCCACATGGGATAAATGTAAACGCGATAGCTCCGGGTGTGGTGGATGGCGAACACTGGGACGGTGTAGATGCGTTCTTTGCCAGACACGAAGGAAAACCCCTCGGACAGAAGAAACGCGAAGTGGCCGCTGGCGTACCCTATGGTCGCATGGGCCGGGCCGAAGACCTGACCGGCATGGCCGTGTTTCTCGCCTCTGACGAGGCAAAATACATCGTTGCACAAACCTATAATGTCGATGGCGGAAATTGGATGAGCTGATGAACCCTGTGGCACACGCAACCCCTCCGATCCAGCTGCGGCGAGACAGGCTGGCAGACTTGCCAGCAACCGTCAGAACCCCTGCTTATCAACCCTCGGACTTGACGCCCGGTATCGTTCACATCGGCCTTGGAAATTTCCACCGCGCTCATCAGGCTTGGTACATTCATAAGCTTATGCAGCAGGACCAGGCCCGCGATTGGGCCATTATAGGAGCAGGAGTACGCAGCTATGACGCCGGGATGCGCCAGAAGTTGCTGGCGCAAGATTGCCTGACCACGTTGATTGAGCTGGATCCACAAGGAATATCCGCAGAGGTCATAGGCCCGATGATCGACTATCTACCGATTGAGGCTGGCAACGCTGCATTGATCCGCGGGATGGCTGATCCGTCTATCCGAATTGTATCTTTAACTGTAACTGAGGGCGGCTATTTTCTGGATGCCAACACCGGCGCTTTCGACACGGATCACGATGATATTCTCCACGATGCGGCAAACCCAAATCACCCCCGCACCGCTTTCGGCGCCATTGTTGCAGCGCTCGGGATACGTCGTGCAAATGGCTTGACCCCCTTCACCGCGCTAAGCTGTGATAACCTGCAGGGCAACGGCACTATCCTTCGAAACTGTATCGTTGGGTTAGCGCGCCTGTCGGACCCTGATCTTGCCGATTGGATCGACCGGAACGGCGCATTTCCCAATTCGATGGTGGATTGCATCGTGCCAGCAACGAGTGATCAGGTGATTTCACAATGCAACGCACTTGGTATTGATGACCGCGCCCCGGTTTCACACGAGAACTTTCGCCAATGGGTCATCGAGGATAACTTCTGTGCCGGACGACCATCACTTGAACAAGTTGGAGCCACCTTAACCGAGGATGTTCACGGATATGAGGCGCAGAAGCTGCGCATATTGAACGGAGGCCACCAACTGCTCGCCAATGTTGGAGAGATACTAAACGTCCCGACAATTTCTGCTTGTATGCAAGACCCTGACATATTGGCTTTTTTTGAAAAAGTCCAAATCGAAGAAATTCTACCCCATGTTGACGCTGTTCCAGGAACGACCCCGCAAGAGTACCTTGGGTTGGTTGAACGTCGGTTTGAGAACACTGCAATTCACGACACAACGCGCCGGGTCGCGTTCGACGGATCAGCGCGACACCCTGGGTTTGTGCTGCCCTCGATACGCGATGCAATTGCTTCGCGCTCTTCCATAAACGGGCTTGCTCTAGCAGAAGCTTTTTGGTGCAGAATGTGCGCAGGGGTTCGCGAGGATGGCTCAGAAATCGCCCCTAACGATCCTGTTTGGGAAAATCTGAGAAAAACGGCGCTGGCGGCCAAAATTGATCCCGGACTTTGGCTTGAACAGGACCTGTATTGTGGCGATTTTGACCATAACACGCAGTTTGTGGCTGCTTTTGCTCGGTGGTTAAACGAGATCTGGAAAAATGGGAGCAAAGCGGTTCTAGCCGAATTTGTCTCTCACAACTCTTTATCCCATTAGCTTCCCACAACTCCAATCAAGCAGCCGCGGCGCAACTTCATCTTCGCACTTAGAACGGCATTGTCCTCTCCAACACAGAATCTAACGAACGATACTGGTACAGCGAACTTTGGAACGTCATCACGATCTAAAAACCACTAACTCGTTCAATGAGCCAATACATCGACACTGAACCAATGCCATAAGCGGTAACAAGCGTTGCGGTTTGGCTGATCGGAAGTGCTGTGAGCCGCCAAACCAAAACCAGAACAGCCAAAGCCCCGACAAAACTTAGTTGTCCGGCCTCGACGCCAAGGTTGAATGCAAGCAAGGCTTCAGGAATGTCGTTAGAGGGAAGCCCTATCTCGGCCAAAGCGCCTGCAAATCCAAGCCCATGCAAAAGCCCAAACCCGAAACATACGATCCAGGGTTTCTGTTTTGAAAGTCGGAACCGACCTTCGCCGCCCTTTACAATCTCCATCGCCAAAAAAACGATGGAAAGCGCGATAACGGCTTCGACCGGTGGCCCGGGAACATTTAAAACTCCGAGTGTTGCCAATGCCAGTGTAATCGAATGGGCAAGCGTAAAGGCTGTTACGGCTCCCACCAGCCTCCAGGGATCGCGAACTAGAATAAACAGCGCGAAGACAAATAACAGATGGTCCCAGCCTTCCAGAATATGTTCAAAACCCAACTGAAAATACGCGATGAAAACAGACCATGCCGTCTGTTCATAAGGTATTTTCTGGACAGTAATATCTGAGGTGAAACGGAGTGTAGCAGAGTCGGCCTGAAGGGGATGCCAACTGAACAATACATCGTTTTTTTGGGTCTCCAGCCCTTCGATTGTAATGGATTGACCCGCGACATCCGCGCGGCACTCCACAATCCAGCTAGAAACCCATGCTCGCCCATCGGACATTGGATCAGGTCCGCTGGCAGGCGTACAGCTATCCGGCAGCACCACGTCGATCGCCATTGGCTGACCGTTCACGTCTGGCTTACGCCAATGAACACTCCAGGCATCCGGTGAGATTTGACGAATTTCTAGATATCCCGGATCAAGCGCATGTGCGGCTGCATTGCCGGCAGACCAGGCAAACAGCAGAGCATACAATAGGCCAAGTATGAATTTCATTTGGCCTGACCTGTGAAATTGGGTGCAATGATCTCATAATTGTCGGCAAGAGCCTCATATTGCGCTTGCGCCAGATCTTCGCTCATGACGCGGCGCCAATCCCGCAGCACTTCATCGTAGATATCTGGCAATGGAGGTATCCGGCTTGGCTCGATCTTCAGCAGCTGTACCAGGTGGACCCCGTAGCCTGATTGGATTGGCCCCACCCATCGACCTTCTTCGAGATTGACGAAAACATCGGAGAATCCGGTTCCGAAGACGGAGTCGATGACCCGCGTCGCGGTCAGCGGCATCGACGCAGGCAGCAATGTCGCGCGGTCCAAGTCGGATACCTCTTGTTCCGCTCGCAACGCGGACAATGCCCTTTCAATGTCGGCGTCACTTGGCTTTTCACCAAGAAAAACCTGAGTGAAGGCAATCTTTTTTGGTGTCGCGTAGCGGTCCAGATTTTGCTGGAGGAAAACTTCTAGATCTTTGTCTTCTGGTACAACTGACGTGGCCATCGCTTCGGTCAGAAAGTCCATCTTTTGGCTCAGACGCGATCTGATCACGCTATCCCCGCGATCCAGACCAAGCTTTCTCGCTTCCCTAACCAGAACCTCTTCGCGGATGGATGCATCGACCAAAGCCTGAAGCTCGGCATTGCTGGGCCGACGTTTCCACCTGGCTGCGAACTGTTCAGCTAACCGCGCGGCATCGCTTTCGCTTATTGCTATGGCCTCTGGATCTGCGATCAACTCGTCATTCGGAGAAACAATGTGAAACCAAATGAATATGGCAGCTCCGATCAAGAAGAAATGGAATAGAGGTTCTTTCACTATTCGCATGAAGGCTCCTGCGTGAAACGCCATCCGGCGATATGTTTTATGCTGGCTTCAGTCAGTTAAATTTTCCAAGGAATCGTAGCCCACGACGTTTTGCAGCTCAGGTGAGAGCAACGCGGCAAAGGTTGCTGCCTCATTCTTCAAACGCGTGCGAAGAAACGTCACTCTGCCGGTGTATACCAAATCGGCGAAGAGTACGCGCGTTCCTGATGCGTAAGCACCGCATCCTCTGGTAGCTCGGCACCAAACCTCAATTTGTCGTACAGTATCCAACGTGGCGTCGGGATTTCGAGCGCACGTACGTAGTAGAATGCGCGCGCATTTGGATCGAAATCAGGATCAGACCAAACGGTTACAAGTTCGGCGGTCCCGATTGTGTTGGTCCAACTTGCGGTTTCGGTATCCACCGTGTTGCCAACCGCAGGGATTTTGCCGTTTTGATCAGCAACTCGATCGTCCGACCATGCCACATCGTAGACCTTCTCCTGCAAAGCACCTTCGGAGTCCAGCCATCCCTTAATCACCTGCACACGATCCAGATTGGCCCCAACCGGGTCGCGTAATGCAGCGATCAGGAATGAGGGTGCTCCGTCGCCCTCATTAGGGCGCATGTCGGAACCCATTGGAACGCCCTTCGTGTAGCCAACATTTGCAATGAACCGGGTTTCAACATCGGCGTCATTGAAATCCCATCCACCAAAGAAGCGCAGACCAATCCGTGGCCCCGTGGTCGCGTAGGTTTCGCGCCGCTTGAATGCATCGAAAATCGCCGCGCGCGTATTTTCAGTCGCCCAAACGGCCGTGTAGCCGGACGCGACGAGGAGGTCGCCGGGAATTTCGCCAAGATCATTGGCTATGAAAGGATGCTTGATCCTTGTGGCCGAAGGCTCAACGCTGACGGATTTTCCGAAGAAGTTATCTTCTTCGGCTGTCGCCAGAGATGTATGGCTGTCCGTCGCGCCGCCCATGCCGAACTTATAGGGGTTCACGCCGAACTTTTCTTCCAACATCAAGCCGCGCTTCAATGCCTCGCGCGCGTATTCACCAGCCAGCATGTCGTCGGTTTTAAGTTCAGAGATATCAAGATTGCCGACATCCCAGTTTTCGTAATCCGCAAATTCATCATCAGGGCTCAAGAAGGGATGCGCTTCGCCGTCGCCCTTGATCTGAGTGACCTCATAATGCGGCTCCCATTTAGCGCGGGCAGCGACGTATTCTTCGTCAACCTTTCCACCGTGATAGGTGTCTTCGGTTGGGAACATCCATCCATTTGACAAGTTGCCATTATGAGCGAATGCAACCGCGCGCCCGCCTGTTTTCTGCTGATACTCTTCAAGCCAAGCATAAAGCGCCTTTGGATCTGTATCACCATAAGGGGGTTGCGTGACCGGAGGTACCATTTGAAGCGCCCTGATAGGCCCATCGCGCAGCATAACGTTCCGGTGCAGGTTGAAGCCTTTCGGAACCGACGTCCACTCGAACCCAATGAAAGCGGTGAAATTGCCAGGGTCGTTGTGTCGTTCAGCCGCCAGAACGATATTTTCCCAAGTAAAGGCAAAAGCATCAGCGCCCGGGCTGTATGATTCAAGCAAAACTTCCGGCAGAGTCATCTGTGAGAAGTTGGTTATAATGTCGAATGCAGCCTTGCCAGCTTCTTCTCCACCCGCTTTGTAACCTTTGTACCACTCCAATCCTTTTGGATCGGCGAGAACACCGGGTTTGCCTGCCTGCAGATCAGGAGCGAATCCCATCAAGTCTGTGTGGTCCGTAAGAACCATCCAATCCAAAGGCCGGGCCAGTCTGACGGGCTGGCCCGTCGAAGAAATGACTTGCTCACCTTTGGCAAAGCGCCAGGCTTCGTCCGGCAGCAGAGTGTTGCCAAAGGCTCCGGCGTCCAATGAAAGTCCCGTATGAAGGTGAGTGTCCCCCCATAAAGGGCGTTCCGGGAAGGATCTGTTGGCATATGGAGAATAGGGTTGCTCCGAGAACAAGCCCTCGGCAGCCTCTTTACTTGGGACAGCATCGGCGAAGGCGCTAACCGGCGTCAATCCTAGAGCTGTTAAGCTTAGAAGCATACGAAACATTGTGACCTCCCAAATCAATTTTTACCCGGCAGCGTCGGTGATTTACGTCGCATCGGACTAATATTCGAATTTCTTTATATCATATTGATTTTGTTCTTCGGAAAGATTCTTGTTTCGTTGTGACGGTGCTAGAAATGAGACAGGCCAAAGACCCCTTTCCTAACATCGTTCAAATGACAGTTTGCCAATAAAATAAGGTCTTTATCCTACCAATCTATATGGTTGGAACGTTGCTGGTCGATTTCCTTAAAACAGACTGGACGGTCATCTCGTTCTTGACGCCCGAGAAAGCTTCCTACTGACAATTTGGAGTTTATCTGAGAATCGACTCTCACGTGATTAAGCGTCAATCGCAGCACGACATTACATGACAAACGACCGTAAATGGCTGCAGTTTATGGGAGAAGAGTTCTTTCGTCGGTGCGATGGCATAGGTAGAGTTCCAAATCATCGACCACATTGGGAACAGTTGAAGCGGTTCGCTTGAATCCGACTTTGCATCCAGTAACACGTCAAGAGAGCCAATGAAGCCCTTGACCTCTTACAAAACGGTAGTCTTCATTAAACAAGAAACTGATCATACTGTTGGACAAATGAGCCACCGGTCATTTGACGGGTTAAGTTAACAAGGAGATGCTTGCTGGCAGTACGCATTCAGAGATCCTGCTCCTAACGCAAGCAATACCAATTGATGTCAGAAATTGCGTCTTGGCTAAATAGACATGGTTTGTCCAAGTATGCTGCCGCTTTTGCCGAACATGAAATTGAACTTTGCGACCTGTCTGAACTATCTGACGAAGACCTTGTAACAATCGGACTTCCGCTGGGGCCGAGAAGGCGTTTTCTGAAAGCCGTTCGCGCCAGCATGGAAATGGGGCAGCGCCCGCCCAGCAATAGCAACAGCGCCGAGATCGTGGCTGAGCGGCGACAACTTACTGTAATGTTTATCGATCTTGTCGGTTCAACGGAAATAGCGCAAAGCGTCGACCCGGAGGATTTGGCTGATGTTCTTCGACTTTTCAAGGAAACCTGTGCTGCGGCCGTTGCAGCATTTGATGGCCATATTGCCAGCTACTATGGCGACGGGATTATGGTTTTCTTTGGGTTTCCCCACGCCCATGAAGACGACCCGGAGCGCGCTATTCGTGCCGGTCTGCGCATCATTGATGAGATGCCAGATGTTCGCACCCACGCGAAACTCAACGTTCGGATTGGGATAGCAACCGGGTTGGTTGTGGTCGGCGATCTGCGCGGCGAAAAGATGTTTGAAGACGGAACGGCGATGGGTGAGGCACCCAATCTGGCCGCGCGTCTTCAAGCGATGGCGGATCCGGGTACGATGATCATCGCCCCAACCACTCATCAGCTGGCGGGTGATGCTTTTAAATACGTTCTGCGCGGTGCGTTTAAACTCAAGGGTTTTGCTAAGGAAGTCGAAGCCTGGCAAGTAACCGGGGAGCGGGAAACAGTCAGCCGATTTATGGCGATCGACAATATTTTGCTCAAGCCCTTGGTCGGTCGCACCGCGGAATTGGAGGCGCTGAACGACAATTGGGCTTTGGCCGGTGATCGCCAGGGTCAGGTTGTGTTGGTGTCAGGTGAGCCGGGAATTGGCAAGTCGCGTCTGGTAGAAGAATTTCGGCAGAACATCTCGGACTTACCCCACAAGCAAATGCGATATCAGTGTTCTCCATATCATTTTGCGACTTCCCTGCATCCCATCATTCGCCAACTTGAGAATGCAGCTGATCTTCGCGCGGACGAGCCAAATCACGTTAAGCTTGAAAAAATCCGCGGCGTGTTGAGCGATCAATCGGACGATGCTTTGAAGTTGGCAGGATCCCTATTGTCTGTTCCGTTTGAAGATCATTTGGGACCTATAGATCTGACACCGCAGCAGATTATGGAACAGTCGCTGGAATTGTTGCTGGATAATCTTGCGTCAGAGGCTGACGGTCCTCCAGTTCTCTTCCTTTTGGAAGATGCCCACTGGATTGATCCAACAACCAAATTGCTGCTTGATCGGATGGTGGATCGAATTCGCAACCTTCCGGTGCTGGTCGTCATGACCTTCCGGCCCGAGTTCGATCCAGGTTGGACACTGCAATCCAACCTTACGAAGGTTGATTTGAAGCAGCTAAACTTTCGACAGGTAAAGAGCATTGTTGACGAAGTCGCCAAAGGCGAGATGGTCGCTGAAGAGATGTATGACGTGGTCGCGGCAAGATCCAACGGCGTGCCGCTATACGTTGAGGAGGTGACGAAAGATCTCCTTGAATCTGGCGTCCTGACCAGGGGAAGGGACACCTACACGATGGGCGGGGCATCGCCGGCAAACTCGGTGCCCAGTACGTTACATGATGCATTGATGGCACGCCTTGATCGCCTGAGCTCTGCCAAAGAGGTCGCCCAGATTGGCGCTGTAATAGGCCCTCAGTTTACTTTTCAATTGATCTCAAAAGTGGCGAACGTAGGCGATGGTGCGTTGCGCGCAGGACTGGAACTTTTGGTTGAGGCTGGCATAGTAACAGCGTCTCGTTCAGAAGGTTTTGAAACCTTCAGCTACTGTCACGCCCTTATTCGTGACACCGCTTACAACAGCCTTCTAAAGCGGGAACGTCGGGTTCTACACTCTCGTGTCGCGCAATATTTGAAAGAAAAGTCGGCTCATACGGGTGATGCAAGCCCGGAAATTCTGGCTCATCACTACACCATGGCAGGCATGTGTAAGGAGGCAGTGGACTATCGTTATCTTGCAGGCCAGCGAGCAGTCCAGCGGTCTGCTAACATTGAAGCAGGCACGCAATTGTCCCTGGCGATTGAGCAGCTTGGCGCAATGGATCAAAGTATCGAGCGGGACCGCAAGGAAATTGAGGTTCAGGTTCTCAAGGCCGGTGTCTTACGAACGACCGCCGGAATAGCCGCCGACGAAACCGGTTCTGTTTACGAAAGAATACGCGACTTGTGTGAACGCGTTGAAGAAACAGAGCAGCTATTTCCAGTTCTGAATGGTTTGTATTCCTTCCATTTGGTGCGCGCCGAGTATGATTTGGCCAGGAACGTCGCTGCGCAATTGCTGGATCTGTCGACCTCGACTCGTGAGACGCAGCATCAGATGGTGGCGCATCGCGCAATGGGCGCAGTTCTGTTTCATATTGGTGATCTGGAGCCCGCATACGATCATTTAAGCAAAGCACTCGAACTCTACAGCCGGGAACGTGATGCACATCTGGCTTACATCTATGGATCCGACCATGCGGCGATTACGTCGTGTTTCCTAAGCTTGGCAATGTGGATGCGCGGGGACCCAGACAAAGCACTTGAGGTTCAAATGCTGGCGGTTTTGGGTGCAAAAGAGCTGGAGCATGCTCACAGTATCGCGCAGTCTCTGACCTATCTATGCATGCTTCATCTGTTGCGCCGTGAACCCGAAAAAGTGCTGGAGATCGCAAAACAGCTTGACGAGCTGTCAGCCAAGCACTCATTCACATTCATGTCTTTGACTGCGACCTTGTGGCGAAGCTGGGTGAAAGCCCATGTTTCGCCAAACCAAGAATCGATCGATGCGTTACACGAAGCGTCGATAGCGTGGTGGGAGAGTGGTGCAGGAAACTACAAACCATTCTTTCTGACCCTTTTGGCGGAACTCACATTGAACATAGGTGACCGAGATAGGGCCCTAAATTTTCTGGCTCAGGCTCGTGAACAACAGCAGTACACAAATGAAGGATGGGCCCGATCTGAGACGGATCGAGTCTACGCGCTGGCACGTTGCGACAATGAATTGGCAGAAAAAGAATTTCGTGGGGCACTAGCTACTGCAAGAGAACAGAAAGCAAAGATGCTTGAACTTCGAACATCCGTAGATTTCGCAAAACAATGCAAACTATTTGGACAGGCGCATAGGGCGATATCTGATGTTCGCACTGCTTTGGATGGGATTGCTGGAGGTGAGACTACGATCGATGTGATTGAAGCAGTCAAGCTCCTTGATCAACGACCCGCAAACTAAGTTTCTTGTTTTCCTGGGCATTGCGCGGCTCTATCGCTTGCGAAACTCTTTCGGAAGAAATGCGCGCTGCAACGGTCGCAAAATTAGCTGTACTCTATGTCATCCCAGAGCCGCCAATCGCAAAAAGCAAGCTTGCCCCTGTGCCCTGCCACAAGCGACCTTGCCATTCGTTTAGCTCGGCAAATATTCCGCACTCCACGACTCTGCAACATCGCCAGATTTGATCATCACTTCGATGGCCTCCTCCACATAACCGAGTTCACCGAGGATCATGCGGGTTGAAGTGCCAAACTTCTCGGATGGCTCGACTGCAAATACCTTTGCACGGGTTGGGCGCACTGCGTAGGGGTCAAGTTGTGTTACCTCATGACCGCTGGGGTGGTCGGGGTAAATCGAGAAAGAGTAGCTGCCATTTTCAGTGCCCGGTGTACCATCCGCCTCGCGTGAATTCCTCGCGCGCAAAGCGTCGAGATTTTCGCAGATTGCCACGCCGATATCAGCCGATTGCAGTTTTTCCACCCAATCCGACGCAGGAAGGGTTTGGAATGCAGTCGCAAGATAGGCGGCACGGTCTTCTTCTGGCAGATCAGGCAGTTCCTCTAGGCCCTCGACTTTTCGGAACCGCGGCAGATCGGCTTCGTAGGCACTGAGCAGCACATAGCGCCCCGACGCGGTACTATAGAACCGTGTCAGAGCATCATAGCCATTTGCCTCGGGGCCCGACGGTTCGTCGAAAAGCCCTCGCCCCTTGTAATCAAAAGCAAAGGGGATTTGCAGAAGACCGCTATTAGCATTGAGCGAGGTGCGACCGCGCCCAATCCGACCGAAGCGGTATTTCTGATAGAGTGCTGCGGCCACTCCAAGTGCGCCACCAAATCCGCACATAACGTCGATCGTGCCCACATGGGCGTGTTCCTCTGGTCGGTCCATAGCACCACCAAAGCGCAGCATGATACCGGTTGTCGCCTGAACCAAGTCATCGTAGCCGATGTAGTCAGTACGCGTGCCCCGGCGCACGCCGCTGAAACAATCGAGTTTGCAGAACAACGCATCCGGGTTGAGTTTGCGCAGGTTGTCAGCATCAAGACCCATTTTCTTGATCTGATTGTCCGGTGCGTTCCAAACGATAACGTCGACGGATTTAACAAGATCCTCGAAAACCCGGCGTCCGTGATGAGAGGTGATATCTGCTAGAATGGAGCGCTTGCCGCGCATCTGGGACATGCCATAGATGACGGTGTTCCAACTGTCATACATCGGCACGGAGGGGTCGAGCTTGATCACCTCGGCCCCGAACCGCGCCAGATAACTGGCCGAATGTGGGCCCGCGATCACATTGCATAGGTCCAGAACCCGTACGCCGGTTAACCACCCTACTTTCGCGGTTTCTTCAGAAGGGTCTGGGATCTCGGTGCGGTGTATCTTCAATATTTTCAGCGCTTCGTCGAAATCGACCCATCGACGGGGCTCCGGCTGCAATGCCTCTTCGCCGCTCTCTTCCATCCAGACCACTGGGCCGGGTTGCGTCATATCACCATAAATCGGGTCGTGAACGTCGATCATCAGACCCGAAGTCTCGGCGTATTCGTCATGAATCCATTCCTGTAGCCAGCGCTGCGGCGCTCCGGGGATCAGGCCCCGGCCGAACATTTTTTTCCATTCGTGCGATGTGCGGGTCATAAAGACCTCTTTCATACGCGCCGCGATTTTATCGGCCCAGAATTTGGGCATCGGATAGACCCCGAGTGAGGTGTCGTGCGACCATTCCGACCAAGGTTTGTATGTGTCTTCTTCCGAAGTCAGCCCGTCAGCAACCAACTCGTCATAAATGCCGAGTACTTCCAGACAGCGACGGGCGTGGTTCTTGTGGCTGGGGCAAACGACGTAGAACATGCGCCCGTCCTTACACATGTAACTGCGGAAGAACGGGTCCAACAATTCCTGCAGTTCTTCATATGCAACGTTCATCGGCAGACCTTCGATACGCCGACGTTCAATCTCGACCTCGCGCTGGGTCAGATAGCGCTCGGGCATGTTTTCTACCTTGATCGAGTTGTAACAGAGCCCCTCCATCACGGCGGCTGCCAGCGGAACTTCGATCTGGTCGCCAAGACCTGTTACCTGCCGTGATTGCAAAGCCAATACCGTAGCCGACGCGGCGATCTGCGAGGCATAAGCCGAGGCAAGTGGCAGGGGAGAAAATGACGGGTTCAGCCCCATTAGCACTCGGTTTAGCCCCATGTCGGTAAATACGCCCGAACTTGCCGCGACGATGCTTTCGTAGGCCCGAAGTTCGCGCCGTTCTTCGTCATTTGATGCAAAACCGGGGATCGAGATCGTGATCAATTCGGGCCTTTCTTCGCGCATCGCGGCAAAGTCCATTCCAAGCGCGGCCAACTTACCCGGGCGGAAGTTCTCGACGATAATATCGGCCTCGGCGCAGAGCGTTTTGGCTCTCTCCAACCCCTCTGGCGTCTTGAGGTCCAAATTAACGATCACCTTGTTCCGGTTCAGTGCAGCATTTGCCGGGCTGTCCCACATCGGACCGCTGGGCGGATCAATATGCACCACGGTTGCCCCCAAATCGCCCAGCAACATTGCGACGGCAGGGCCCGCGATATACTGGCCGAAATCGACGACCTTCACACCGGTCAGCGGAAGATTGGAAAACGAATTGCGCATGGATCCTCCGGGAAACTTTTACGTCCGGATGCTGACAGGTCTTATTGACCCGCCAGCATCCAGCCCGCGGCTTTTTCTGCGATCATGATAGTGGGCGAATTGGTGTTACCGCTGGTAATCTCTGGCATGACCGAGGCATCAACCACACGCAGACCAGCCACCCCCTTCATTCGTAGATGCGGGTCAAGAACGGCGGTTTCATCGTCCTCGCGCCCCATTTTGATCGTGCCGACAGGATGAAAGATCGTGCTGGCGATGTCGCCTGCCAACCGGGCAAGTTCCTCGTCAGTTTGATATTGGATACCCGGTTTGAATTCTTCCGGCTCGTAAGCTTCCATCGCGGGCTGCGCCATGATTTCGCGCACCTGCCGCAGGCTTTGGGCGGCAACTATGCGGTCTTCGTCTGTGTCAAGATAGTTGGGCGAAATCTGAGGTGGCTGACGGAAATCCGAAGACGCAATACGGACATGCCCGCGACTGGTCGGATTCAGGTTACATACACTGACGGTAATGGCCGGGAAGTCATGTAGGTCTTCGCCAAAGGCTTCAAGGCTCAGCGGCTGTACATGATATTCGAGGTTGGCATGAGGGCGCTGAGGATCGGATCGAGTGAAAGCCCCCAATTGGCTGGGCGACATGCTCATCGGGCCAGACCGCTTCAGCACATATTCCAAACCGATCTTGGCTTTGCCTACCAGAGAATTGGCCAAGGTGTTCAGCGTCCGAGTGCCCTTTACCTTGTATACCGCTCGTATTTGCAGGTGGTCCTGCAGGTTCTCACCAACGAAGGGCGCATCCATTGCTACGTCTATCCCGTGCTCTTTGAGAAGCGCCGCTGGGCCTATTCCAGACAATTGCAGGATTTGCGGAGAGTTCACGGCACCCGCCGACAGAACCAACTCCTTTGAGGCTTGGACCGTAACGGGCTGCCCTTTGTGGTGGACAACCGCGCCGGTGCAACGCAACGCGGTGTCTTTGCCATTCTCAAAGGTCAGTTTCTCGACCTGCGCCTCGGTCCAGATCGTCAGATTTGGGCGTGACTTGGCCGGGCGCAGAAACGCCTTGGACGTGTTCCAGCGCCAGCCTGAGCGCTGGTTGACGTCGAAATAGCCCACCCCGGCATTGTCACCCGTGTTGAAATCATCCGTCTTGGGAATGCCGTTCTCAACGGCGGCATCGGCAAAACTGTCCAGAACATCCCAGCGCAGCCGCTGTTTTTCGACCCGCCATTCGCCACCATGCCCGTGCAGGTCGGGAAACCGGCTGTTGTCACCAGTGCTCGGGTCGGCGCCATCGTCTAGCTTGTAGTGGTTCTCATGAGCCTTAAAGTCGGCCAGCGAGTTGTCCCAACTCCAGGCCTCTTCACCGGTGAGCTTGGCCCAATTGTCATAGTCGCGGGCCTGACCCCGCATATAGATCATCCCGTTGATCGAAGAGCATCCACCCAGCGTCTTTCCGCGCGGATACAGCAGGCTGCGACCGTTCAGCCCCTTGGCTGGTTCGGTTTTGTACATCCAGTCCGCGCGCGGGTTGCCGATGCAGTAGAGATAGCCAACAGGGATGTGTATCCAAGGATAGGTATCGGCCTTACCCGCCTCAAGCAGCAAAACTCGGTTCTTGGTGTCGGCGCTCAGCCTGTTGGCCATCAGGCACCCGGCCGATCCGCCACCAATTACGATATAGTCGAACCTGTTTGCGCCATCAGACATCCGTGTCGTCCACCTATTCAGTCGTTGCTTCGCCTTATGCGCACCGGAAAGGAAATGGATTCCGATTTTCTTGTACGCGACCCTTTCATTTACCTCCGAAGTTCGGGAGGCTGTTCACCTGGCCCCGCATCATTGGCTTCACTGATCTCTGCGCGAGAGGCACACAAAAATCTAATGACAATTCGCACAATGCCATATTAGTAAATTTTATATGGACCGGTTTTCGAATATTAACACCATTTTGGCCTTTGTAACGGTGGCCCGTGAAGGCAGCGTTTCCCGCGCAGCCGAAGTGTTGAACCTTACCCAGCCGGCCATCAGCCATCAGATCAAGCGACTTAGCGAAGAGACTGGACTGACGCTGTTCAACCGAACCGCAACTGGGTTGCAGATCACCCATGACGGCGCTGCGGTTTTGGCAAAGGCGCAACAAGTCCTCGATGCAGTCAGTGATTTCCAACGCAGTGCCCGCCAGCGTATTGGTCGTTTGAGTGGAAAACTGACGATCGGCACGATCGTCGATCCGGAGTTCATACGCTTGGGCCGTCTGTTGGCGCATCTGCGATCAGAGCATCCTGATGTCGAAACCGAGTTGGTACACGGGGTCAGCGGGGACATCCTGACATGGCTCAGACGGGGTCGCGTCGATGCCGGGTTCTACCTGTGTGGACCCGACGACCTTTCCAGTATTGGGTCGGACGGCGGTGATCCTGTGCACGCCATAAAGCTGGCCGATTTTGTGTATCGCGTGATCGGGCCAGCTGGCTGGCAGAAGCAGGTGGAAGAGTCCGACTGGCCTTCGCTTGCAGCCTTGCCTTGGATTGGCACTCCCGAAGCCTCTGTCCACCATCGCTTGCTGGCCAAGATTTTCGAAGATCAGGCCAGCCGCCCGAACGTGGTCGCATTGGTGGATCAAGAAGCTTCGATGCTTGAAATGGTGAGATCCGGGATTGGCCTGAGCCTCTGCCGCGATTCCATCGCGCTTCATCAAAAACAATCCTTTGGACTTGCCGTCTGTAATTCTGTTTCAGTTCCTGCGTGCCTGTGCTTTGTGACGCTAAAACGGCGCAAAGATAACCCGATGATCGCCGCAACATTCGACCTACTAAATCGGTCCTGGTGATCGCACGAAGCGGACGGAGCCTGATGTGTCAATGGACGCTACTTTCACATTCCTTGTGAACATGGTGCGGGCTGGAACCGGGCAAATGATTAATCCCAAGCTGGTCGAGCTACGGCGAAGACCAAGCGAACGGCTTTGTTTGCGCGAAAACTGCGTCCATAGATATCATTTCAAAGCTGTCGCTTGACGCCATCGGTCGACGTGAAAACCAAAATATTCTATTTTATAACTTGAGGTTACGCGGGATTGAAAACAGCAACACGCGTCACTTCAATGGTTGCAACTTCTTCGCGGAAAATCCCGAAACGATGATCGAGGTTTTTGCAACCGCACGGGATGACGATGAGATTTCTGCGGGACCGTTCACGCGATCCCGCAACTCATCAATCGAAAAGGCAGCGGTCGCGAAAGGGCCTCTGCCTTTACAGTTTATCTGCCGAAGAACTCAGCGACCGCGTCAGTCGACGCCTTTACAGCTTCAGGTTTGTAGTAGAAGTCCACGTGGCTGAATTCATCAAAGGCCAGTTCCTCGTGTTCATTTGTCAGCTTCTTAACAAACTGGGTTGAACAAGGCGCGGTGAAAGCCGTTTTGCTGTAGATGGTCAGTGACGGCTGCACGATTTTGTCGGCATAGGCTTCGCCGATGGAGATCAGCGACTGCATGCCCTGGTCTCCGATATGCATGTTGGTGTAGGTCGGAACCGCGACCGGGCCTTTGACACCATCACGCCCGTAGTAGTCATAGGATTCTCCGGCCATCGGATTGACGCCTGATCCGACAAAGTCTTCGCGGGTTTGCTCATCATTCAGCCCAAATGGTGCGACATAATCGGGCTCGCCGGTTTCATACATTTTCTGCATCGACGCATTAGCGGCTGCGATCTGCTGGTTAACCACATCGCGGTCGGTCCACTGGAAAGCGTCCGCCGCCATCATGCCCGACACCATCGCGATCTTCTTGATCCGATGGTCCGTCACAGCTGCCGATGCGATGATGGACCCGCCTTGACAAACGCCCAGACCGTAAATCTCGTCAACAAACGGCAGCGTGCCGAGAAAAGACACGGCGTCCCAAGTGTTTTCGATCAGACGGAACATATAACGCGACTGCTTGTACTCCCCCGGCAGCGCCGGGGAGACGCCCATGCCGAGGTAGTCGAAACCAAGGTAAATGAACCCGCGCGCGGCCATTTCCGGTCCGTAAGTTGCCGGGATTTGGTCCATGACCTGCGGGAACGGGCTGGCCCCCACGATAGCCTTATAGGTCGTTGTCTCTTCAAAGCCTTCGGGCAGGTACAGATCGCCCGCCAAATCCACGCCAAAGGATTTGAAGGTGACTTCGTTTTTGCCCGCTGTGAAATTTTGGGTTGTCATGGTCTTGTTCCTTTCGGGATCAGGCATCATTGCGCCTTGCTAAAGTAAATCGTTGTGTTTACTTATGGTGAATAGATGATGTTTGTAAACACATCTTTTTACTTTTTGAGGTTGAAATCGTGAAACGTACTGAAAAAAAACGAAAAGATATTATCGATGCGGCCATCGATGAGTTCAAAGAGCAGGGGTTTCTGGGGGCGAAAACAACTTCAATCGCCAAAAATGCGAACGTATCGAGTCGCACGCTCTACAATCACTTCGAAAGCAAAGAAGCGCTGTTCGATGCAATCTCAGAGATCATGTTGGAACAGAACCGGCGCATGGAGCCGGTATCCTATGACCCTACTCGCGACTTTGCCCAGCAACTGAAGGATGCTTTGTGGCGCTACGTCGAGGTGATCACAGAAGAAACAGCTATTGGACTTAATCGAATGGTTCTATCTGAGCTGATCCGTGACCTTGATCGTTCCCGGCGGTTTTTCACTGAGACCGAGTCCCATGACTACCCAATGACAGGCTTGATCAGTGGAGCTATGGACGCAGGCGTCATCCGAAAAGCTGATCCGGCCTTCGCAACCAACCAGCTTTTGGGGCTGGTGAAAAACTTCTTCTTCTGGCCAGAGTTCTTCCTCGGTCAGAACCCGACATCAAAGAATGTTTTGGACGATTGCGTTGCTATGTTCCTCGCGCACTACAAAGCGGACGTTTGATTGGCGATCGCCCGCTTCGTCCCACGATTTGTGAGTCCGTGAGAGACAGCACTTTGCTCGCACCGCGAAGGTCCAGTCGGGTGAGCAGCACCGCAGCGATTGGAAATCTCGACCTATGACAGGTTTGGGACGTGAGGAACTTCTAGCAAATTTGCCGAAGGTGTGGATGCTACGCCGCATCCGGGGCTGGCAATGAACCCAAAGTTCTAGATACTGCGGTTCGCATAAAGGTCCGCTGCTTAAAGTGCGGTTGAAAGAGTGTTTGAAATGCGAAAATTTGTTTAGGCAATAGTCGGATCAGCAAGCCTTAAGGCAAGCTGAGTTTACTCATTCTACCACCGTCGATCGTGTAGACCTGCCCTGTTACAAAACTGGCTTCACTTGACGCCAGAAATGCGACCAGTGCGGCCACTTCGTCGGGTCGCCCGGTTCGGTTAACCGGATGAATGCCGCCGATCTTACGTCGGAACGCATCAGGCTCTGGCATCGAATTCACGAAGTCTTCGTTGAGTTCCGTGTCGATCCATCCGGGTGCTACAGCGTTGCATCGGACTCCTTCCTCTCCGTGATCCACAGCGACAGACCTAGTCAGGCCGTGCAGGCCCGCTTTTGCGGCACAATAGGCCGCGTGACGAGGATTGGATCCCAAACCTTCAATCGACCCAGTGTTGACAATGCTCCCGCGTGTTTTGCGCAAATGGGGGAGCGCGGCCCGGATCATCAAGAACGGAGCCGTTAGATTCAATGCCAGGCTACGTTGCCAATCCTCAATGCTCGTGTCTTCGATTTTGGCCTCCTGCATCATACCGGCATTGTTAACGAGCACGTCCAGTTGACCGGCACGCCCAACCACTGTCTTGACGACCTCGGCGGGCAGCTGCGGATCGCTCAGGTCCGCGACAATGCCTTCAAAGACCTCATCGGTTTGACGTTGCGCCGTGAATACACGCGCACCCTCCTGCCGCAGTCGTTCTGCAATGGCGAGGCCGATGCCAGATCGACCACCGGTGACCAGTGCGACTTTCCCTTCAAATCGCCTCATGAGACTGGCTTTCCACCATTCACCTCAACAAGTGCGCCGCACATGTAACGCGCTGCGTCGGAAGCCAAAAACAAAACGACATCCGCAATGTCCTGGGGTTCAGCTATCCGGCCGATGGGGACAGTGGCCCCTAGTTCAGCCACGGCAGTGTCGGGGTCATAACCGCGCTTTTCAAAGCCGCTACGCAACATGGGCGTGTTCACTTCATTTGGGCACACCGCGTTGATCCGAATGCCCTGATGCGCGTGGTCCATTCCCATGCATTGGGTCAAAGATGCGATTGCCGCCTTGGTCATACAATATAGCGCGTGGTTCGGGCCTGGAGCTTTTCCACCCCAACACGAAGCTGTGTTTACGATCGCCCCACCGCCATCACTGGCCATTATCGGGATTGCTGCCCGACAAATGCGAAAGGGGGCTTCGACGTTAACCGTGATCGAGAGATCCCAATCTGCGTCTGTCGTCTCTGTTACGGCACCGCGTGTAATAACGCCTGCGTTGTTGATTACGATGTCCAGGCCGCCGAGCGCAAGATTGGCAGCCTGAGGGAGGGTATCTGCATAGTCAGCCTGCGACAGATCACCCGGCAGGTGAGCGTCAGAATCAATGCCATCAACATTTCGATCCGCCGCGGCCACCAACGCCCCTTCGGCCCGCAAGTTGGAAACGATTGACGCCCCGATCCCACCAGCTGCGCCTGTGACCAGTGCTTTTTTGCCTACAAATCTCATATCCATCCTCACGCTTGGAAGCTGGCAACAGGATCACCAAATATCTCGGGATTTGGGGTAACGCCGAGACCCGGACCTTCGGGTAGCGCGATAAACCCGCTTTCGATGCGAATACCGTTTTCGGGGTCATAGTGCCCGTCGATGTAAGGTGCGGCCACCCATGCTCCTTCGCAAAGGTCGGGGCGCACGGTTGCTGCAACATGGACACAAGCCGCCGCGATAATGTCGCCGCCCCAGGCATCGTCGCAGGTATGCGGCAGGTTGCGGGTTTCGCAGATATCTCGGAAGCTGCGCATGTTGGTCAGTCCTCCGATGCGCGTGACCTTCATTCCAAACCCGTCTACTAGGCCGGCCCCCGCTGCGCTGATCACGGTATTCAAGTCAACGCTGCTTTCATCCATGTAGATGGCGTGGGTGACTTGCGGGCGGATCTTTTGCAAGTCTTCGACCGTGTTGCAGGGCTGTTCCATAATGAACGGAATGTCAGGGCATTCGCGGCTCACGCGCAGTGCATCGCGCGTTGTCCAACCTCGATTGCCGTCAACCGCAAGACGCATTCCTGAGTTCTTGATCTGCTCCCACACTTTCCGGATCGTTTCGATATCCAGCTCGACCGGACGCCCGCCAACCTTCACCTGAAGGCGCGGATAGCCCTCATCGCGCTTATCAGCAGCGAGCCGGGCGATCTCATCCGGAGCACCCACACCTGTCGCATAGTAAGAGGGTACGCGTTCCGTCACAGCACCCCCGAGGAAGTCTGCCACTCTTATCTCAAGCAACTTGCCCAACAGGTCGTGCGCTGCGATGTCTATCGCCGCTTTTGCATAGTTGTGGCCATTGAGCAGGCTGTGCATCTTTCGTTGCAACACCAATGGCCAGAGCGGCATACCGATCAAATCTTGTGCCATATGTTTCAAAGCCGCGCGTGCGCCAAGCGCATGCGCTTCGGCATAGGTGGGGCCTACCGGGCAGGTCTCTCCCCACCCTTCTGTCCCATCGGTCGCTACAATCTTCACCAGTGTTGTGTCCAGCGCCCAAACTTCGGCATTGGCCATCGTATAGGGTCCATTCTTTACCGGCAGATTGTGCTGATAGATATGGATCTCTTCGATTTTAGGACCGTGACTCATGTGATGCCTTCCGTTTCCAGCACTTTGCGGGCTGCAAGAAGCGCAGATTGGGTGGCCGCCGCAGGACCCCTTAAGCGGGCCACGTCAGTCAAACCTTCGTGCAAAAGAAACAAGGTTTCGGCTGCGTGGCGCGTGTTCTGGTCTGGAGCAATACGTTCTAAGCGGAGCTCAAACTCATTCGCCAATTTGAGCTTGTGCGCCTTAACCAGATCGGAGATCGGCGCGCTGTTGGGGTGCTCCGCCAGTGCATTCAAAAATAGACACCCAGTGTTTGATACATCACTCAACCAGTCACCCAGTCGCACAAGCGGGTACAATACATGGTCAATGCCCTGTTTCGGACCACCCGCAAGCCACTCGAAATATGCAGCGTCCCGATGCTCCAAGGCGCCAACAATCATCTCTTCACGGCTCGGGAAATGCTTATAGAGCGTGCGGATCGAAACATCTGCACCTGCACGCAATGCCTCGACCCCTAGGCCCGCGAAACCCAACTCCGAGAATTGTTGGTGAAGGGCACGAGCTATCTTTTGTTTGGTTCCAATCATAAACATAGTGTAGAATGTTCGCTCTACCATCCGCCTAAAAAAACGTCATGCGCGTGCCGGTTCGCGACGTTTTATTTGGCAGCTTGGTTGCTCTGGTCTAACAATCGACATTTACTGAGACGCATCTACAGCACGTTCCCATTTCATCGCAGAGAGACCGTTCTACCTGGTGCGCCTTAGGGTCAGGACCCATTGATTTCCGCGTTGGTGCATGAGTCACGGTTCGAAAAACGAGCGGTGACCGTGTCTGATCTTTTCTGGCTCACAGATGCGCAGATGGCGCGTCTTCGGGAAGCGTTGAAAGACAAAGGGAACGGGCCTGTATCCCTGGTCGGAAGCAGCGGAAGAAACCGGTAAAGTACGACAGGCGTCGATACAAACGGCGCAACCGGATCGAAATCATGTTCGGAATGTTGAAGGATTGGCGGCGTGTGGCAACCCGCTACGACAGGTGCCCCAAATTCTTCTTGTCCGCCGTCGCACTCGCAGCGCTGCCATATACTGGCTATGAGACCTGACCCTAAAAGACGAACAGTGTATGGTGTGACCTGCATTCCCAAAACGGCTATTGGGTTCCACGTTCACCTGCCCTTTAAAAGAGTTTGTTCCAAGTAGTTTCGAAACGACCGCACGACCTCGGGTGTTTAAATTTTTTGTTTTCAATACAGTAAGGCTCTGTATCTTTAGGGGAAAGGTCCAGCGTTTGGACTCTGGAGATTTCAAAATGGAATTGATTACAGAACAACTTCGCGCCTTCCCGATCATGGCTCTGTTTCTTTGTCTGGGCCTGGGGTATGGCGTTGGAAAGTTTCGGGTCGGCAAGTTCGAATTAGGAGGCATTGCTGGCACGTTGTTGGTGGCGGTCTTTATAGGCCAGATCGGCGGCATCAATCTTAGTACCGATGTTCAGAATGTATTCTTTTCCCTCTTCATATTTATGGTCGGTTACAATGGGGGGCCTCAATTTTTTGCGGCCTTGAACCGAACTGCGCTGACCAAGCTATTGGCCGCGTTTATGATGACCGTCTGGGGGTTGTTTTTTGTTATCGTTGTTGCTCGGTTGGCGGGCTTGGACAAAGGGCTGGCCGCAGGACTGGCCGCTGGCGGTCTGACACAATCTGCAATCATTGGCACCGCTGGAAACGCCATCGATCTGCTTGGGCTCGCCGCTGATGAGGCGGAAAAGCTGAAAACCAACATCGCTGTAGGATACTCGGTTACTTACATCTTCGGCTCAATCGGCCCGATATTGGCAGTTAGCATCATTCCCATCATCATGCGTGTCGATCTGCGGCAAGAAGCGATTAAGCTGGCTCAGAAACTCGGCGGCGGTGGTCCCAAACTAGAGGAAGGTGAGTTCCTTCCCATGAATCGGTTCGACGCCCGCGCCTATCAGGTAGATGCCGATGCAAGCATTGCCGGAAAATCCGTCAAGGACATCGAAAATGGCTATGATGGTGATCTGATCGTCGAACGGTTACTCCACGATGGCGCTCCTGTGGATCCGACTCCTGAAACGATAATCAACGCCGGAGACGTTGTGGTCGTCTCCGGCCTCGTCACGACTTTGACCCAGTTCGAGGGGAGCGCCAGTGGTGAAATCGGAGAGTATCCTCCTGAATTGACCGTTGTTGAGGAGCGTCGCAACGTCGTGGTCACCAACCGTAAACTGACCGGCAAAACCTTGGTGGAGCTGCGCGAGGCTCTGACGGCAGATCAAAGGCGCGGTGTTCATATCTCAAAGATCACCCGCATGGGCCATGATGTCCCCGTCCTGCACAACACCGAGATTCACGCAGGTGACGAGATCAGTATTGTCGGTCACAAGGACGACCTGAACCGAGTTGCCAAAGTTGCAGGCTATGTGCCGCCTTCGGCCTCGGTCACCAACTTCATTGCCTTGGGGATCGGGGTGGCCATCGGCTATCTGATCGGAGAGATCAGTTTTGTCATTGCAGGAACGAAGGTGGCTTTGGGGTCCGGCCTCGGTTGTCTGGTTACAGGATTGATCATCGGCTATTTGCGCATCCGGCAACCCAAGATCGGCGGTATTAACCGTGGAGCCGCGAATTTCCTTCAGAGTTTCGGTTTGGCCGTGTTTGTTGGTGTGGTTGGCCTAAATGCAGGCAAACCCGCACTGGAGGCGATTCAGGAATATGGGATCACGCTTCTGCTTTTAGGCGTTGTGGTTACATTGATGCCCATGATCGTGCAGTTCCCGATCAACTATTTTGCCTTGCGTATCAAGAACCCGGTTGAGGCCTGTGCGGTTGTGACCGGATCACGCTCGGGTAATCCCGGTTTTGCGACACTCTTGGAAAAAGCCGGGAACTCGACACCAACGCCAGCCTTCACCATGACCTATGCCGTGGCCAATATCTTCCTGACACTCTGGGGGCCTTTGGTTGTGGCTTTTGTTCCGTAAGTCAGACCGCACAACAATCAGAGTCCTGGCTTGGAAGGGTGAGATCAGCATGATTGCCAATCATCATGCTGAACCGTTGCTCTACGCTGCAGCTAGACCTCAACCATGCAAAGGCAGTCCTTTCGAGGCACGGTAGGCCTGCACGTAGCCAGTGGCCACTGCGCGCACCGCTCTTCCGATCTGGCGGTAGGCACTATCATCCAAATTGGCAAACGATACCCGCGCCGACCAGTTAGGCGCGTCAAAGCCCGATCCATTCAGCAACACGATCCCGTGGTCCTGAGCCAGTTTGAAGGATATATCCAACGGGTGCACATTCTCCTTGATCCACTCGACGACCTCTTCACCGACGTATTTGCGAAGCCAGAATTCGAAGTCGATAATACCGTAGTATTTGTCGAACAGCGGATTTTCGGGAACTTCAATGCCCATCCCTTCGACCAGCTCGTCAAAGCGATGTTTCAGAATACCCCAGCAGAATTTCTGATAGGCCTTCTCTTCGTCCATAAGCTCGACGAGTGAAAACAAGGTCATCATCACCTGTTGCGGCAGCGATAGACCTGCAGTGTGGTTCAGCGCAACATCGCGGCTGTCGGCGACGATCCTGTCGATGAACTTGAACAAGGATGGATCAGGCGTCAACGTTTCGTAGCGTGCGTTGACGATGGCCTTGGTTTCATCCGGAGCATCCGCAATCATCTTGTCGAAGATGTTGTTCTCGGCCACCAAAATCGCGCCCAGACGCCATCCGGTGCACCCAAAATACTTGGAGTAGGAATAAACCCCGATGGTGTTCTCGGGCAGATGCCCCAAGATCGACTGAAAGTTTGGAACGAAGGTCCCGTAAACATCGTCAGTCAAAATGATCAGGTCCGGGCGGCGGGTCTTTACGAACTCGACGAGCCGCGCCGAGACCTCTGGGCTGATAGCGACGGAAGACGGATTGCCCGGGTTGACCAGAAAGAGTGCTTTGACCTTCGGGTCGGACAGAATTTCGAAGTCTTCGTCGTTCAGTTGAAAGTGGTCCTCTTCTTTCGAAGAGACATCCACTGTATTTAGCCCATAGTCTTCAAGGACGGGCATTTCCAGATAGGGCGTGAAAATCGGTGTACCCAACGCAATGGTGTCACCGGCATTCAGCAATCGCTGGTTCTTGAGCGCTTTGAAGATGTAACACATCGCTGCGGTTCCGCCCTCAACCGCGTAGATATCGAACTTCGCATCCGGTCGGTGCCCCGCGCACATCGCCCACATAATGTATTCGTGGACAATAATTTCGTTGTGTTCCATGCAACGGTCGGGCATCGGGTAATGGTCGCCGACAATACCGTCGGTCAACTCGAGCACAAAATCGTCAGGCGTAAATCCAAATTTCTCAATCGCAAAATCAACTGTGGCCATCAAAGTATCCGCACCAGGAGGGCCGTTTCCTTCAACCGATTTGGCGCAATACGTCTTTAGCCTGTCATAACATCCTGGCCCTTGCGGCATCCCAGCCAGACCAACCTCCGGCTCATTCCGATGGCGCTGAGCTTCTGTCAAGGCGAACTGTCCCAAAAGGAAAAATGCTTCCCGCGCTTTGGTAGCGATCCAGTTGGGGTTCCCTCGACCGGCATTTAGGTATGGCAGAGCCATCTGTCGCGCCTCTTTTTGCGCCAACTTGATAAGTTCGTCTTTGATTTGGAAAGGACTTAGGTTTTCAAATTTATGCAGGTTGAGCGATTCTGGCATGACATCAAATCCTTGCGTTAAAATGGATGACCTGGTTCAGCGGATCGCATGCAGGGCAATGTGTCAATTAAAACAACACCAATTGAAGAGGCCGGTGAGAAGCGGAGGATTGTTTGTCTTCATTGGAAGCCTTAGCTGCAACCATTCTACAAGGTAGTCAGAATGATAGAAATTGTGCTGAAGCTCTGCGCTTGGAACTGACATTCCAAATGAAATTGGGCAATTCGCTAGATTAAGCAAGAAAGCCATTGGTCGGGACCGTTGAGGTGATTGCAGCGAACCACAGATTTGTCTGCAATCTGCGAGTACGATCATTTCCAGATTGCGCGATTGCCGCGAACGACGGCAATGCGGGCGCGGCCGCGGCGTCAGAGCTGCGTGACGAGTGTCTCTTATAGGCCGTTCAAGCTGTCGCGCTGGTCAGCTATTCGCCCGCAACCCTGCCCGCTGCGCGCTGCGACCCAATCCAGACAGCGATGCATCCCACGACCAACACACAGATACAAATCTGCAAAAGCTGCTCGTATTTGTGCCCATCAATGAGGACCTGCGCCACAAAACCCTGCCCACGGAACAGGTAAGCCATTGCGCCAAGCATGGCGGCGGCAAAGCTGACAAGATACGCCCAGAGGGCCACCTGTCGACCGCCAATAAGCCCAGCCAGCAGGATCGGCGTCAAAAACATCGAGGCGGTGCCCGAGACCGCGACGGCATCAAACAGGGTCTGGTTACCCCAGAGCGTCAGCGCCGCGCCCGCGACTGCGAAGAGGGCCATGGCAATGCGCCCACCGGTTAGGGTGCGAGGGGCTAGGCACAGTTCTTCAACCACCAGTCGCGCGGCCGAAGACAGCGCGGAATCCAGCGTCGAGAGCGCCGACACCAGGAGTGAAACCAAAAGCGCCATAAAAACCCAGCCCGGCAGGGATTGCGCCCAGGTGCTGATCAGCTCGCCCTCATATGCCGCCCCATCCAGTGCCGCCTGAATGCCAAAGAACCCAAATGCCACGATGCAAAGCGAGGAAATCCAGAACGCGTGCAAGAAGCTCTTCCGGGTTGTATCGCTGTCCGCAATAAACCCACGATCCATCATGACCGGATCATGCACGGGATAGGAGAACACCTGCAGAAAAGCCACGACCAGCAAAACCCAGCCATTGTGCGGGCCCGAAGTGCCTTCGGCGGTCAAAACCGCGCCCAGATCAAAGTTGGGGCTGAGAACCAGCGCGACAAAGGCCAAGGCGAAGACCACAAGAAAGACCGCCATCTGTAGAACATCCGTCCGAAGCGCTGCGCTGAGCCCGCCCCAGGCCGAATAGGCCAGCGCCAATAGCCCGACCAAAAGGATCGAATACGTGCCGATATTGGCGCTGTCAGGTGCTAGTGCGCTAAAGATCAGACCGACCACGATCAGGTTGGCAAAGACCTCAGACAAGAGTCTGAGAGCAATCACGAGGTTATAGCACCCTGTTCCCATGGTTCCGAAACTGTCGCGGAGCCAATCCTGAACCGACCGTGCACCCCGCGCGCGCAACCGTTGCACTACAAAACCACCAGTCAGGAAGGAGCCGTAATACGCGGCATAGGCCAAAACCCCTGCGATGCCGTAGAAATAGCCCAGAATGGCAGAATTCATGAGGGAGCGCGCAAAAATCCAAGTTGTGACTTGGCTCAGCACCAACGTCCAAAGGCCTGGCGCGGCTCCTTCGTTGGTTGTCCCACCAAAGAAGCCCGAAACCGAAGCACGCCGAGGCGATGCCCAGAGACTTGCCAGAATGACAGCACCGAATAGAACAATAATCGCCGAAACCTGCATGGATTCTCCTGCTGTTGATCTGTGGCGCAGCTAACAGGCAAGTGCGCCAACGACCATTCAATTGAACGTGAAGCTGATTGTGGGCGTTGTGTCGCAAACTTCTTGGAGGGCGGTGTTTGTGGAATTGGCAACATGATATTAACGGGGCGGCGTCAGTTGATCGGGCAAACCAAAGGCAGCATGAACACTAAGTTGCCTGCTGCTACAGATAGTCTGGGATGCCCGATACGCTTCGCCATATCCGCCAGGCAGTTCAGCGACTACACGGGCGCTCGGGCTCTGATGATTAGCCCGGAACCTGATATTCGCACGACGGCAGCGAATGAGGGCTCTTTCCGTGGACTGTGAGTTCGGCCGCCTAAGAATTTCGATCCTTTGGCGAACGGCAGGTTTGATGGGCCGCAGCGCAGCGTCGGCGTGCTATAACCAATGGCAGGAATGGGCCCAATTTGGCAGATCGCAAACTACACAAATGATCGAACAAATTACAAGATACAGCGACTGATCTGCAGCCCTGGATCTCACTTCGTTCACAAAAGAAAATATGACTTGGGTTGCCCTCAGATGTCGGATACTCACCGCTTTTCTGGTCTAACTACGACGGTTGGGTCAGGTTCGTGTGACGTTCAACAGGAAGGCAATTGCGGAGAAAGGAGCAACCAAATATTTTTTGTAAATTGCTATTAAATATATACAAAATTTTGTCATCTAAAATGCATACCACCCAATATACCTCACTTAACATTGGAGCCAGCGCTTCAATGCCTCAGGTTCGAGCATGACGGAACGACTGGTAAAACACATGAATAGCAGACACTCATACAAAGTGCAGCGAACGTCTTCTTCGAGCCCAAAGCAGTCACTTCAAAAGGTCACTAACTACTCACGCGCCGCCGCAACGTACTGCCGACGATATTTCTCCGGAGAGGTGCCAAACCAGCGATGACAGGCGCGTGTGAATGCGCTGGCGTTCTTGTACCCCAGGTCGCGTCCGATTTGAGTTATGGAGCGCGTAGCTTCTCTCAGCCCCAGATCAGCGAGATGCTCCTTCGCGCGATCTATTAGTTCCGCACCGTTCGTTCCATGACTGCCGAGTTCTCTTTGCAGCGCCTTTGGATGAACTCCGACAAAGGCAGCCAGCCCGTCCAAGCCGGGCCAGTCAGAATAGTCGAACACTCGAAACAGTGCGAACAAATCCAGCGGTTGTTGTTGCGTGGAAGCATTGTCCGGTTCTGTGTTTCTGGGAAACGGGGATTGTTGCATAAGCCAAGCTGACGGAAACGACATGCTCAAACCCCAAGCGTCGGCTTTCTTCACGTTGTGCGACGGCACCAATTCGGCTGGGATAGCGTGAGGATCAAACACATGAATTTCAACGTCGCTTTGATCCCAAACTTTCCCCAATCTCGCCTTCAACATTTCAGACCAAGTAACGACATCCCATGCGTCCGCTTGCCCAGGCGGTTGCGGCGCTTTGAGAAAGCGCCTCCCGACCAAATTGGCGCGTTCTGTTTCAACGATCAGTTGGTAGTGCATCGAGACTTGAACTGTCTCGACAAAGTGCAACCAGGCCACCAGCAGATCGCCTAAGCTGGGCGTGTTGCTCATAGTGGCTGGAGGCACGAAGCCGGTGTTCCACTCATACTCTCGTGCGATCTCCGCGCAGAGGTAATGATTACCCGACTGCTGTGCTGCTTGTGTCGAGGCCAGATAGACGCAGGCACTGGGTATTGGTTGGCTTGGTGCGTCGAATACTTCGGGCCGCAGCAAACACCCTTCCAATATTTGATTGCGATCCGCACCCAACTTACAGGCTCGGTCAATCACCTCTGCCAAAAATTTTGACTGCATCACTGGAAGCGTCGTTTGGGCGATCAGTGGCTTGTTCAATGAGTTATCCTTACTGGACTGAGAAAGCAGAAATTGTCCAGAAATGGCAACACGCGAATTTCCCGCTTCCTGCTAACGTACATCTAAGGTCAGAATTTACAAATCAGGGAGATATATTGATGGGTGTCCAATTCAATCCAAATGTATTGCTCAAGGCAGTCGCAGCCGCTTCGACGCTTTCCATCTTGGGACTTTCGGCGTCACAAAGCGTTGCACAAGAAGAAGACTTTCCGATCCTTTTCACGAACGTCCACGTCTTCGATGGTGTCAGTGAGCAGCGGATCGAGAACGCTAACGTGCTAGTGGTCGGCAACCTTATCGCTGAAGTGTCTGCCGAGCCTCTTGCCGCAGCGAATGCTCGGATCATTGACGGCGGTGGTCGGACGCTCATGCCGGGATTGATCGATGCGCATGTCCACATGACGATCACGGAACCGCTCGCCGATCTGAGGGACAACTTCGATTGGATGTATTGGGGCGCAGTTTCAACAATTGAAGCAGAAAAGATGCTTCTGCGCGGTTTTACAACTGTCCGTGATGCCGGTGGCCCCGCGATTGGACTGCACAAGGCGATTGAACGTGGCAAAGCAGTCGGACCGCGCATTTATGCATCGGGACCGGTTATTTCACAAACCTCCGGACATGGTGAGCACCGGCTTTACAATGAACCGCACCCCAATTTCATGGGCGCGCATCCGTCTTTCTTCAATCAGCACGTAGAGTTTTTGGCAGATGGTGTGCCTGAAACACTTCGTGCGACACGCGAGGCCCTGCGGCTTGGCGCAGTGCAGATCAAAGTCATGGCGGGAGGCGGCGTGTCCTCCAGCGTTGATCCACTGCATACGGTACAGGGATTGCCCGAAGAGTTGGAGGCTTCTGTGCAAGCGGCGGCTGATTGGGGAACCTACGTGATGGTGCACGCCTACACAGACGCATCCATCGTGCGCTCCATTGAGGCAGGCGTCATTAGTATCGAACACGGACAACTGATGACCGAAGTCGGTGCTCAGGCCATTAAGGATGCGGATGCGTGGATTGTGCCTTTCTATTCTCTATTGGGTTTGGAAGAGGAGGCCGTCGTCATGGCATTGGGGCCAAGCGCTGGTGCAAAATTCCTAAGCGTGCAGGCCGGTGCGAGAAAACAAATGCAGCTGATAAAGGACTTTGGGATCGAGAACGTTGCTTTCTCAACGGACATCATCGGTGATCCTGTTGCGCTGACCAAGCAGAACGATGAGTTTAAGTATCGTCTTGAAGTCTGGAGCAGCCACGAAATTCTGCAGCAAGCGACGTCGAAGACAGCTGAACTTTTGGCACTTTCTGGTCCGCTCAATCCCTACCAGGATGGCCCTTTGGGTGTTATTTCGGAAGGCGCTTACGCCGATCTTCTGCTTGTGAAGGGCAACCCTGTCGAAGACGTTGAATTGCTCGTCGATTTCACAAACAACATCGACCTCATCATGAAGGATGGGGTGATTTACAAGAATACACTCGATTGAGTGTTGCGCGGGGTGTAATAACCTCGGCACCCCGCGCGTCTATTTTCTGAAACCGAAGTGGTCGCTAGTTCGCTCTGTCGGGAACGTCTGTTAAGTCCGCGCAGCAGACATTCACTGAATTCTGCCGAACGTCTGCACCGAGCCCGAAGCAGACTCTAGATCACGACACCAAACCAACTCACGTTCAATAATTTGTCC
Source organism: Ruegeria sp. F12 (assembly GCF_056533885.1). NCBI lineage: Bacteria > Pseudomonadati > Pseudomonadota > Alphaproteobacteria > Rhodobacterales > Roseobacteraceae > Ruegeria > Ruegeria sp. F12. The sequence goes on along the minus strand of NZ_JBQFOV010000008.1, from coordinate 54,713 downwards.
GCGAGCCGAGATGGTCTGCAAGCTGATCAAAAACCAACCTGATCCTTCGCGCTGTTTGCAACCCAGAGTGTGTGGCCAACCAGATAGGAAATTTGAATGGCTCGCGTTCTGGCAGAACACGCTCCACACCGGGTGTAAGGGCCGCCACATCGTCTGACATGACACTAATTCCGAAGCCTTGGCGCACAAGCTCCCATGACACTATCCCGCTCTGCGATCCAATGCGAAAATTCTTGCGGGTTATTTCGATGCCAGCCGGATTGAGAAATCCAATCATCGTGTCAACATCGCCAAAGCTGACGAAATCCAACTTAGCAAGTTCGCCGTCATTTTGTGGCCGCCCAACTTGTTCGAGGTATGAAGGGGCAGCGTAAAAATGTGCTGTCGCTTCTGCCACGAGCTTTGCAATCAGGTCCGGTTGTGTTGGGCGCACATGCCGAATTGCAATATCTGCCTCGCGCCGCTGTATGTCGCGTATGTCATTTGCTGCGACAACGTCGATCTCAATCCGTGGTGCCGCGAGCCTGATCTGCTTAAGAATAGGCGGAAGCTGATAGGCTGACATCACGTCGGACGCAGTGATCCTGACCTGCCCTTCAATGGCTTGCGACTGGCTTGTCGCGGTCAGAGAAATCCTATTCGCTACATTTGCCATTTCACTGACATGCACCAAAAGCTCAGCACCGGCTGTTGTCAGATTAAGCGACTTGCCAACCCTTTCAAACAAGGTGACGCCAAGCGCCAGTTCTAGTGCGGCGACGTGCCGACCGACGGTTGGCTGGGTCTGCCCGAGCACGCGCGCCGCGGCCGTAAACGAGCCTTCTTCTGCCGTTGCAAGAAAGGACCGAGCCTGGTTCCAATCGAAATCGATAACCTTCCAATTCATGCATTAATGCATAACAGTTCTGCAATAACTGGCAATTTAATAAATCGGCATTTTAAAATATTGGCTGCGGTGACACCAAAAGAAAAGAGAAACGATATGGCTGCATTGTCCAAAGATGCCGCATTTTGGAGCAAGATTTCGCGCAAATATGCGGCTGATCCTATCCGAAATATGGAAGGGTATCTGAACACGCTCGCACGCACAAAGTCCTACCTGAATGCCGAAGACAGCGTGCTAGAAATCGGCTGTGGAACGGGGTCGACCGCGTTGCTACTGGCACCGCATGTGGCTCAAATAACTGCCTCCGATCTCGCACCGGGGATGATCGAAATCGCCAACGAGAAACTCGCTGCAGAAGAGCTGGAGAATGTCACGTTCAAAGTGGCCGAGGTTTTGCAGCACGATCTTGACGAAGGTTCTTTCGACGCTGTCCTCGCACATAATCTGCTGCACCTTGTTCCCGATCTGGGCCAAGCACTCGAACACATTGCGACCCTTACAAAACCCGGTGGGGTATTCATTTCCAAAACCGTCTGCGCGCCAGAGAGTGGAGGGTTCAAATATGGCATAGTCAGCCGAATAGCGATCCCGATTATGCAGGTGCTCGGGAAAGCTCCGTTCGTAAATTTTGTATCCGTAGCTGAACTCCAGCACGCCATTGAACTTGCGGGCTTCGATATCGTCGAGACAGCGGATCAAGCCGGGTTATTGCCGAGCCGGTACATTGTCGCGAGAAAGTTGTGAAACAGTATTCGCGCCATAATTACTTTGCATGCAAGGGACAGCTCGGGCCATCAAATGAGTATAATGATGAAAGATGGGATTTCATTTGCACGCCTTTCGGAAATCGATCCGAATGACATTGCGGTTCATATGTCCGACCCCCGGGTAGCAGAGCATATGCCGCTATTGACGTTCAAACGGAATTTTGACGTCGCAAGAGAGTTTATCGCCAAGAAGGAAGGCTACTGGGCACGGGACGGCCTTGGACATTGGGCGTTTTTGTCAGGCGGTCGGTTTGTTGGTTGGGGGGGCTTTCAAAAAGAAGGTGACGAATGGGATTTTGGGTTGGTTTTGCGGCCCGATGCCTTTGGACTTGGGAAACGGATTTCCAAAATGGCAATCGATTTTGCGATCGCTGACAAACGTATCCCCTTTGTCACGTTTCTGTTGCCACCAAGTCGAAAAAATCTGGGTGCGCTCCGGAAACTCGGCGCCAAACACATCGGCGAGATCGAATACGAAGATGCTCAGTTTCTCAAGTTTCGCCTGGATACGGAGTGAACTCCGTTCTTCCTGATTTTTCCCGGTGGTGCGCCATACACCCGTTTGAAGGCCTTGTTGAACGCAGGCTCTGACAAGTATCCGATGTCAGCGGCAATCTGCGAGATTGGTTGATCCGTGTACACCAACCTTTCGCTGGCCAGGTGCATACGCCACGTTGCAAGATACTGGATTGCTGGAATGCCTACCAACTCAGTAAACCGCGCCGCGAAAGCGGATCTGGACATACCAGCAACCTCCGCGAGAGACTCGACTGTCCAAGCCACAGCAGGCGTTCGGTGAATTGCGACTATCGTGCGCCCGATCTGCGGATCTCGCGCAGCTTTTAACCAGCCTCGATCCGCATCGGGTGCGCTGTTCAGCCAACGACGAATGGCCTCAATGACAACCACATCGGCCAGTCGCGTGATCACGGTTTCGCCGCCTGGTCTCAATTCCCGCGCCTCCTTTGCGATGAATTGCAAAGTTGCCTGTAGCCAGCTTCCGGCATCCTCTTCCCACGGGTCGATTTTGAGTACATCCGGAAGCAAACCCATCAACATATCACTGGCGGCGTGATCGATCCGGACGAGGCCGTACATGATGCCCGTCTCCGCTCCACCACCACCGTACTCCAGTGTTTCATAGAGCTCGGTCACCTTGCGAATGGGCAACTCTTCCAGCGTCAAAAGCGGCGCGTCTTCTGAGCTAAAGAAACCGACCGGTGCTCCGTTGGTCATCAAGACCAGATCGCCTTTTTCGACCTCGAATGGGTCATCGTCACCGACCCTCATCAAGCACCGCCCGTGTGTGATGACTGCAAAGCTCAGTACGCTGGGAAACCCTGGGATGGATACGCCCCATGGTGCTGTCATGCGAGACTGGCAATAGAATGTGCCAGTGAGTTTCAGAAGATGAAGGATTTCCCCCAGCGGATCGCCGATCGGCTTTGCCAGCGCATCTGGGTCAGGGACATGTGGTTCAACCTTGTTCATGTCGCGACTTTGGCTAAAATTTGGCTCTTCGTCTATCCATTTAGGACGATTGGATAAGAATACTGGATTTTGAAGAATAGAACATCTCTATTGGTTGCCTAATTTCGGGTCATCAACTGAACTCATGGAGATGACCAATGATACAGCAAACCATTCTCGTACTTGGCGCAACAGGCAAAACGGGATCGCGGATCGCGACACGTCTGGAAGAAAAAGGCCAGACAGTCCGGCGCGCATCGCGGAACAGTGAAACGCCATTTGACTGGGGCCAACCGCAGACCTGGCCCGCAATTCTGGAAGGCGTCTCGGCCGCCTATATTTCCTACTTTCCTGACATCGCATTCCCAGGCGCAGTTGAGCAAGTCGAAGCGTTCACAGCATTGGCGCGGAAAAAAGGATTACAGCGCCTTGTGTTGTTGACCGGACGTGGCGAGTTCCATGCGGAACGGGCCGAAGCGGTCGTTCGCAATTCTGGAGTGCCATTTACGATCATTCGCGCCGCGTGGTTTGCACAGAACTTCTCTGAAGGGGCATTGCTTGGTCCAGTCATAGCAGGTGTCTTGCCAATGCCCGCAGGTGATGTGCGCGAACCGATCATCGACGTGGACGACATTGCCGATGTTGCCGTAGCCGCGCTGATCGAAGACGGACATATCGGTGAACTTTACGAAGTCACCGGCCCCCGTCTCATGACGTTTGCAGACATGGCCGCAGAGCTTTCTCGCGCCATGGGACGGACTGTGCAATACCTGCCCATTTCATTCGAAGACTTCCACGCGGAAATCGCGCATGCGAATGGAGAGATGATTGCTGATGTGATTACGGACATCGCGCGTGAAACGCTGGACGGGCGCAATGCGAACCTCGCCGACGGTGTCCAGCGTGCGCTTGGACGTACGCCACGCGACTTCGCCAACTTCGCACACAAAGCTGCAACCTCTGGCGCGTGGACCAGAGCCGCTTGAGTCGGGTCAAAGGGCAATGGAGACGATTATGAAACTTGGACTTAAACGCAGACTTATATTGGGCATGTCCGGATTAACGGCATTCGCCATAGGTCTGGCAATCACTCTGGACCCACAGTCTTTCTATGCCAACTACGGCATCGTACTCTCGCCGCAACCAAACCTGATGAGTGAGTTGCGTGCACCTGCTGCCAATCTCGCAGTACTTGGCCTGATCATTTTTTGCGGAGCATTTCACCAAAAGTTGGTCCAGGCCTCAGCCTTGCTTGGGGCTACGGTTTTCTCAGCTTTTGCCGTCGGCAGGACAATCAGTTTCGTCCTCGATGGTTGGCCATCAGAAAACACTCTTGCCGCATTTGCGATAGAGATTTTGCTTGCGGTGTTGTGTTTGTGGGTTGTCGGTAGAAATGCGAAATCTGCAGCGTCGGCCTGAGGCGGCTTTAGACCGCAAAACTGTCATTTGGCGAATTTCACTGAGTGACCGTTTTGCGGACTCAACTGCCATTCGCTCGAATGATTTAAGTGCCTGCTTTCCATTCAAGGCATTCAGGTATCTTCGGCGGAGCGCGACTTGAGCCATGCCAAAACGTTGGTCACCGACTCATTGTTTTTGGTGGCTCGCGGCATGAGGACATAGAAGTCATTTCTGCCCGGATCCCAGGCGGCACCAATCTCGACTAAGCGTCTGGCTTCAATGTCATGAGCCACTAGAAACCGGCTTACCAGGGCCACACCTTGCCCGACAATAGCGGCATCGACCGCAAGAGACGTTTGGCTCAGATGGAGGTCACGAGGAGACTGGTACTCGACGCCTAAATGCGCAAGATAGCTGGGCCAAAGATCATGGGTGTCATGGATTTTTGGAAGTTTATTGAGGGTTTCTGGCTCAAGAAGACTATCGTCCTTGGTCGCAAATTTTGGCGCAGCTACCGCGATGAGCAATTGCTTGAACAGAAGGGTTACGTCAAGTGATGCGCCAAAGGGCGGCGATCCTTGGCGTACTGCAAGGTCAATCCCGTCGCTATGAAAGCTCGAGACTTTCTCAGTGGCCATGATCCGCAAATCAATATTCGGGTATGCTGCGGAAAAGTCGGGTAGGTTGGGGATCAGCCATTTTGCGGCGAAAGTCGGAGTGACGCTGATAAGGACTTTGTACGGCTCTGGCTCCAACTCGGCAGTTGCGGATCGAAGGTCTGCGAACACGTCAGCGATCCGCTTGTGATAGATGCGTCCGACCGATGTGAACCGCAGGCCCTTCGGTACCCGTTCAAACAAGGCCACATCAAGATGCGCTTCGAGCTGACGCACTTGTTGCGCCACGGCCCCTTGCGTGACGCCCAATTCATCGGCGGCGGCTCGGAAACTAAGGCGGCGGCCTGCTGCATCGAAAGCACGCAGACTATTGAGTGGGGGAAGTTCAGTCATTTTGCAATAGTATTTCTACTGCCACGCAACATCAATTCTCAATCGCACTTTCTCAACAAGCCTATCATATGTAACCCAACCACCAAAGGACACTAGATATGACAGTAGAAAAGGTAGCTCTGATCACAGCAGGTGGTAGCGGCATGGGTGCGGATGCAGCCCGCAAATTGGCGGAAGACGGGTTCAAGGTTGGCATCCTGTCCTCGTCAGGCAAGGGTGAGGCGCTCGGCGCCGAACTCGGGGGCTTTGGCGTGACGGGCTCTAACCTTGACGGAGAAGCGCTCAACGCTTTGGTCGAAGGCGCGAAGGATCGTTGGGGTCGTATTGATGTCTTGGTGAACTCTGCTGGCCACGGACCGAAGGGTTCGATTCTCGAAATCAACGACGACGAATGGCATAAAGGGATGGAAGTGTACCTGATGAACGTGGTCCGCCCTACAAGGCTTGTCACGCCGACAATGCAGGCGCAGAGCGGCGGAGCAATCATCAACATCTCAACCTTTGCGGCATTCGAACCCGACCCTCTCTTTCCAACGTCGGGGGTATTCCGGGCCGGGCTTGCAGCATTCACGAAGCTCTTTTCGGACAAACACGCGTCAGAGAACATTCGCATGAACAACGTCCTTCCGGGCTTCATCAATAGCCTGCCCGAAACCGAAGACCGCAAATCGCGTATTCCCATGGGGCGTTACGGTTTCGCGTCAGAGGTGTCTTCTCTCATTTCATGGCTCGCCTCGGAAGATGGTGGCTACATGACGGGACAAAACCTGCGTATCGACGGAGGTTTGACCCGTGCAGTCTGACGCCTTGGCCTTTGTATTGCCGCGCGAGCGCCTTGTCTTCACGGTCAAGTGGGGCGCATCTGCTGTTCAGATCATGGGATACACCGCAACGGGGTTTAGCTGGACACCTTGGAACCTTTACATGTTTCTTGTCGGTCTCGTTGGTTGGTTCGCCGTTGGCGCACTGTGGAATGACAAAGCACTCATGCTTGTCCAACTCGTCGCGCTAAGCGCAATGATTGCTGGTATGGCAGGCAGCCAATAGGCAAGAGCAGCCATACGGTGCTGTGCAGTATCGGGGAGGTATGGGCGCGAAGCCGTTATCGAAACAGTTCGGTCGAATGACTGCTTTGCCTTGGCACTGGTCGGCGCCGAGTCAGTTGATCAATTTCTGCAGCTTCGTATCTGCCCCTCCAACACATAGTCAGATGCCAGCGCGCGCAGCGGCTCCAGAATGGCCAGTATTTCATCGGTGAAGGGGACAAGATGGACCTACCTGCCCGCCTTTCATGCGCTCCGTAGGTATGGTCCATAGATGCGCATCTACGTCGACCTCGGGCCATTTCACCTCCAACACTTCTGAAGTGCGGCAGGCGGTAAGAATGGTGAACTGCAGAGCTTTGGCGGCCATGGCTGAACGGGTCTGCGACTCGGCATAGAACGCCGGCACCTCTTGCCACGGCATAGCATCGTGGTGCTGAACATTGGCTTTGACGGTAGGCAGCACCTTGCCTTCGCGGATCGCGGTCACCGGGTTCTCGCCAGAGCGGAAGCCCTTAGACTTTGCCACGTCGAGCACCGTCTTGATACGCTGAGACAGTCGCTTTGCAGTTTCGTGTTTCTCAGTCAAGATGGGCGACAGGCACATCAGCACTTCGGGCTAATCGACGCTATCCACGGGCATGCGGCCGATCTTGGGAAACGCATAGTCACGGGAAGTATTGAGCCATTGCTGGCCATTCTTGGCGTTCTTCCATGTGGGCGGGCGTTCGATGTGGATCTGGCGGCTGAGTTCTTCGAAGGTCGAGATTTCACGCTGAGCATTGAAACGCGGGTTCAACCCGCTTTCGCCATCCGCCGGTATCCGAGCGCCCTCTTGCGCGCCTGGTTCAATGTGACCAAATCCGAGTCGCCCAAACCGAAATCTGTGCGTAGGGGAGAGCCCTTGCGGTTCTTTTGTGCCTTAGCCGTTACGCGCACGATCCAGCGCCGCGCTCCAGATGGATCAACAACGAGGTACTGGCCAAAGCCGTCACCACGCCGACCCGGACCGATATTCTCTACCAGCTTCTTTGTCAGCTTCCCGCCGAGCGCAGCTTTGACAATACCACAAAATATACCACTCAATGAAAGTACACGGGTATGATCGGATAAAATCCAACGAAACCCACCAAACCGGCTGCAGCCATAAAACACAGAGGCTTAAGCAACCTAATGTGTCTCATCGAAATTTTGGAAAATCACCAAGTGGCGGACCGAGGAGGATTCGAACCCCCGACCCCTTGATTCGTAGTCAAGTACTCTATCCAGCTGAGCTATCGGTCCGCGTTGGTGAGGCGCTGTTTAGACCCCGTGTTCGGGACGTGCAAGCCGATTCTGCAAAAATATTTTAAAAAGTCACATCGCCCCGCGGCAGGCGGATTTCAAAGGTAGTCCCCATCGGGCCCGTCTCGGCCATAACGAGGTCGCCGCCGTGACCGCGCACCAATTCCTGCGAAATTGCCAGACCCAGGCCCGAGCCGCCTTTGCGCACGCCACCCTGAAAGGGCGTGAACAGGTTTTCGCGGGCCTTGGGCGGCAATCCCGGTCCGTTATCCCGTATCTCGATGCACCAGTTCGTTTCATATTCACATCCGGCAATCGTGATTCTACCGGGCTTCCCAGCGGCCACAAGCGCCTGACGCGCATTGCGCACAAGGTTCATGATCACCCGGAAAATCTGTTCGGGATCTGCACGAGCGATCAGATCCTCGGGTAGTTCGTTGACGATCTCGACACACCCGCCTGCGACGGCCAGCTGCTCGCTTGCAACGACATCGTCTGCGACGGCGCGCATGGGGACCATCGTCAGCGTGGGGGCCGGTTCCTCGGCCCGGCCAAAGGCCAGCGTGCTTTCGCACAATGACACCGCGCGAGTGATCGAGTTCACCAGCTTAGGCGCCATGCGACGGACCAATGGATCATCACTGGATTCAATCCGGTCTGTGAAAAGTTGGGCCGAGGTCAGGATATTGCGCAAATCGTGGCTGACCTTGGCCACCGCCCCGCCCAGTTGCGCCAGACGCTCGCGCTGTTTCAGCGCGTGGGTCAGTTCGGTCTGCATCTGTTGCAACGCTTCCTCGGCCTCACGCAGCTCGGTCACCTTGGAATTGGGCGAGATGATCCCGCGCGCGTCCTCGGGCGCGCCGGCATAGCGCTGCATGTAGCCAACCACGCCCTTGATCGGCTTCACCAGAACTACGCGCACGGCAAGGAACAGGAAAAAGGCGGTGATGATTGAGATCACGAAAGACAGCCCGAGAATGCGCAGCCCGTAATCGGTCATCGCCATGCGCAAAGGCATACTGTCGGTGGTCACTTCGATCAACAGACCGGCGCCCTTGACCGGCTCACCAATCACACGGATTACTTCGTTTTCCGGAGTGAACAGACGCGCGACCGCATCGCGGATCAATATCCACGGGGTTGCGTCGCGCAGGTCATAAGTTTTGGTGATCTGTTCAGGGATGGGGGAAGACAGCATCAGCTGCCGCACTTCATCGCGACGCAAAACAACGTTGTAGACGCCCGCATTGGCCAGCAACTCGGCCTCGAGATCATCGGCCAGCATGTCATCGGCCAACAGCGCCAGCGACGCGATCTGGGCGCGCTCTAGCCGGTTCAACAAAAAGTCTTCGCGGAACCGCGCTATCGAGGGGACAAAAATCAGGATCTCGGCCAACATGACGAAGACCGTGGTCAGGATCAGAAATCGGCCCGACAGCGAGTTCACTTTTTACTCTCCTCCCAGTCAGGGCAGCCAGCGCTGGACGAACCCGACCACTCGTTTAACTGTCTGATTCTCAAACAGCCTTGGCGAGAAATAGGCACCCGCCACGCGTTTGTTAAGCTCTCCGATCGTCGGATAAGGCGAAACCATCGCGGCGACCTGTCCCATCTTCAGGTTATTCGCCAAGGCCAGCGACCACAAGTTGATCAATTCCCCCGCCTGATGCCCTACGATTGTGGCCCCCACGGGTCGGCCTTTTACGACCATGACCTTAATGAAGCCTTTCGTTTTGCGCTCGGATATGGCGCGGTCGTTGTGGTGGTAGTCAAAGCGCGCGATTTCCACCTTGTCGCTATGCTGCGTGCGAGCCTGCGCCTCAGTCAGACCAACCTGAGCCAGTTCGGGGTCGGTATAGGTGGCCCAAGGGATATGCGCGGTTTTCGCCTTGGAGGGCAGACCGAACAGGGCCGAGCGGATGATGATGCCCGCGTGATACCCCGCGACATGAGTGAATTGCAGCCCACCTGCAACGTCGCCGATGGCATAGACCTTTTTATTCGTGGTGCGCAGCGCGTCGTCGACTTTGATGCCGTTTCGTATTGGCTCAATCCCGGCCGCCTCAAGGTTCAGGCGATCAGTATTGGCCTTGCGCCCAGCGGCCAGCAACAAGTGCGAGCCGGAATAGATCTGGCCCGTCTCGGTCACGACCTCGACCTTTCCGTCCGCGCCGCGAATCTGTGCCACCATAGCTTGTTCATGAATTTCGATGCCCTCCGCACGCAACGAATCCAGAACGATCTCTACCGCCTCGGGGTCGTCCTTACCCAGAGCCTGCATCCCCTCGATCACGGTGACTTTGCAGCCCAGTCGGATATGCGCCTGTGCCATCTCTATTCCGATGGGGCCGCCGCCGATGATAAGCAGATGCTCGGGCTTGTCGCGCAGATCGAAGATCGTCTCGTTGGTGTAGGATGGCACCTGATCTAGACCGGGTATCGAGGGCACCATTGGCGAGGAACCGGTCGCAATCACGACACGCCGTGCAGAGATCAGATTGTCCCCCGCCTGCACCTGCGTGGGCGAGACGAAGTGACCATATTCGCGGATCACCCTGACGCCGAAGCCTTCAAACCGTTCCTGACTGTCCATCGGTTCAATCTGCGCGATCACGTCATGGACATGATCTTTTGCGGCGGCGTAGTCCACCTGCGGCACTACATCCGCGACGCCCAATGCCGAGGCATGCGCCTGCCCGTAAGCCGCCTTGCCGCTGGCGATCAGCGCCTTCGAGGGCACGCAGCCAAAGTTCAGGCAATCTCCGCCCATCTTGTGACCCTCCAGCAGGATCACATCCGCGCCCATCTGGCTGGCCCCGGCAGCCACCGACAAGCCACCCGACCCGGCGCCAATGACCAGGATATCCGTCTTCAATTCTTGCATAAGATCAGGCGTCCTTTTTGCCGCGCAGGGCTTTGATCAGGATGGGCAACGCCGCCAGCATACACAAGCCAATGATGGGTCCGATCACAAACGGCTCCCACAGTAGGGACACGTCAGGCGTCTCACCCCGGTCAAACACGCCACCCAGACCAACACCGATCCAAGTGTAAACGATGCCGCCCGGAATAATGCCCAGCGCGGTGGTGAACAGGAAATTTCGGAATTTGACGCCCACCAGTGCTGGCACCAGATTGGCCACAAAGAACGGCACCACCGGTACGAGGCGCAACAGGAACAGGACCGAGATTTCATTCTCGCGCAGCCCGTCCTTCAACTTTTTGACCGTCCCTTCGGATGACTCCAGCTTGGCGGTCAGAGATTCGCCCAACCCCCATCGCGCCGCCAAAAAGATCGCCGATGCGCCAATGGTGGCCGCAAACACGTTGAACACGGTGCCTGCAAATAAGCCGAACAGGAACCCTCCGGTCATCGAGGCTACAGCGGCGCCCGGCAGTGAAAAGGCAACGATCACGATATAGATCACCACGAATGCACCTGCCATGGCCCAGTAATTTGCATCTCGCCATGCCAGCAGGGATTCGCGGTTATCGCGCAGGGTCTCAAAGGTCAGGTAATCGCCCAAGGTGAAGAACCCCGCCACCGCAACGGCAAGGATCACCAGCAAGGGAATATGGCGCGCAAGCCCGCTGCGCGGGGCCTGTGTTGTATCGCTCATGTCTGTGTCCGGTTTTGTGCGTTTCATCTGTACACAACATGCGCTGTCCAGTGCCTGCGCAACAGGCCCCTCACGCGGCGTTGATCTTGACCGCAGGGAATGTGACGGAATAAAAGGGCAACACTGTCATTTTGAAACGTTTGTCCCGGTGGGATACCAGAATTGTTGCAAAAGGCGGCAAAACCCCCACCTAAGGGTTTGACTTACCCCCCGCCACCCAGTAGAGGACGGGCTTCGAACACTAGGGCAAGGCGAATCTGCGCCGCACCCGACCGCTATAGATTGGAGACGGAGCGATGAAACGCACCTATCAGCCTTCGAACCTGGTTCGCAAACGCCGCCACGGTTTCCGCGCGCGCATGGCCACCAAAGCCGGCCGCAAAATCCTGAACGCACGTCGCGCACGCGGCCGCAAGTCGCTGAGCGCGTAAGCCGCTCGACCTTTCAGGTTATGAACATGACGCCGCCGGAGGCCCCTGAGGATGGTTCAGTCCAGCCCAGCAAGCCTCCGGCGGCGTCCGTTTGCGTGTCTGCACCTGTGATCATCCTCAAGAAGCGATCCGATTTCCTGAAGGCGGCCCGCGCGCGGCGGCAGGGGACGTCGTCGATGATGGTACAGGCCCGCAAGCGCACCCTGGACGAAGGATCGGGGATTCGCGTGGGTTTTACCTGCTCCAAGAAGGTGGGCAATGCCGTCGCTCGCAACCGCGCCAAACGCCGTCTGCGCGAGGCCGCACGCGCCGTTCTGCCGGTGCATGGCCACGACGGTTGGGATTATGTCCTGATTGGCCGCGCCGAGGTGACGGCGAACCGCCCCTATGACGCGCTGTTAGGCGATCTGCGCTATGCGCTGCGCAAAATCCATAGTGACCGGAAATGACCCCGCTGGCGCGCGTCTTTGCCCTGCCGGTCAAGGCCTATCGCCTGATCTTCAGCCCTTGGGTTGGCCATAATTGCCGCTATCAACCTACCTGCTCGGCCTATGCGCTTGAAGCGCTGGAAAAGCACGGGGCCATCAAAGGCGCCTGGCTGACCGCGCGCCGTATTGGCCGATGTCATCCGTGGGGCGGTACCGGATATGACCCAGTGCCAGATGAGTCCGACCATCGCTAAGTCAGGCTTGACCAGACGGGTTGCGGGCGGAACACTCAGCCCATGACCACACCCGCCCGCGATACCCTGCCAACCCATGAAGTGACCAACCAACCAACCGATCGCGATCCAATCAACCTATGGGCTGCGGACCCTGTGCTGCAAGAGTGTGTGACCCGTGCCAAAGGGTGTTCCGAGCCGCTTGCCCGATATGGCAAAACTTTGGGAATGCCCGAGATCCACGAGGCGGCGCGCGCGGCCAATGCTCACCCGCCGCACCTGCGCCTGTTCGATAGCGGTGGGCGACGGCTGGACGAGGTTCGCTTTCACCCCGCCTATCACCAGTTGATGCAACTAAGCCAAAGCGCCGGATACGCCGCACTACCGTGGAATGACGAACCCGGCGGCCACTCGACCCATGCCGCTATGGTATATATGGCCAGTCAGGTCGAGCCCAGTCATTGCTGCCCCCTGACGATGACCTATGCTGCGGTACCTGCATTGAAAACCGACGCCAGTATCGCCCAGCTCTGGGTGCCGAAACTGACCGCGCATACTTACGATCCTACAATCCGGCCCATAGCGCAGAAACACAGCGCTACGTTGGGTATGGCGATGACTGAAAAACAAGGTGGATCGGATATCCGCGCCAATACCACCACCGCCACGCGGGACGGCGATCATTGGCGGTTGCGCGGTCATAAATGGTTCTGCTCGGCCCCGATGTCTGACGGATTCCTGACCCTGGCGCAGGCCCCCGGCGGGCTGACCTGTTTCCTTGTGCCACGCTGGTTAGAGGGGGAACGCAACGCCATCCACCTCATGCGCCTGAAGGACAAGTTGGGCAACCGCGCCAACGCCTCGGCCGAGATCGAGTATCACGACGCACTGGCCTATCAGTTAGGGGACGAAGGCGCGGGCATTCGCACGATCCTTGAGATGGTGCATCACACGCGGCTGGACACCGCGATGGCCCCTGCCGGGCTGATGCGCGCCGCCTTGTCCGAGGCGCATCACTGGGTGAGTCACCGCAGTGCCTTTCAACGCCACCTGATCGACCAACCCCTGATGCGCGTGGTGCTGGCCGATCTAGCGCTGGATTGGCAGGGCGCAGTGACCCTTGGGATGCGCGTGGCCCAGGCCTTTGACGGACAAACCCCGGAAGACCGCGCCTTTGCCCGTATCGGCGTGGCGCTGGCCAAGTTCCTCAACAACAAACGCTGCCCTGTGGTCGTGGTCGAAGCGATGGAGATACTGGGCGGCATGGGGTACGTCGAGGATACACCCCTGCCCCTGCTCTACCGCGAAGCACCCCTGAATGGCATCTGGGAGGGGTCCGGCAATGTGATCTGCCTTGATATTCTGCGGACATTGGCGCGTGAACCTTTGGCCGCCGAAGTGCTGCGCGCCGAAGTAGACGCCGCAAAAGGCGTGGATCGAGGATATGATGCGGCCCTGCGGGATCATATCGGACGCTGGCCTGACCTCCCTCCCGAGGCTGAGGCCCGCTGGTTTGCGGAACGCACCGCTCTGCTGCTGACGGCCTCACTGCTGTTGCGCCACGCCCCGCCTGCCGTGGCCGATGGTTTCATCGCGACGCGCTTGACCGGCGACAGCGGTCGGGTGCCCGGGTCGGTTCGAGGGTTGGACACCGAAGCCCTGTTGGCCCGCCTCGGCTAAGCGCCGCCCTTGCCCGGTTGCAGCAACTATTGTAGGGGCTGCGCATGTTTGACGAAGCTGACGATATCCACCCGCTGTTTTCCGGTGCGCCCTCGACCACCGAGTTCAAGAAGCTGCGCAAGCGCATTGTGCGCCAAACCCGTGAAGCCATCGAGCAATACGGGATGGTGGACCCGTCTGCCCATGACAAAGACGGCAAACCGCCGCGATGGTTGGTCTGCCTGTCCGGCGGCAAGGACAGCTATACCCTGCTGGCAGTTCTATACGAGTTGAAATGGCGCGGCTTGCTGCCCGTCGATCTGCTGGCCTGCAATCTGGATCAGGGTCAACCCGGCTTTCCGGCCACCGTTCTGCCCGAGTTTCTGAACCGCATGGGCGTACCTCACCGGATCGAATATCAAGACACCTATTCCGTCGTGATGGACAAGGTTCCGCAAGGTCGGACTTATTGCGCGCTGTGCTCGCGCTTGCGCCGGGGCAACTTGTACCGCATCGCACGGGAAGAGGGATGCTCGGCCGTGGTGCTGGGACATCACCGCGACGATATCCTCGAGACATTTTTCATGAACCTCTTCCACGGTGGGCGTCTGGCCACGATGCCGCCGAAACTGGTGAATGAAGAGGGCGACTTGTTCGTCTACCGCCCGCTGGCCCATGTGGCCGAGGCCGATTGCGAGAAATTTGCCATCGCGATGAACTATCCCATTATCCCCTGCGATCTCTGCGGCAGTCAGGACGGGCTACAGCGCCAACAAGTGAAACAGATTCTGGATCAGTGGGAAAAGAACAGCCCCGGTCGCCGACAGGTGATGTTCCGCGCCCTGACCAACGCTCGGCCTTCGCGTCTGCTGGACCCGAAATTGTTCGATTTTCAAGGTCTTGCGTTGCACCCCGGCAAAAATGACGAAAATTCGGATGAAATTCCGCGTCTGCGTTAACGTCTGACTCAGAATGGTTTTCTACGGTTTTCCCAAGCGTGCGATGCCCAAGGGAAAGGCCCGGAACACCAATGTGGAAACGTATCCCGGTTGAAAAAGCTCTCAATGTTCTGACCACCGCCCTCAGCGGCCCGCCCGCGCTGGCCTTTGCCCCTGCGATCAGCCTGGCCGCGTTCTGGATGGGGGGAGAGCGGGCTTTGGTTACTGTGGCTTTGACCCTGCCGCTTTTACTGGCGGCATTTTCCGCGCTGGCCACAACACCCGGCGACCAAACCGTGCCCAGCGGGTTGATCCCGCTCGACAGCTTTGCCGCAGGGATGGAGGGATTTTTCAGGTCCACCGCCACCACGCGTGACGACTCGGCCTGCCTAATTGTGGCATTGGACGGGTACATTGAATTCGAGGATTTGCACGGCACCGCAGCGACGGCACATGTGGTTGATCAGTTCCGCAGCCGGATGCTGTCGGTGATCCGCGCTCATGATATCGCCGCCCGGCTGGATGAGGACAAAATCGTAGTCGGACTAAACCCGTCCAAGCATCTTGATCTTGAAGCTTGCATCCAAATGTCGGGGCGCATTCAAGCCACTATCGAAGAACCCGTGGTGCTGAACGGCACTGGCATTTACCTGTCTTGCTCGATCGGGTTCAGCCTGTTGTCCAGCATCCGGAATGATGGGTTTGAGGCATGGATTGACGCTGCCTCAGCAGCTTTGGATGAGGCGCAAAGAAATGGCCCCTCGACCATCCGCGCCTATTCAAGCGAAACGCGGCGCCGCTCACGCATCCGGGCCAACCTGCGGCGCGAGTTTGATGCCGCACTGGATAGTGGCGAGATTCGACCCTGGTTTCAGCCTCAGATTTCGACGGATACCGGCCGCGTCACCGGGTTCGAAGCGCTGGCACGTTGGGAGCATCCGCAAAAAGGCGTGCTGAGCCCGCATGTATTTCTGCCTTTTGCCGAACAGGCGGGTCTAATGGAGCGTTTTGGCCAAACCATGCGCCACCACGCCTTCGCCGCCATGCGTCAATGGGACAATGCCGGGATCGTTGTGCCCCGGATCGGCGTGAATTTCTCCTCAGATGAGCTGCGCGACCCAGCGTTGATCGACCGGCTGAAATGGGAGCTGGACCAAAACGACCTGACCCCTGACCGGTTGGCCGTTGAAGTGCTGGAAACCGTCTTCTCGCGCCGACCCGATGACGTGATTACACGCAACGTGACTAGCCTGTCGAAACTGGGGTGCTGCATTGATTTGGATGATTTCGGGACGGGACATGCCTCAATCGCGTCGATCAAGCGCTTTGATGTTTCTCGGATCAAGATCGACCGCTCTTTTGTGGCCAAGGCAGATCGGGATGCCAGCCAGCAGCAGTTGGTCAGCGCCATCCTGACCATGGCCGAGCGGCTGAACGTCGAAACTCTGGCCGAAGGGGTCGAAACGCCGGGCGAACACGCACTGATGGCTCAGCTGGGCTGCAACCATGTTCAGGGCTTCGGGATTGGCAAGCCCATGCCCTTCGAAAACACGTTCGACTGGATCATGACCCATCAGAACAAGCTGAACGGTGTGCCCAAGATTGGTCGCAAAGCCGGCCCATAAACGCAAAATTGCACCACAAATACGCACTCAGCGGCGGTTTGACGGGCGAATCCGCTTGACCTTTGGGGCTGCACTCTGTTGAACCCACCGGGTGTGTTTCACTGCTTAAGGTGGCTGTCCCAGATGGACGATCAGAACAAGAATCTCATCCTCGCAACCGCGCTCAGCTTTCTCGTGATCCTCGTTTGGTTCGTGCTGTTCCCGCCGCCGGAACAAACGACGCTGCCCGATCAGGCCGAGATCAGCGCCATCGACGCGACCGAGGTTCAGACGCCCAGCGCGTCGGATGCAGGCACGACTGGCGAGGCAACAGCCGCAGCGGAAGAAACACTGCCTGATGCCGAAGCACCGCGCATTGCGATCGACACACCGCGCCTGGAAGGCAGCCTATCCCTGTCAGGTGGCCGCATCGATGAGCTATTCCTGAAGGACTACAAAGTCTCGATCGAAGAAGGCGCACCGATTGTGGAGCTACTGTCCCCGGTGGGATCGGAATCGGCCTATTATGCGTTGTACGGCTGGGCGCCTGGCGCAGGTGTTGCAGGCACCGATGTTCCGGGGCCCAATACGCTGTGGACGTTGGAAAGCGGTGAGACGTTGGGCGTCGACACGCCGGTCACTCTGAAATGGGATAATGGTAACGGCCTGACCTTCCGCCGGACCATCTCGGTGGACGAGAACTATATGTTCGACGTTACCCAATCGGTGGAAAACAACACGCAGGCCGAAGTGGGCATGGCCCCCTATGGCATCCTAGCCCGTCACGGGATCGGCGAAGATGGCGATCTGCCCGGTCTCAAGAACTTCTTCATCCTGCACGAGGGCGTCATGGTCATGGCCGATGGCGTGCTGGACGAGATCGACTATGGCGATGTCCGCGACTTTGACATCGACCCGAATGAACGTGCGCAGGCCGAGGTGTTTCAGGTCAAGGAAGGCGGCTGGGTTGGCTTCACCGATCACTACTGGATGACCACCCTGATCCCCGAAGAAGGATCGGCCTTCAAAGCCGCCGCCAAATACGATGCGCGCCGCAAGATTTACCAAACCGAAACCGTTCTTCCGACATTGTCTGTAGCCCCCGGCGCGACTGAAGAGGTTACGACCCGTCTGTTCGCGGGCGCCAAGGAATGGGAAACCATTCGCGAATACCAGGCTGAAGGCGTTCAGAAGTTCATCGACAGCATCGACTGGGGCTGGTTCTATTTCCTGACCAAGCCGATCTTCTGGCTGCTGCACAACATCAATGCGCTGATTGGCAACATGGGCTGGTCGATAATCGGCCTGACGTTGATCATTAAAGCCATCTTGTTCCCGCTGGCGTTCAAATCCTACGTCTCGATGGCGAAGATGAAGGAGCTGCAGCCGCAGATGGAGGCCCTGAAAGAGGCCGCAGGCGACGACCGCCAGAAGATGCAGCAAGGCATGATGGAGCTGTACAAGAAGGAAAAGGTAAACCCCGCCGCGGGCTGTTTGCCAATCCTGTTGCAGATCCCGATCTTCTTCTCGCTGTATAAGGTGATTTTCGTCACCATCGAACTGCGTCAGGCCCCATGGTTCGGCCCTTTCCAAGACCTGAGCGCGCCGGATCCGACCTCGATTATGAACCTGTTTGGTTTGTTGCCCTGGGCGGCGCCGCAACCTGAAAGCTTCATGGCGCTGATCTTCATCGGTATCCTGCCATTGCTTCTGGGTATCTCGATGTGGCTGCAACAGAAACTGAACCCGGCCCCAACTGACGCGACGCAGGCGATGATCTTCGCCTGGATGCCTTGGGTCTTCATGTTCATGCTGGGTGGGTTTGCCAGCGGTCTGGTCGTCTACTGGATTGCAAACAACACGATCACTTTCATGCAGCAATACCTGATCATGCGCAGCCAGGGCTATACACCGGATGTGTTCGGCAACATCAAATCAGGCTTCAAGCGCACGCCAAAAGCGGATGACAAATGACCGGTGAAGTAACCAGCCTCTGGCGGCATCCGATCAAAAGCCATGGCCGCGAGGCCGTCCAGACCGTCACTCTGAACCCCGGGCAGACCATGCCCGGGGATCGCGTTTGGGCAGTCGCGCATGAGGCGTCCAAGGCCGATGGGTCCGAATGGGTGCCGTGCCCAAATTTCAGTCGCGGGGCCAAGGCACCGTCACTGATGGCAATCTCGGCCCGGACCGACGGTGACATCGTCACCCTCACCCATCCCGATCGCCCCGAGCTGCGCTTTCAGCCGGACACGCAGCAGGATGTCTTTCTGGATTGGGTCAAACCGTTGATGCCTGTAGACCGCGCGGCCTCGACCCGGATTGTCCGAGTACCCGGGCGCGGCATGACCGACAGCGATTTCCCCTCGATCAGCCTGTGCAACATGGCCTCACATCGCGCGGTCGAGCAAAAGCTGGGGCAGGAGCTGTCCCCCATTCGCTGGCGCGGCAATATCTGGTTCGACGGCTTGCCCCTGTGGGAAGAATTTGACTGGCTGGGCCGCGACATTCAGATCGGTCAGGCCGTTCTGAATGTGCGTGAACGGATCACCCGTTGCCTTGCGACAACCGCGAACCCGGATACCGGGCAGCGCGACGCTGACACGCTGGCGGCCCTGAACACATGGGATCATCAGGATTTTGGCGTCTACGCCGAAGTGATCCAGGGCGGCGAGGTCAAGCCGGGCGACAAGGTTCAACCGCTATGACCACCCTGCCCTTTCCCCTAGCCGAAACACCGGATGAGTTCGCGCAAGAACGTGGCCGCAAACTTTTTGCGGGCGAATCCGAGTTCGTCAAAGGCGTGGTCGCCATGGACGGCCTGCCCGCACCCGACCGGCTCGAGGTGTGTTTCGCGGGTCGTTCGAACGTGGGCAAGTCTAGCCTGATTAACGCGCTAACCGGCACCAAAGGATTGGCGCGTGCCTCGAACACGCCGGGCCGCACGCAAGAGATCAACTTTTTCACCCAAGGCCCCGAGCTGTATCTGGTCGACCTGCCCGGTTATGGTTACGCCAACGCTCCGGTCAAGGTAGTCGAGAAATGGCAGCGGCTGCTGAAACAATACCTGAGCGGACGTCAAACGCTGCGTCGAGCCTTTGTCCTGATCGACTCGCGCCACGGGGTGAAACCGGTCGATGCCGAGATCATGAAGCTGCTGGATACCAGCGCCGTGACCTTTCAATGCGTGATGACCAAGGCCGACAAGGTCAAGGCCAAGGATCGCGATAAGGTGCTGGAGCAGGTGCGCGGCGCGCTGTCGAAACACCCTGCCGCCTTCCCGGAGATCGTGCTGACGTCGTCCGAAAAGGGTGACGGGATTCCAACCTTGCGTTCGATCATCGCTCATCTGGAATAGCTAACCTCTTGGCAGCACCGTGCAAAGGCCCTAACACGGAACGTCAGAGGGACCTAAGCCATGAAGACACGAGATATGAACCGGGACTGGATCGCCACCGCTGCCACTTTGAACAGCGCCTTGCCGTATCTGCAACGCTATGACGGGGCAATTGTCGTCATCAAGCTGGGCGGGCACGCCATGGGCAGTGATGAAGCGATGGAAAGCTTTGCCCGCGACGTGGTGCTGATGCGTCAGGTCGGGGTGAACCCGGTGATCGTCCATGGCGGTGGTCCGATGATCAACGCGATGCTGGATAAGCTGGACATCCAGTCCGAATTTGTCGGCGGCAAGCGTGTCACTGACAAACCGACCGTGGAAGTGGTCGAGATGGTCTTGTCCGGTCTCGTGAACAAGCGCATCGTGCAGGCGATCAACGGCCAGGGCGGCACTGCCGTGGGCCTGTCGGGCAAGGATGCCAACCTGATCATCTGCGAGCAGACAGACCCTTCATTGGGGTTCGTGGGCTCTCCGTCGCAGATGGACCCGAAAATCCTACATGATCTGTTTGCCCATGACGTGATTCCAGTGATCGCGCCGTTGGGCGCCGGGCGCGGGGGTGAGACATTCAACGTCAATGGCGACACCGCCGCCGGTGCGATCGCCTCGGCGCTGAAGGCGGACCGCTTGCTGCTCCTGACCGATGTCTCGGGCGTAAAGAATGCCGCCGGAGAGGTCGTGACCGAGTTGAAAGCCGGCCAGATCCGCGAAATGACCCTGGAAGGCACGATTGCGGGCGGCATGATCCCCAAGACCGAAACCGCGCTGGACGCGCTACACAGCGGCGTGCGAGCGGTGGTCATTCTGGACGGGCGCGCGCCAAACGCGGTACTACTGGAGCTGTTCACCGAGCATGGCGCCGGGTCATTGATCCGCCCTGACTGACCCAAAGAGCCAAAAAGAGATGACCGCACTTCCACCAGCCTCAGCCTATCGCACAGCGATCAGCTATGGCTGGGTGGGGCGCGTGGCGCATCAGGCAGGCCTGATCGTGATGGGCGCAACGCATCCCCGGATCAGCGAGGCCAAAGGACTGGACGGGGGCACTTTGGTTCTACTGGGCGCAGGCTCAGCCTTCTGGCCCGTTCTGAAAGCCGCACCGGAATGGCAGGAACCTGACCCGGTGGACCAATGGTCGACCCGTGTTATTGGCCAGATGGCGCGGGATTTGGGCGCTACCGCACATTTCCCGTTTGGTGGCACACCCTATGCACCGTTCATCGATTGGGCACTGAAATCGGGCCGCACGTTCAGCAGTCCGGTCGGCGCGCTGGTACATGATACCGTGGGCATGATGATCTCATATCGGGGTGCCCTGCATTTTGAGCAGGAATTTTACATACCCGAGGTCTCTGATCTCTCTCCCTGTACGAACTGCCCAGCCCCTTGTGTGACTTCCTGTCCGGTGGAGGCCCTAAACAGCCGCGAATTCTACAACGTGGCCGCATGCCATGACCACCTGTCCACCGTCGAAGGCCAGACCTGCATGACCGGCGGTTGTCAGGCGCGGCTGGCCTGCCCTCTGAGCGCCGGTGCAGGCCGCGACCCGGAACAATCCGCGCACCATATGCGGGCCTTTCACCCGTCATGAGCCTGACGCTGATCCTGACCCGGCATGCAAAATCCAGTTGGGGCAATCCAACGCTTGACGATCATGACCGTCCTTTGAACAAACGAGGCCGGAAGTCCGCCCAAGCGGTTGGTGCATGGTTGCAGCAGCACAACCTTGTCCCGGACGAGGTTCTCAGCTCGACCTCAGCCCGCACGCGCGAGACCTGGGACCGGATGGGGTTGCAAGCGGAAAAAATCTGCTTTCATCGCACGCTCTATCTGGCGGAGCCCGAAGAGATGTTGATCGAATTGTCCGGGGCGACCGAGCCCACGGTGCTGATGCTGGGCCACAATCCCGGTATTGCCGAATTTGCCAGCCGTATCGTACGACGCGCGCCGGATCATGCGCGGTTTCACGACTATCCCACAGGCGCCACAACGATCATCCGCTTTGGCATCACCGATTGGGCCGACATAGACTGGCACAGCGGGGGCGTTCAGGACTTCGCCATTCCGCGCGAACTGCTCGAATAGAAAAAGGCGAGGCCAAAGCCCCGCCCTTTCCCAAATTTCGAATGGATCAGTGGCCCAGAATCTGGCTGAGGAACAGCTTTGTCCGTTCGCTTTGCGGGTTGTTGAAGAACTCTTCGGGTTCGTTCTGTTCCACGATCTGGCCTGCGTCCATAAAGATCACACGGTTGGCGACCTGACGGGCAAAGCCCATCTCGTGCGTGACGCACAGCATGGTCATACCTTCCTCGGCCAGTTCGATCATGGTGTCTAGCACCTCTTTGATCATCTCGGGGTCCAGCGCCGAAGTGGGTTCATCGAACAACATGATCCGCGGCATCATGCAAAGCGAGCGCGCAATCGCCACACGCTGTTGCTGACCACCCGACAATTGACCGGGATACTTCAGCGCCTGATCGGGAATTTTCACCTTTTCCAGGAAATGCATTGCCCGCTCTTCGGCCTCTTTCTTGGGCGTCTTGCGCACCCAGATCGGGGCCAGCGTGCAGTTTTCCAGAATGGTCAGGTGTGGGAACAGGTTGAAGTGCTGGAACACCATGCCAACCTCGGACCGGATCTTGTCGATGTTCTTAAGGTCATTCGACAACTCGGTCCCGTCCACCACGATCGTGCCCTGCTGGTGTTCTTCCAGAGCATTCAGACAGCGGATCAGAGTGGATTTGCCCGAGCCCGACGGCCCCGCGATCACAATCCGCTCGCCCTGATTGACGGTCAGATTGATGTCGCGCAGCACGTGGAAAGACCCGTACCACTTGTTCATGCCGTTGATTTCGATGGCGACCTCGTCGCTCACCTGCATCTTCGAGCGGTCGATTTCGCGTTCTACTGCAAGTTCAGACATGTGTTGAACTCCTTAACGATGGTCCGTGGCAAGGCGACGCTCGAGCCACTGGGAATATTGAGAGATGCCGTAACAGACGACGAAGAACAGAAGCGCGGCAAAGCCCAGAAGCTCCCAATAGACGCCGTTCCATTCGGTCGACGCCAGGATGGGGCCCCGGATCATGCCCACCAGATCGAACATCGAAATGACCGAAACCAGTGTGGTGTCCTTGAACAGGCCAACGGCCACGTTCACGATACCAGGGATCGAGATCTTCAGTGCCTGCGGCAGGATGATCAGGCGCATCGCCTGCGGGTAATCCAAACCAAGGCTGTCTGCTGCCTCGTACTGCCCGCGTGGTAGAGCTGCCAGACCGCCACGGATAACCTCGGCGATATAAGCGGCCGAGAACATGGTGATCATGATCACAACGCGCAGGAACAGGTCGACCGTGCTGTCAGGCGGGAAAAAATAGGCCAGCATCACCGAAGCCACGAACAGCAGCGTGATCAGAGGCACACCACGGATGAATTCGATGAAGATGACACAGACCCACTTAATCAGCGGCATGGAAGATTGACGGCCCAGTGCGAGTGCAATCCCAAGCGGAACCGACAGTGACACGCAGGTCAGGCCCAGCATCATGTTCAGCATAAAGCCGCCCAGATCACGACTTGGAACAGCCGTGAGCATAGCCCCTTCGTTGGCGTCTTCCGGGATCAGCGCCCCGCCGATATTCCAGATAATTAGGGCCACCACAATCGCGCCGAAGAACCCGGCAGCGAAGCTGTTGCGGCCAAGCTTCTGAAACACTGCTCCTGCCGCTATAAAACCAACCAATGCCACGAGTGGAACAAGAATAGTGCCGCCCCAGATCAGCCAGAAAGCGATAAAGGGGTAGAGCGCCGTGAACACCAGCAGCTTGCGCGGCAGGTCAAAGAATAGGACCGGTGCCAGAGCCACCAACATCAATACGAATGCCAGATTCGGGCGCCAGTAGGCCTCGTCAGGGTATTTGAAACCGTAGATCAGTTGCGGCCAGCGTTCTGTAAGAACCGCGAAACAGGCCCCAGTCTTACCAGCCAGAATTTCACGGCATTCCGCCAGAGAATTGGCATTCCATACCCCGTTCATAATCCACGGCAACGTGTTTTTGAGCAGAACATAGATCAGAATCAAAGACAAAAGCGTCAGGATCGTGTTGGTCACGCCCGAGAACAGGTTCTCGCGCAGCCATTTGACGATCCCCGTCTGGTTCGCTGGTGGAGGAGAAGGAGGAATGGTGCCTTCAGCCACAAAAGCGATCGGATTTGTTGTTTGATCAGCCATGGCTCAGCGCTCCTTCAACTTGACGGATGCGTTGTAGACGTTCATCGCCATCGAGATCAGCAGCGAAGCCGTCAGATAGAACAGCATAAGCAGCAGAACACACTCAATCGCGCGGCCAGTCTGGTTCAGCGTGATACCCCCCAAAGTGGCGGTGATATCCGCATACCCCACGGCAATCGCCAGTGACGAGTTCTTGGTGATGTTCAAGTACTGTGAAATCAACGGCGGGATAATCACACGCAATGCCTGAGGCAGGATCACAAGATTCATGATCCGACCGGGGCGCAGGCCCAACGCAGCAGCAGCCTCAGTCTGGCCTTTGCTGATCGCCTGAATACCCGCGCGCACGTTTTCCGCGATGAAGGCGCCTGTATAGATCGACAAGGCGAACCAAAGTGCGATTAGAGGTCCACCGATCTTGATGCCACCGGAGAAGTTAAAACCCTTCAGCTCGGGCACATCCCAAGTCAGCCCCATCAGCACCATCAGCAACGCGACGGGCACTAGCCAGACACCCAGTTTGACAAGGCCGGTTTTGGGTCGTTGGCCGGTCTGTTCCTGTTGCAGGGTTGCACGCTTCTCAACCTCGCGCGAGGCGAACCACGATCCAATCAATACAGCAATCACCAGCAACCAATTCAGAAAAGCTGCACTGAAAAAACCGCTGGAGAAATGAGGCCCGGGGATATAAACGCCGCGGTTGGTAAAGGCGAACAAGTCAAACAGCATACTTGATGTCGGGTTGTCACCTCGGAAGGCGCGCGGACCCGGCAGCACAGCCGTCATGATCGTAAAGATGATGATGATCCAGATCAGCACAGGAATATTCCGGAAGATCTCGACGTAGACCGCCATTAGCTTTGAGACGAGCCAGTTGTTCGACAGACGCAAGACCCCAGCGATCACTCCAAAGACAGTGGCGGTGATACACGCAAGAAACGCCACCAGCAGAGTGTTCAGAATGCCCACAACAGCCGCACGTCCATGCGAGGACTGGCTGTCATATTCGATCAAACGCTGGTTGATGTCGTATCCGGACGGATCGCCCAGAAAAGTATAGGAAATGTTCAGGCCTGCGGCCCGCAGGTTCTGGATCAGGTTATTGCCCAGATACCAAATGGAAAGCGCAATAGCGATGGCCGCGATCACTTGAAATGTCAGCGAGCGATAGCGGGTATCGTTTATGAGCATAGACAACCGAAAGTCAGCTTTCGGCGGGTCGGTCATAGTCGACATATTTTGGATCCCCGTAGTCTGCGGATTCTTCTTTTCCGGCAGGGTTCTCCCCGCTCATGAGCTGTCCGCAGCAATTTGATGAGAAAAGGGCGCAGGTTCCCCCGCGCCCTTTTCCTTAGGATTTAGCGGAACGGCGGCGAGTACAGCAGGCCGCCATCGGTCCACTGCGCGTTCAGGCCGCGTGCCAGACCGATCGGAGTTTCTTCGCCGATGTTCTTGGCAAAGACTTCACCATAGTTGCCGCCCGATTTGATCGCGCGCATCGCCCACTGAGCGTCGAGGCCCAGCATCTCACCCAGAGTGCCTTCGCTGCCCAGCAGACGGTTCACTTCGGGGTTGTTGGTGCCAGCGGCCATCTCGTCGATGTTTGCCGAGGTCACGCCCAGCTCTTCAGCCGAGACCAGCGCGTTCAGAGTCCAGCGGACAACGTCGCCCCACTCGTGATCGCCGTGACGGACCAGCGGGCCCAGAGGCTCTTTCGAGATGATTTCGGGCAGAAGGACATGCGCCGCCGGATCTTCGAACGTGGCGCGGGTTGCGGCCAGGCCCGATGCGTCGGTGGTGTAGACGTCACATGCGCCAGCCAAGTACTGCTGCTGCGCTTCGGCGTTGGTTTCGATCGGAACCGGCTCGTAGCTGATGTTGTTCGAGCGGAAGAAGTCCGCCAGGTTCAGCTCTGTCGTGGTGCCGGTCTGGATGCAGACGGTTGCGCCGTCCAGTTCCTTGGCCGAGCTGACGCCCAGCGCCTTGGGAACCATAAAGCCCTGACCGTCATAGTAGTTCACGCCCACGAATTCGAATTTCAGGTCGACGTCGCGGCTGAAGGTCCAGGTGGTGTTACGGGCCAGCATGTCGATCTCGCCCGAGGCCAGCGCGGTGAAACGCGTCTTGCCAGTGGTCGGAACGAATTCTACGGCGCTTGCATCGCCCAGAACGGCAGCAGCGACCGCGCGGCACAGCGAGACGTCAAAGCCTTGCCATTCGCCATTCGCGTCTGGTGCAGCAAAGCCAACCAGACCGGTGGTCACACCGCAGTTCAGCTTACCGCGCGCTTTGACATCATCGACAGTCCCCGCTGCCGCTGCGCCTGCAGCCAGGCCGGCAACGGTTGCCACGCCCAAGATTACGGATTTTTTCATTTTTACCTCTTCCTGATTTTCCGCCTCTGTCCAGAGACGGCTCTGTCCGGCACCTTTGGCACCAGAAAGGTTTCCCCAAAGGTGTCTCCCCTTTAGTGCGCCCGAGTTTGGTCGCATTCATAAACAAACGTCAAGGGTCGGATCAGTGAAAACGATGGATCATCTTCCAGATGTCCGCAGTAACGGCAAAAATTCCAGCATAAGGGCTCAAACCGAGAGGTCAAAGAACCGCTTGGCGTGTAGGAAAGCGGCCCTTTTGACCTCGGACGCGGCGTGGGCCTCGTCGTCGTGACCCCATTGTTCGATTTGCCACAACTCGTCCAATCGAGAGGCTTGCCAGATCTCCTCGGCAGGGCGCCAATCTGCGGTGGCAGCAAATCCAAGCACCAGTGAACCAGACAGGCTGACCAGATCGTGGAAGGCGGCCAACTGGAAGTCGCTGAAACCATGGACACGTTGGCGCAGGCCCAACAAAGCTTGCGGGTCCTGGGGTTGATGCAAAACCCCCGCGACCGGCAGCAGGCGCGCGGCAAGCGTCTCGGCCGCCCAATCAAGGGCGGGGTCCCACTGATCCGCCTGCCGCTGCTGCAACTCTTGCGGGTGCGTGGCGCGGTAGCACAGCAGATCCGAATCGCCGTAGTCGGCCAGCATATCTGCAACCTCGGCGTGCTGATGCCGGACCTTGTCGATGGCTGCATTGGCCGAGCGGGTGAAGGGCATGGTGGTCGGGTCGACCTCTTTTTCCTGCGCGTCCCACTCGGTGGCGATTTCATGAGCCATGGCCTGTGTCGGCACGACCAACCCCGCCTTGGCCGGGGTTTTCACACGTCGGCCGTCCAGCTCGACGGTAAAGCCGCCTTCGGTCTCAACCACTGCGCTTTGGGTCCAGAATCGTTTCGGTTTCCAATCGCTCATCGTTTCAGGTCCAAATTTGATCCAGCGCGCCGGGCAACTGGTCGAAGGTTTCGATGATAGAGGTTGCTTCCTCTAACGCGGGCCGCGCGTGATAACCCCATGTGACGCCGACGCTGCGCACACCGGCAGCCGCGGCCATGTCCATGTCAAACCGGGTGTCGCCGATCATCACGGTATCGGCAGCCTCAACCCCCGTCTCAGCCCGCGCGGTGTCAATCATCGACGGGTGCGGTTTTGAAGGGTGATGATCCGCCACCTGCCGCGTCACGAAATAGCCCTGCAGCCCGTGCCCTTCGATCAACGCATCCAATCCGCGCTGAGATTTGCCGGTCGCCACGCCCAGCAGCACCTCGGGGATGGCGTGCAACGCCTCAATCACCTCGCGGGCACCGGGATAGAGCGGCGATCCCGCCATACCCTGTTCCAACCGATGTGCGTGATAGGCCTGTTTATACCCCTCGACCAGCCGCACCTGATCTGCATCCGAATGCTGCGGTGCAAGCTGCGCCATCGCCTTGGGCAAGGACAGGCCAACAATGGACAGGATCGCCGTGCGATCCGGCACCGGCAAGGACAGCGCGTTGAAACTGGCGGTCATAGCAGCAACGATACTGCCCTGACTGTCGACCAGAGTGCCGTCCACGTCGAACAGAACCAGACGCAGCGGTGCGCTCATTGCAGTTCCTCGAACGGGTCGTCGGCGGCCAAATCCTCGG
The DNA here is from genome assembly GCF_056533885.1 of Ruegeria sp. F12. Taxonomy (NCBI): domain Bacteria; kingdom Pseudomonadati; phylum Pseudomonadota; class Alphaproteobacteria; order Rhodobacterales; family Roseobacteraceae; genus Ruegeria; species Ruegeria sp. F12. The sequence continues at coordinate 26,302 of NZ_JBQFOV010000008.1, read as the reverse complement.
TCCAGCCGAAGGTGTCCCAGCTGTGTTTCATGTGATCCGGCAAGGGGGCCTTCACGGTGATCGTCTTGCGCGTCACCGGGTGTTCGAACGATGCCTGCCGCGCATGCAGGTGCAGCTTTTTGCTGATGATCCCGCCCAACTGCGCACCCCAGCCATCGCCAAGGTTTTCCTGACCCGAGCCGCCATATTTGCCGTCACCGATGATCGGATGACCAATCGCCGCCATATGCGCCCGAAGCTGATGCGTGCGGCCGGTGATCGGCTCCATCGCGACCCAGGCCGCGCGCCCGGCCACACGGTAAAGCGTGGCATAATGCGTATGCGCCCGTTTCGCGCCGGGGGTTTCGTTGATCTCGTTCAGATGAACGGGGATCATTTTCTCACCCTCGCCGTGCTTGCCGTGACCTGCGGCCTTGACCAAACCGGTCTTGATCTCACCCAGATAAGGGGTCGGCACACCGGCCACCAAAGCCCAATAGATCTTGCGCGTGTCACGGTGACGGAAAGCGGCGGTCAGGCCCTTGGCGGCTTCGCGCGTGCGGGCCAGCAGCAGAACGCCGGATGTGTCCTTGTCCAGACGATGCACAAGGCGCGGGTTCTCGTCATAGCCAAAGCGCAGCGCTTCGGACAGGCTGTCCACGTGGCGGGTCTGACCGCTGCCGCCCTGCACCGGCAGGCCGTGCGGTTTATTCAGCGCCAGCACGTGATCGTCGCGATAGATCACGCAGGACTGGATCATCTTGGCATCGGCATCCGAAATCCGCCGCTTGACCTCAGCCGGTTTGTGATCTGCGTCGGGCAGAGGTGGCACGCGCACGACCTGCCCGACCTCAAGCCGGGTCGCGGCTTTCACCCGCCCGCCATCCACGCGCAATTCACCCTTACGGCACATCTTTTCGATGCGGCCCTGGCTGACATGCGGAAATAGACGGCGCAGCCAACGGTCAATCCGCTGGTCGCCATCGCCTTCTGCCACGGTGATCATTTGTACGCCACTCATACCGATATCCCCTTCACGCGGCGGGTCCGTGCGGATTGCATGCCATTCAGTGCCATTGAAAACATGCGCGTCTGTGGCGTGCCTTACCGGCAGAGTCAACCGTTGCGTTGCGCCCGCAGCTTGGCGAAATAGTCCAACCGTTTTTTCAACTCGCGCTCGAACCCGCGTTCGACCGGTTGATACAGCTCAGGCCTGTCCATCCCGTCGGGAAAATAGTTCTGGCCGGAAAACCCATCCTCGGCATCATGGTCATAGGCATAGCCCGCGCCATAGCCCTGATCCTTCATGAGCGAGGTCGGCGCGTTCAGGATATGCTTGGGCGGCGGTTCACTGCCGGATTGCTTGGCCAGCCGCATCGCCTCCTTATATCCCACATAGGCCCCGTTCGATTTGGGGGCGAGCGCCAGATAGACCAGCGCCTGCGCCAGCGCCAACTCGCCCTCGGGGCTGCCAAGGCGTTCATAGGTCTGCCACGATTGCAGACAGATCGCCTGTGCCTGCGGATCGGCCAGCCCGATATCCTCGACCGCCATGCGCGTGATGCGTCGCGCCAAATAGCGTGGGTCTTCACCCCCGTTCAGCATCCGCGCGAACCAGTACAGCGCCGCGTCTGGGTCCGACCCGCGCACCGATTTATGCAGAGCCGAGATTAGGTTGTAGTGTTCATCCCCCGACTTGTCGTATTTCGCCGCCCGCCGCATCAGACGGGTCGACAGCGCATCCGGGTCAAGCGGCGCGTCGACCTTCCACGCCGCAATCTGTTCGATGAGGTTCAGCAGCGCGCGCCCGTCGCCATCGGCCATTTCCTGTAGTGCCTCGCGTGCGGCGCTGGTCAGGGGCAGCGCCGTGCCCAGTTCCTTTTCGGCACGCTGGGTCAGACGTTCCAGATCGGCCAGATCAAGGCGTTCCAGCACTAACACCTGCGCGCGGCTCAGCACAGCGGCGTTCAACTCGAACGAGGGGTTCTCGGTCGTCGCCCCCACCAGCAGGATCGTGCCGTCTTCCATATACGGCAAAAACCCGTCCTGCTGGGCCTTGTTGAACCGATGGATCTCATCCACGAACAGCAGCGTACCCTGCCCGTTCTGGTGGCGGATCTTCGCGGCCTCGAAGACCTTACGCAAATCGGGAACACCAGAGAAAATCGCGCTGATCTGCACGAAATGAAGGTCGGTTTCCTGCGCCAAGAGGCGTGCAATGGTCGTTTTGCCCACGCCCGGCGGCCCCCAAAAGATCAGGCTGGACAGGCTGCCCGAGGCCAGCATGACACCCAACGGAGCATCCGGTCCCAGGACCTGCTCCTGCCCGATCACATCCGCCAACCTTTGGGGGCGCAAACGGTCGGCCAACGGACGATGCGCTGACGGGGCTGGTTGCGCCGCGCCGGTACCGAACAGATCACTCACAAGCGGAACCTTACCGAAACCGAACGCCCCCTGCGCGACACATCCAGCTGCAATCTGCGCCCCGGATCGGTCAGCGCCTGAACCACATCATCAGGGTGGTCAATTGAGACCCCATTGATGCTGTTGACTACGTCACCAACACGCAGACCCGAGCGCCCGCCATAGCGCCCCGGATCGGTGACGACCACGCCGGTCTGCGACAAGATCAACCCCATCCGTGCAATGACAGCCGGGTTGATCCGCGCTACTTTCAACCCTGGCATAACCGTCTGGTTGTCCAGTATTGCATCGTCCGATGGCGGAACCTCGGGCGCTTTGATCAGGGCGATCTCGACCTCTTCCCGAACTTCGCCCCGCAACAGCGTCAGGACCGAGCTGCCGCCCACACCCGCGACAGACATGCGAAACTTCATTTCAGCGGGTGAGTTCACCTCGTCCCCATCCACATGCGTCACCACGTCGCCAACCCGCAACCCGGCTTCGCCCAAAGGACTGAGCGGATGCAGATCGGACACCACGACGCCCTGCGGAATTACAAGACCCAGAGACTCGGCGATGTCCGCACTCATGTGCTGGCCCGCCATCCCGGCCCATGGGCTTATGAAACTGTTGTTTCCAGCCTGAGCCTGACGCAGGAATTCCGCAACCAAATTGGCCGGTATCGCAAAGCCGATTCCGTTCGACCCGCCCGAACGCGTCAGGATCGCGGTGTTGATGCCGATCAGATCACCGTTCACGTCAATCAATGCCCCGCCGGAATTGCCCGGATTGATCGCTGCATCGGTCTGGATGAAATAGCCCCGCGCATTACCGGTTGCCGTGCCCGTACGCGCCAACCCCGAGATAATCCCAGACGACACCGTTTGTCCGACGCCAAACGGGTTGCCAATTGCCAGCGCCAGTTCACCAACCTCAACCTGATCGGAATCGCGCAGAGGCAGATAAGGCAACGCCTCGGCCTCATCCAAACGCAGAATGGCGATATCACTTTCCTTGTCGCCCAGCACCACCTGCGCGGAATACTCGCGACGATCGGTCGTGACCACCCGGATCTCAGTTGCCTTGCCGACAACGTGGAAGTTCGACACCACATACCCGTCTGCAGTCAGGATCACCCCCGACCCCAGCGAGTTCTGAACCCTTGGGCGCGGCTCGGCAAAACCGCGGCCGAAAAAGTCCTGAAAGAACGGGTCCGAAAACAGAGTGTTCCCCCGCCCTTCCCGCACGATCTTGGCATAGATATTCACCACCGCCGGTGCCGCTTGCTTCACCACCGGCGCAAAGCCGAGACTGATTTCGGCCTGAGAGGTCGGCACTTTGGTTTCAGCGTGGCTGTGGGATGCAAGACTCAATAGCATCAGGGTCAGTAAGACGCGGATCATGAGACCTCCGGGATTTGGATCGCCCCAGATATGCGGACCCGCGCAGCCGAATGCAAGTCAGCGATGCCGCAAAAGAAAAACCTCCGCCCGACGTGGGGCGGAGGTTTCTAATCAGCCAGACGGCGCGATCTTATTCTTCGTCAGCGGCTTCTTCGGCGGCAACGCGGGCCTTGTCGGCTGCGCCTTTGGCGTCGACGTCACGATCAACGAATTCGATGATCGCCATCGGCGCCATGTCGCCATAGCGGAAGCCTGCTTTCAGGATGCGGACATAACCGCCCTGACGCTCGGCGTAGCGGGGGCCCAGAACTTCGAACAGCTTGGCGACGTCTTTGTCTTCTTTCAGCTGTGCTGCGGCCTGACGGCGGGCGTGCAGGTCGCCGCGCTTGCCCAGAGTGACCAGCTTTTCGATGATCGGGCGCAGTTCTTTTGCCTTGGGCAGAGTTGTCTTGATTTGCTCATGTTCGATGAGCGAGCCAGCCATGTTTGCAAACAGAGCCTTACGGTGCTCATGAGTACGGTTCAGGCGGCGGTAACCACGTGCGTGACGCATTTTCTAGTTCCTTCTTTCGCGTTGTGCTTTGTCTGGCCGGCGATGCGTGTCACCGGCTCTCCTTGGGGCGGAAGTGCCCATATGATCCCCGGAAGTCCGGGCATTTGTGAAGACGCGCTTAGAACGCGTCTTCGAATTTCTTCGCCAGATCTTCGATATTGTCGGGCGGCCAATCCTCGACATCCATGCCGAGGTGCAGACCCATGCCGGACAGCACTTCCTTGATCTCGTTCAGCGACTTGCGGCCGAAGTTCGGGGTGCGCAGCATCTCGGCTTCGGTCTTCTGGATCAGGTCGCCGATATAGACGATGTTGTCGTTCTTCAGGCAGTTTGCCGAACGGACCGACAGTTCCAGCTCGTCCACTTTCTTCAGCAGCAGCGGGTTGAACTCCAGACCATCGTCTTCGTCTTGGCGGCTGGCCGATTCCGGCTCGTCGAAGTTGACAAAGATCGACAGCTGATCCTGAAGGATGCGTGCGGCAAATGCCAACGCGTCTTCGGGAGTGATCGAACCATCGGTTTCGATCTTCAGGGTCAGTTTGTCATAGTCCAGAACCTGACCTTCACGGGTCGGCTGAACGTCATAGGCAACCTTCTTGACCGGCGAATAGATCGCGTCGATCGGGATCAGGCCGATGGGTGCATCTTCGGGCTTGTTCTTCTCAGCCGAGACGTAACCCTTGCCGGTGTTGACGGTCAGTTCCATGAACAGGTCGGCGCCATCATCCAGGTGGCAGATGACGTGATCGCGGTTCAGAACCTCGATACCGGCGCTTTCGCTGATGTCACCAGCGGTGACAACGGCGGGGCCTTTGGCATTGATCGACAGGCGCTTGGGACCTTCGACTTCCATACGCAGCGACACGCCTTTGAGGTTCAGGATGATGTCGGTGACGTCTTCGCGGACACCAGCAACCGACGAGAACTCGTGCAATACGTTGTCGATCTGAACGCTGGTAATGGCCGCGCCTTGCAACGAGCTCATTAGAACGCGGCGCAGCGCGTTACCCAAAGTCAGACCAAAGCCACGCTCCAGCGGTTCAGCAACCAGCGTTGCCTGACGCGCGGGGTCGTTGCCCGGCTTGCCGTCCAGCTGAGTCGGCTTGATCAATTCTGCCCAATTCTTATGGATCATGTAATCCCTCCATTCCTGTCCGCGCCCCATGACCAACAAGGTGCAGACGCCCGAGGTTCAAAATGACGTGCTGGGGCCGTGCAAAAACACAGCCCCAGCTCAATTCAAAATCGCTTAGACGCGGCGACGCTTCGGCGGGCGGCAACCATTGTGCGCAATCGGCGTCACGTCGCGGATCGACGTGATGTTGAAGCCCACAGCAGCCAGAGCGCGCAGAGCCGATTCACGACCCGAACCAGGGCCTTGAACTTCGACTTCCAGCGTCTTGACGCCATGTTCCTGCGCCTTCTTGCCTGCATCTTCTGCAGCCATCTGAGCGGCGTAAGGTGTCGATTTCCGCGAGCCTTTGAAGCCCATGGTACCGGCAGACGACCACGAAATGGCGTTGCCCTGGACGTCCGAGATCAGGATTTTGGTGTTGTTGAAGGTCGAGTTCACATGGGCAACGCCCGATGCGATGTTCTTACGCTCTTTGCGCTTGATGCGAGTCTTATCGCGTGCCATCGGTCAGACCCTCCCTTATTTCTTCTTACCAGCAATGGCCTTCGCGGGGCCTTTGCGGGTACGAGCATTGGTGTGGGTACGCTGACCGCGAACCGGCAGGTTGCGGCGGTGACGCAGACCGCGGTAGCAGCCCAGGTCCATCAGGCGTTTGACGTTCATCTGAACTTCACGACGCAGGTCACCTTCGACAGTGTAGTTTTCGTCGATGTACTCGCGGATTTTCAGAACTTCAGCGTCGGACAGTTCGTTGACGCGACGGGTCGCTTCAATGCCCACGGCTTCGCAAATCGCTTTGGCCGAGGTGTTGCCGATACCGGTGATATATGTGAGGGCGATAGGTACCCGCTTTGCAGTCGGGATGTTTACGCCGGCAATACGTGCCACGTGTCACTTTCCTTTTCGTTGCGGTTCCGTAACTCCAGAACCTTTTTTCACAACGCTTGACCTTGGCAGTGTCGCCAGCGGGCCCAGCATTATTCGAGGTGGTCGGGGCGGTTGGGACGAATCCCTCACGCAGTCTTGATTCCCTTTAGGGATGGGGGTCGATATGGGCTTTTGGCAGTGCCGTCAAGCCCATATTCAAATGTGGATCGATCAGGCGTCCAACACGCCAGCAATCGCGTCCTGAACCTCATCAATCTCGCCCAGACCATCAACCCAGGACAGGTTGCCCTTGGCGTGATAATAGCCGATGAGCATTGAGGTCTTTTTGTAGTACTCCATCAGACGGGTCTTGAGGCTTTCCTCATTGTCGTCCGCACGGCGTTTGAAGTCACCTTCCTTGCCGCAGTTCGAGCATTTGCCGTCCGCCGGGATCGGTTTAGTGATGTCGTTGTAGACTTCACCGCAACCGCCGCAGGTTGACCGAGCCGTGATACGTGCGACCAGAGCGTCGTCGTTCACTTCCATTGCGATGACCGCGTCCAGCGTCTCGCCGGTGCTGTCCAGCAATTCACCCAGCGCATCAGCTTGGGCCAGAGTGCGCGGGAAACCGTCAAAGATGAACCCGCCTTCAGCGCCTTGTTCCAACTTTTCGCGGATCAGGCCGATCACGATCTCATCCGTCACAAGCTGGCCCTTAGCCATCACCTCGGCTACGCGGTTGCCCATTTCGGTGCCGCTGTCTTTGGCTTCACGCAGCATGTCGCCAGTGCTCAGCTGGACCATGCCGCGGGTTTCAACCAAGTGACGCGCTTGCGTTCCTTTGCCTGCCCCCGGGGGGCCGAGAAGAATGATGTTCATCGACGAGCGGGTCCCTTCCTGCCACGTTTCTTACCTTTGCCGCGCAGTTGGGACTTTTCGATCAGCCCTTCGTATTGGTGCGCCAGCAGGTGGCTCTGGACCTGTTGGATCGTGTCCATGGTCACAGAGACGATAATCAGAACCGAGGTGCCGCCGAAATAGAACGGGATGGCAAACTGGCCCCGAAGAATTTCAGGCAACAGACAGACCGCCGCCAGATAGGCCGAACCCAGAACAAGTACGCGGTTGACCACGTATTCTAGATACTCGGCGGTTTTCTTGCCCGGACGGATGCCCGGCACGAAACCGTTCTGCTTTTTCAGGTTATCCGCCACATCGTCCGGTTTGAACGACACGTTGAACGTGTAGAAATAGGCAAAGAAAACGATCATCGAAGCGAAGAACAGCAGGTACAGAGGCTGTCCGGGACCAAAGTTGGCCAGAAGCCAAGACATGACCGGCCCGTTGGTCGCCCCCGAAGAGAAGGTCGAGATCGTCACCGGCAGCAGCAGCAGCGAGCTGGCAAAGATCGCCGGGATCACGCCCGCTGGGTTCACTTTGACCGGCAGGTGGCTCGAGCCGCCCTCATAGATCTTCATACCGGCCTGACGACGCGGGTATTGAATATGGATCTTGCGCAAGGCGCGTTCCATGAAGACCACGAATGTAATCACGGCAATCACCATCACGATCACACCGATGATCACAGCAGGGCTGATCGCGCCCGAGCGGCCCGAAGCGAAGAACTGTGCCAAAGCGGCCGGAACTTCGGCGATGATGCCCACGAAGATGATCAGAGAGATACCGTTGCCGATGCCGCGTGCTGTGATCTGCTCACCCAGCCACATCAGGAACATTGTGCCACCAACCAAGGTGATCATGGTCGACAGGCGGAAGAACAGGCCCGGATCGGTTGCCAGATCGCCGGATTCCAACGAAACCGCCAGACCGTAAGCCTGAACGGTGGCCAAGGCCACGGTGCCGAAACGGGTATATTGGTTGATCTTCTTGCGGCCCTGCTCGCCCTCTTTCTTGAGCTGTTCGAGCGCGGGAACCATAGATGTCAGCAGCTGCACGATGATCGAGGCCGAAATGTAGGGCATGATGCCGAGGGCAAAGATACCCATCCGCCCCAGCGCCCCGCCGGTAAACATCGAAACCATGCCGCCGATGCCCTGCCCCGCTTGCTCCATGAACTCGCGCAGTGCTTGGCCGTCGATGCCCGGAACCGGAATAAAGGTGCCCAGACGATAGACGATCAGCAATGCAAGCGTGAACAGGATGCGGTTGCGCAGATCGGTGGCTTTGCCCAAAGCAGCCCAGCTTGTGTTGGCTGCCATTTGTTCTGCTGCTGATACCATAAATCGGTCTCTCTTATGCAAACACCGCCCGGAACCGTTTTCCGGCTCGGGCGGCGTCTTGGAAAACTCTGAAGTCTATGTAAGCGGGTCTTGGCCCGCTCACAAGCGCTTACTCTGCCGCAGCGGCTTTTGTGACCGTCAGTGAACCGCCCGCTTTCTCAACTGCCTCAACGGCAGATTTCGAAGCACCGGTTACTTCCAGGTTTACTTTGGTGCTGATTTCGCCTTTGGCCAGAACGCGGATACCGTCTAGCTTGCGACGCACCAGACCGGATGCAACCAGCGCATCCTCGGTGATTGCTGCTTTGGCGTCCAGCTTGCCGGCGTCGACGAATTTCTGGATCAGACCCAGGTTGATTACGGCGAATTCCTTGCGGTTCGGCTTATTGAAGCCACGCTTGGGCAGGCGCTGGTACAGCGGCATCTGGCCGCCTTCGTAGCCGTTGATGGCCACACCCGAACGGGATTTCTGGCCTTTGATACCACGGCCACCCATTTTACCTTTGCCGGAACCCGGACCACGGCCAACGCGGGTGCGTTTCGGGGCGGCGCCAGCATTGTCGCGCAATTCGTGCAGTTTCATTTCGCTTCTCCTTAGCCGGATGTGACCCCCGAAGCGTGATGGGCCAAACGCGGCGTTTCTTGGTTTTGATTCTCGTGGACATAAATCCACCGGAGCGCTCTACAGCTTTGTCCCGCTGGATGCAAGGTTTGTTGTATCACACCCCCGAAACCAAAAGAGGCGCCAATTTGGCGCCTCTTCATCAGTGAGTGGTGGTAGCGTTACGAGCAGTATGTGTGCTCACGCGCGATGTCTTTGATATCGCAGCGACGCACACCGATGTCGTTCAGTTCCCGATCGGACAGGCTTTGCAGCTCTGCATAGGTGCGGTTGTACTCGGTGCGCAGGGCAAAACCCTCTTTGATGCGCGCAACGAGCGATGCGATACGGGCGGTCAGGCCAAAGCCTTCGCGAGTAAATGTTGCTGTATGTGCCATAATTCGTTTCCTTTCTAAGCCCGAGGCGAATTCCCCGAGTGACTGTTTGCGTTCCTGTTTCGGACAGGGCTCAGATAAGGAGGGTGGGTATCGCCAACAACGGATGTTTCGGTCTATCCGGTATGCGTCGGGGGAATGGCCCAGTAATTGGGTGCTTGGCACTACTTAAGACACGATCCGCTTTGCGGACAAAGCCGACCTTGGAACTTGCAATTCTTTGGGGTGCTCCGACGCCTTATTCACTCTTGGAAGGGAATGCTTGTATAAGCTCCGACCTCGTCATTTCCTGTGCGTTCGTTGAATGCCCTGATCATTTCGTTTGTAGCTTCTGCTGCCCCGAGGTCCATGCTCTCGAGATCAAATTCGGAGAACGGGAACTCTGCAGCTGAGTCAGGTGGTTGCTTGGGCATTTGTACTGGTGCCGGGAAAGACTCTTCATTGGGCACTCCTTGACGAGTACGAATACTATCTTTGGTTACATTCCAGGTCATGAAATCAGCCGCCAAGTCCAATGGCCCATCATATGTCTCTCGGATTGCTGAATAGACGGCCAGCGCGATGTCATGATCGTTTTGGAAGTGGTAGCAAACCGCCAATCTTGGTTCCGTTTCGGACATAATCTTGCCGAATGCTTGCGCGGAAGTGTGCCCTTGAGAACCAACAAAAATTGCTTCGGAAGGGGCAAACCCATATTTCTCGATCATGAAATCTGGAGGGGTGAAGCACTCATGAATTGCAAGGTCCGCACCTACCGCATGCTCTCTCCACCATCGCGTAGGTAGCGTGTCGGATGAAAAAGCAAACTTCAGACCGTTCCATTCAAGTAGAAAACTAACTGATTGTTCACCATGTATGGCCGGCAGGGTTCTGACCTGAACACCGTTTTCGTCAAAAATGACGTTATTCACGATTTTCCAATCGAATTCGTTAACCTCAAGTTGAAGCCCTCTGGGGTCGACCGCCGCCCCACGAGTCGCTTCTTCCCATGCCCACATTTTCTTCATGTGATCTGCCCAAGACTTTGTTCCCCACTCAGGCTTGATACCTTCGGGCCCCCAAAGGCGAACAGGCGTTAGACGGTTGTTTACGGGACCGGTGAAGTAAAAGGCTGGAAAATCGCCAGCATGATCTAGGTGCAGGTGACCCAAGAAGACTTTATCCAGCTGATCCAGTGGAATCCCAAGCGCCATGATCCTTTCATAGGATCCCTCTCCCATATCGAAGATAAACTTTTCGCCATTTCCCAATTCAACCAAGAAACATGCCGCAGCTTGTTTCAGACGCGGCTGTGGCATACCGGTGCCACAGGCGACAACTCGCATTTCGTCAGGACCCAGAGCCTCGGTTCCTGGATAATAAACAGTTTGGTTAGGAAACGGCTCCGTCCTAGACCATTCGGCTGGATCATTACTTTGCGCGCCTACAGTATTCGCCGAAGCCCAAAAAAACGTAGATATTAACGCCAAAATACAGTTTCTGTTTTGAGCGGAAAAAGCCATTGCAATTGCCTCCGATTAGGACGACCGGGAATTTTCAATAGTGTGAAGCCGACTCATAATAGGATCGCAGATTTTGAATACGTCTGGCAAGGCCTCAAGAAATCGGCGGGTTTAAGGTAGGGCTTTCTTTAAACTTCTGTTGCCGCATTGGGCTCAAAGCAGACATATATTACAAAAAAAACGCCCCCAAAAATCGGAGGCGTTTCTTTGTTCGATAGAACTCGCGCTTAGCCGCGCTCTTCAATGATCTCAACCAGATGCGGGATCTTGTTGACCATGCCGCGGACAGAAGGTGTATCCTCCAGTTCACGGGTGCGGTGCATCTTGTTCAGGCCCAGACCGATCAGGGTTGCGCGCTGTTCGGCGGGGCGGCGGATCGGGGAACCGATCTGCTTGACGACGATGGTTTTTGCCATGGTACGCTACTCCTTACGCTTCGGCTTCAGCCGGCGCTTCGTCCCGCTTGGGCAGGATGTCAGCAACTTTTTTGCCACGACGTGCGGCAACCGAACGCGGGCTCTGCTCTTTCTGCAGGCCGTTGATGGTGGCGCGGATCATGTTGTACGGGTTCTGCGAGCCCAGCGACTTGGACACAACGTCCTTAACGCCCAGCATTTCGAACACGGCACGCATCGGACCACCGGCGATGATACCAGTACCTTCAGGTGCGGTGCGCATAACCACCTTACCAGCGCCGTGACGGCCCTCGATGTCGTGGTGCAGAGTACGACCTTCGCGCAGTTGCACGCGGATCATCTGACGCTTGGCTTGCTCAGTCGCCTTGCGGATGGCCTCAGGTACTTCTTTCGCTTTACCTTTGCCAAAGCCGACGCGGCCTTTCTGATCGCCGACAACCACCAGAGCGGCGAAGCCAAAGCGCTTACCACCTTTTACGGTTTTCGACACGCGGTTGATTGCGACCAGACGATCTGCAAATTCCGGTGCTTCTTCACGGTCGCGGCCACGGCCCCGACGGTTTTCACGTTCTGCCATTTGGCATCCCTTTTCTCATGTGGCGCATCCGGCGCCGTTTTCTTCAATCCAAGTGAGCCCCGACTAACGTCAGGGCCCCCGGATCATCGGGGCAGCCGTCAAGCTGCCCGCAGGTCTTAGATCTTCAGACCACCTTCACGCGCGGCGTCGGCAACTGCCTTCACCTTGCCGTGGAACAGGAAGCCACCACGATCGAAATAGGCCTCTTCGACGCCTGCCTTCTTGGCACGCTCGGCGATGGCCGCGCCCACTTTGGTGGCCGCTTCGACGTTGTTCTTGCCAACAACACCCAGATCTTTTTCCAGGGTCGAGGCTGCGGCCAGGGTCACGCCACGAACGTCGTCGATCAGCTGAACGCTGATGTTCTTGTTCGAACGGTGAACCGACAGGCGTACGCGGCCGGCGTTGACTTTGCGAAGTTTGTTCCGAACGCGCAGGCGGCGCTTCAGAAACAGGGTTCTTTTGCTGTTTGCCATTGTCTGCGTCCTTACTTCTTCTTGCCTTCCTTGCGGAAGATGAACTCGCCCTTGTAGCGGATGCCCTTGCCTTTGTACGGCTCGGGACGGCGCCATTCGCGGATTTTGGCCGCGACTTCGCCCACCTGCTGCTGGTCGATACCTTCCACAACGATTTCGGTCTGCTTCGGCGCGGTGATGGTGACACCTTCCGGAGCAGTGAAATCAACATCGTGGCTGTAACCCAGGTTCAGCTTCAAGGTGTTGCCCTGCATCTGAGCCCGGTAACCAACACCCTGGATCTCCAGCTCTTTTTTGAAGCCAGTCGTCACACCGGTTACCAGGTTGGCAACCATGGTGCGGCTCATGCCCCACTGCTGGCGGGCACGCTTGGACATGCCACGGGGGTCGATCTTGACCACGTTGTCTTCAACCGACAGTGTAACGTCGTCGGTGGCGGTGAAGCTGCGGGTGCCTTTCGGACCTTTCACTTCGATGGTCTGGCCGGACACAGAGGCGGTAACGCCGCTGGGCAGCTCGACCGGTTTTTTACCAATACGAGACATTGCAGACCTCCTTAGAAGACGGTGCAGAGCACTTCGCCGCCAACATTGTTGGAGCGAGCGTTTGCGTCCGACATCACACCTTTCGGAGTGCTGACAATCGACACGCCCAGACCCTGACGGACCTGCGGGATGTCATTGACGCCCATGTAGACGCGACGACCGGGTTTCGAAACCCGCTTCAGTTCGCGAATAACAGGGGTGCCTTCGTAGTATTTCAGGCTGATTTCGATGGCCGGATGACCGTTTTCACCGGTCGTCTTTTCATAACCACGGATGTAGCCTTCGTCCGCCAGCACGTCCAGAACCCAGCCACGCAGCTTGGAAGCCGGGGTGGAAACGGTGGACTTGCCGCGCATTTGCGCGTTGCGGATACGGGTGAGCATATCGCCGATAGGATCATTCATATCTATGTCTCCCTTACCAGCTCGATTTCACCATGCCGGGGATCTGACCAGCAGAGCCCAGCTCGCGCAGCGCGATACGGCTGACCTTCAGCTTACGATAGTAAGCGTGGGGACGACCGGTCAGCTGACAACGGTTGTGCAGACGGGTAGCCGAGCTGTTGCGCGGCAGTTTCGCCAGTTTCAGACGCGCTTTGAAACGCTCTTCCATCGGGCGGCTCTCGTCATTCGCGATTTCTTTCAGCTCGGCACGCTTTGCGGCATATTTGGCCACCAGGCGTTCGCGCTTCTTTTCGCGTTCGATCATTGCTTTTTTAGCCATGTCTCAATCCTCGCGGCGCTTAAGCGTTGAAGGGCATGTTGAAAGCTTTCAACAGGCTCTTTGCTTCAGCGTCGGTTTTCGCTGTGGTGGCAATTACGATATCCAAGCCCCAGACCTCGTCGACCTTGTCGAAGTCGATTTCCGGGAACACGATGTGCTCTTTCATGCCCATGGCAAAGTTGCCCTGACCATCGAAAGAAGGCTTAACACCGCGGAAGTCACGAACGCGCGGCAGCGCGATGGTGATCAGACGATCCAGGAATTCGTACATCCGGTCACCGCGCAGGGTCACTTTCGCGCCCAGCGGCATGTCTTCACGGACGCGGAAACCCGCGATCGACTTCTTCGCCTTGGTTGCAACGGCCTTTTGACCAGCAATCGCAGTCAGATCTTCGACAGCAGCTTTCGCTTTCTTCGAGTCTTTGACCGCCTCAGCACCACAACCGATGTTCAGAACGATTTTCTCCAGCTTGGGCAGCTGCATGTCGTTCTTATAGCCGAACTCTTCTTTCAGAGCGGCCCGGATGGTTTCGGCGTACTGAGCTTTCAGACGCGGGGTGTAGGTTGCGGAATCAAGCATCGATCACGTCCCCTGTGGTCTTGGCGAAGCGCACCTTCTTGTCACCTTCCATGCGGAAGCCAACGCGGGTTGCTTTGCCGTTTTTGTCCAGCAGCGCCAGGTTCGACAGTTGGATCGGGTTTGCCTGAGGCAGACGACCACCTTGCGAAGTTTGCGACTGACGGGTGTGACGGATGGCAATGTTGATGCCTTCGACAACAGCTTTACCGGCTTTGGGGTCAACCGAGGAAATGGTTCCCTCTTTGCCCTTGTCCTTGCCGGCCAGCACGACGACCTTGTCGCCTTTGCGGAGTTTAGCAGCCATGATTACAGCACCTCCGGAGCCAGCGAGATGATTTTCATGAAGTTCTTGCCGCGCAGTTCGCGAACAACGGGGCCAAAGATACGGGTACCGACTGGCTCGTTGTTGTTGTTCAGGATGACGGCGGCGTTGCGATCAAAACGGATCGCGGTGCCGTCTTCGCGACGGACTTCCTTGGCGGTGCGTACGACGACGGCCTTACGGACGTCACCTTTCTTTACGCGGCCGCGCGGGATGGCTTCCTTCACCGAGACGACAATGATGTCACCAACGGAGGCGTATTTACGCTTGGAACCACCCAGGACCTTGATGCACTGAACTCGGCGTGCGCCGGAGTTGTCAGCGACATCCAGATTGGTCTGCATCTGGATCATGTGGTTTCTCCCGACCTGTGGGGGCTGGTCTGATTAGATCCCCCAGGGTTTCGACAAATGGGAAAATCCCGGAGGCTTACGCCTCCAGAACTTCCCAACGTTTCGTCTTCGATTTCGGCGCGCATTCGATGATGCGGACTGTGTCACCGACCTTGAAGGCGTTCTTTTCGTCATGAGCCCGGTATTTCTTGGACTTACGAACGGTTTTGTGCAGCAGCGGGTGCTTGAAACGACGCTCAACCGAAACGGTTACGGTTTGCTCGTTGGCGTCGCTGGTTACCACGCCGGACAGGATACGCTTGGGCATAGGATTACTCCTCCGATGCCGCAGCAGCGGCCTTTTCGTTCAGAATGGTTTTGACGCGGGCAGCGTTGCGGCGGGCCGCTTTGATACCAGCAGTGTTTTCCAGCTGACCGGTTGCCTGTTGAAAGCGCAGGTTAAAGCTTTCTTTCTTCAGGTTGGCCAGTTCCTCGCGGAGCTGGTCCGGGGTCTTGTCACGCAGTTCTTGGGCGTTCATCGCCTTTTTCCTTTGCTCAAAACACCAGAAGGCCCCGTACACGGGTCACCTTTGACCTGGTGGATGAATGATAGACATACGAATCGCCCGACAACGCCGGGAGATCGCAAGATGCCGCCGTATAAGGGTTTGAGGGTTGGGTGGCAAGAGGAAGTTTGAAAGACTCCAATCTTCCAGCCCTTTTACTATTCGAGCGATCGGAGTCTATCTGCAAGTTGCGTGTCCAACTCCGTGCACAGTTTATCAAAGTCGATGAGATGTTGGAGTTTTCGACTGTGATCTTGGTGGAATTTATCAGCGTCTCCCCGAGTCAACTTAACGTTTTTCCAGTAATGTAGGCTTTGAAACTGATAATGGTTAATCTGGAAGGTCTCGTTGTCAGAGATCGTGCGGCATGAATCCGCGCCACGTACATAGTGTACCCCGATATCCCCTAGTTTTTTCGGGACTGACGTCCTCACAAGGTACTTTCGCCATTTGTGTGGGCTCAAACCGGGTTTTCGTTTGACCAGATTTTTTCTCAAGCTGTTGGGATGTTCTTTGTGACCTGAAGTACCAAAGACCGTCCAGTTCGCATAAACAACGTCCACATCGTCAAATTGCTCTAACGCATCAACCAGCTTGGCCCCATCTTTGCAGAACCAAAACTCATCAACGTCAGCAACCAACATCCACTCAAACAACTGCGGAACCTGAAATTTTTGGAATGCCTTCCAATAGTGAGCCACTTGCTTGTGTTTTTGGGGGAGACTGACAACTTCTACGAAACCAGAACTTAGGAAGCTCGAAATTACTTCCATCGAGTTGTCTGTACTTCCATTATCGATAAGAAATACTTTGTCGGCACCCTGCTGTGCGTAGTGCTCGACCCACTCGGCCAAATTCAAGGCCTCGTTTTTTGCTGTTCCAAGTACGCAAAGGCGGTTCTTGTTGGAGTTCTGAGTTTTAGCCTTGGCAAGCTCATTCCTACGAACCTTTCTCCTATGATTCCAGAACCTGGCCCAAAGATACAGATTGTTGAGTTTGTGAAGTATTGTGCTCGAACTCATCTTGATCACGTACAATCTGGATGTTTAATGAAAAATGCTCGCGCCTGAGGTAACTGTCATCACTCCCACTTGTAGTTAAAGCTGACACTGATCCGCTCATCCTCGGCCATGTTCATCGGCACCTCGTGGCGCAGCCAGCTTTCCCACAGCAGCACGTCCCCCACCTGCGGCTTCATATAGATGAACGGCTGCAAATCCCTCCGCCCGCCTTTAACGCGCGTCGGCGCAGCCATCATGCGACCCGAGCGGGGATCCTCCAGCTTCAACGCACTCGCCCCCTCGGGCATCGCCACATAGGTCGTGCCCGAGATTACGCTGTGCGGGTGCAGGTGGCTGGAATGCATTCCGCCCTCGGGCAGGATGTTGATCCACAGGTCTTCCAGCTTCAACGCGCCCTCACCCAGATCGAACTCCAAATCCTTGGCAAAAGCGGCGACGTGCTGATCCAAGGCAGCGACCAGATCGGCGAAAATCGGGAACCGCCACGGCAGGTCGGTCAGCGAAGCATAACTGGTATAGCCGGGATAGCCGTTCTCTTCGCACCATTCCTGCCCCGCCTCATCATCCTCGGCGATAACAAGGCAAGAGCTTTCCAATTCCTGAGCGTCGATCTTCGGATCGAACTCGGAAAGAGACGCGCGGTAGAGACGGGTTACGAAGAGTGATTCAATCTGTGCCATGGGCCGGGCATACCGCAGTGTTTTCTACAAGGCCAGTCGATTAGCTTTTGACGGGTCCTTTGCCACAGCGGGGAATTGGGCGGCCGCCATCAGCATAGGCGAGGCACAGTACGATCTCATCCGGTTTCGGCGCGTCTGGAATGTTCAGCGTCATAGTGTCGAAATGGTCGAACGACCACGGGTTATCTTTATGCCCCAGTGGCAGATCAATCGCGCAACCCGGCGCGCCTAATTTGGCATTCGAGGGGATAACCGCCTCGCCTCCGCCCGCCGCCGCGCGCATGGGAGCACCGAGTTTGGGGTGGATCACCGCCCCGCCCTGTTCAAGATCGCCGTTCACGCCGATGATCGCTGCCTTACCGTAGGATACCGGCGCACCGTCCAGTTGGGATATCGCTTCGGATGCGAGGTCCGGGCCAAGAAGCGCACCAATCTCAAACAACTCTGAAAGGTCATCCGAGAACCGTCCAGCCAGAGGGTTCATGAACACCGCCAGAGCTGCAACCCGGCTTATCGGATCACAGGGCTGGCCCAACTGATCGGTGGTTATGATTTCCTTGATGAACATCTTTTTGCGCAGCTGAACCATAGGGCCCTCCCATTTCTACCGGGCAGCCTAGGGGCGCGATAGGAAGAGGTCGACGGTTTTTGCGGCCCTTAACTTCACAAGCGCAACAGAAAACCCCCGCCGGCTTCCCGACGGGGGTCAATCTTGTCACGAACGGGGTTGCCCCCTGATCGCTTACCAGTCTTCGCGAACCACGACGCGAGTCTTGATCGGCAGCTTCATCGCGGCCAGGCGCAGGGCCTCACGCGCGATGTCGTCATTAACGCCGTCGATCTCGAACATCACGCGGCCAGGCTTGACCTTGCAGGCCCAGCGGTCGACCGAACCTTTACCTTTACCCATACGAACTTCGATCGGCTTGGCCGTGACCGGAGTGTCGGGGAAGATGCGGATCCAGACACGACCCTGACGCTTCATGTGACGCGTCATGGCACGACGTGCAGCTTCGATCTGGCGTGCAGTTACACGCTCAGGCTCAAGAGCTTTCAGGCCGTAGGTGCCAAAGTTCAGATCAGAACCGCCTTTGGCGAGACCCTTGATCCGGCCTTTGTGCATCTTGCGGAATTTAGTACGCTTTGGTTGAAGCATATCTTTCCCTCCTTAGCGACGACCGCCACCAGCACCACGAGGTGCAGGGCCGTCCTGGAGTTCCTGTGCTTTACGGTCACGTGCCTGCGGATCGTGCTCCATGATCTCACCTTTGAAGATCCAGACCTTGATCCCGATGATCCCATAGGGGGTCATCGCTTCGGCATGTGCGTAATCGATGTCGGCACGCAGGGTGTGCAGAGGCACGCGGCCTTCGCGGTACCACTCGGTCCGTGCGATTTCAGCGCCGCCCAGACGACCAGCTACGTTCACCCGGATACCCAGGGCGCCCATGCGCATGGCATTCTGAACTGACCGTTTCATTGCACGACGGAACGAAACACGACGTTCCAGCTGCTGAGCGATGGACTCGGCAACCAGCTGCGCGTCAAGCTCGGGCTTGCGCACTTCGACGATGTTCAGGTGCAGTTCGCTGTCGGTCATACGCGCAAGCTTTTTGCGCAGAACTTCGATGTCTGCACCTTTCTTGCCGATGATGACACCGGGACGTGCGGTGTGGATCGTAACGCGGCACTTTTTGTGCGGACGTTCGATGATCACACGGGCAACACCGGCCTGCTTGCACTCTTTGTTGATGAACTCACGGATCTTGAGGTCTTCCAGCAGAAGATCACCGTAGTCCTTGGTGTCGGCGTACCAGCGGCTGTCCCAGGTGCGGTTGACCTGCAGGCGCATGCCGATCGGATTTACTTTATGACCCATTAGGCTTGCTCCTCAACTTGACGCACCTTGATGGTGATCTCCGAGAACGGCTTCATGATCTTGCCGAAACGGCCACGGGCACGCGGACGACCGCGCTTCATGACCAGGTTCTTGCCAACCCATGCTTCGGCGACGATCAGCTCGTCAACGTCCAGGTTGTGGTTGTTTTCGGCATTCGCGATTGCGGACTGCAGGCACTTCTTGACGTCCTGCGCGACACGCTTGTTGCTGAAAGTCAGGTCGGTCAGAGCCTTCTCAACTTTCTTGCCGCGGATCATTTGCGCAACCAGGTTCAGTTTCTGCGGGCTGGTGCGAAGCATGCGGGTTTTCGCCATTGCTTCGTTTTCAGCCACCCGGCGGGGGTTCTTTTCCTTGCCCATGACTTACTTCCGCTTCGCTTTTTTGTCTGCGGCGTGGCCATAATAGGTACGGGTCGGCGAGTATTCACCGAACTTCTGACCGATCATGTCTTCCGAGACGTTGACGGGGATATGTTTCTGGCCGTTGTACACACCAAATGTCAGACCCACGAACTGGGGCAGAATGGTGGAACGACGCGACCAGATTTTGATGACTTCGTTGCGGCCCGACTCGCGCGCTGCTTCGGCTTTTTTCAGCACGTAAGCATCGACGAAAGGACCCTTCCAAACAGAGCGAGACATGGATTAACGTCCCTTCTTCTTGGCGTGCCGCGAGCGGATGATCAGCTTCTGGGACGCTTTGTTCTTGTTGCGGGTACGCTTACCCTTGGTGTCCTTACCCCAAGGTGTAACCGGCGTACGGCCACCCGAGGTACGACCTTCACCACCACCGTGCGGGTGATCGATCGGGTTCATTGCAACACCACGAACCGACGGACGCACGCCCTTGTGGCGCATACGACCGGCTTTACCGAGGTTCTGGTTCGAGTTGTCAGGGTTGGACACGGCACCAACGGTAGCCATGCATTCCTGACGGACCATGCGCAGCTCGCCCGAGCTCAGACGGATCTGAGCGTAGCCGCCATCGCGACCAACGAACTGAGCGTATGTACCGGCTGCACGTGCGATCTGACCGCCTTTGCCAGGCTTCATCTCGATGTTGTGGACGATGGTACCAATGGGCATGCCCGAGAACGGCATTGCGTTGCCCGGCTTGATGTCGGCTTTTGCCGACGCGATGACTTTGTCACCAACAGCCAGACGCTGCGGAGCCAGGATATATGCCTGCTCACCGTCTTCGTATTTTACCAGTGCGATGAATGCGGTCCGGTTCGGGTCATATTCGATCCGCTCGACGGTTGCCGCGACATCAAATTTGTTCCGTTTGAAGTCAACGATCCGGTAGAGACGCTTTGCGCCACCGCCGCGGCGGCGTGAAGTGATCCGTCCGGTGTTGTTCCGGCCGCCCGATTTGGTCAAACCCTCAGTGAGAGACTTGACCGGACGTCCTTTCCAAAGCTCCGAACGGTCGATCAGCACCAGCCCGCGCTGGCCCGGCGTCGTCGGCTTGTACGACTTGAGTGCCATGCTTTCTGTCTTCCGTTTAGCAAGTGCAGGGGGTTTCCCTGCTATGTGATAGGCCCCCGTAGGTGCCAAGGGTATAGGGCCCCGAAGGTCCCCGGTTACAAATATCAGAGGCCCCGGAACGAATCCGAGGCCACAAGATTGGGAGCGTGTAACAGGGTTGGGGGTGGGTGTCTATAGGGAATACTGGGAAATCTCTTGGATGCTAGTCCTTAGAAATCTCCACTTTGTTTGAGATTGCGTAGCTGACCTTTGGATCGCGGATACGATAGTTAATCTGCCCCTGCTCACTGTCTTCTATCGAAATCAACCCAAGGTTCTGCATTCCAACAGTGTAGTTCTGCGTCGAACTACCGGTACCCGCCTTTTCATTGAGTTTGTTTCTTGTGAATTTTACATCATCCAGCTTCAATAAATGTTTGATGAACGCATAAACATCCATCGAATTGGCGCGGGCATTCGCTTTGCGGGGATAGTACTCATAAAAGTTAAAGTTCTGCACGAAACTCGACATTCCGCGATCAACTGCATCATTCGAAATTTTAGTTTTGCTTGCATCAAGGTCATATTGAGCTCTGAAGATCGCGTTCATTAAGTGCCATAAATCCCGCGGATTTTTGTTGCTCAAGGATAGCACTTCACGGCGCTTCTCGCTTGCCACGTCCTCCTCAAAAGCAGTGTCGAAATTGATGGCCGCTTGGCTTGAAAACACTTCGACCCTCTTGTTGAAAGCTCTTGTCAAATCATCGTAGTCCCAATGCACTTCTGGACTATGAACCTTCTGCGTCCTAACTTTGTCACGAATGAAATTGAGCGGAACAACCCACAAAGACATCACGACTTGAAAGCGGTCATCCAACAAAAATTTGTTGTTGTTCAAAATAGGCAATATGAAGTCAGCTATTTCTTCCCCCGCGTTTTCCAAACGCGGGTCCTCGTCAACTTTATCGAAAATAATGACGATACGATCATAGCCAACTTTGCCTATTAGAGTGGCGAACCTTCTTAATGCCTCAAGCGTATCCTCTGACCTAGGTAAATCAGCTTCCACGCCAGCAGCAATTTCAGGGAAATACTCCGACACCTTAGAAGTAATAGCAGACGGAACCGAAGCACTCGTTGCCTTCGCGACAACGTCCGCAAGCAAACTCACGCCAACGTTAGCTGCCAAATTCAGTGGATTGCGAATGGCGTTGTATATCTTAAGACCCAGAAGCTTCCACTTTGGTAGTTGAATGTTCTTAGCAGCTCTCTGGGCCAACCCACGTGTCGCGTCGCCAGCAAAGTGCAGATAGTAGTAGGTTAGCAGAATCCGTTCATCTTCGGAGAGGCTCCTATTGGCCTTCCCAAACGTAGCAATGTCTTGAAAAAACGTATTCACAAGCTGCTTCAAAACGAAGTTATACAGCTCAACCTCATTGTACTCCTTTTCAAGGCCAGAGAAGTCGTCGATTGAACAAATCAGCCAGGTATCTTTTGATCTACGTTTGAAATCGTAAGTGATAGCGGTTTTTCCTGTTCCTCGATCCCCACTTAGAAGCATGGTTCGACCGGCTTCATATGCCTCAAATAATGGACTGTATAGCTTAGTGGAAATGAAGAGTTCTGGTTGTTTTTTTTGCTCATCTTCCGCTGTGAACGAATTGAACGGGTACACCTCGAAACCAAAACCTTTGCAAAACTCTTCAAACGAAATCGTATCAGTCATCTTACTGCCAAATCTGGGGACTTTCTCTCCAAGTAGAGCACAATCTAAAGCAGAACAAGAACCTAACGTTGAGTGCAGCAACAAAAAACCCGCGTTCGCGGGGGCCTTTGGCGCTTTCCAAAGACGCCTTCGATCAGAGACCGGTGGACACATCGATTTTGTCACACTTTTTCAGATCCACGTATGCTTTTAGAAGTCGGCCCACTTACCGAACCCAGCGCGGGACAAGGCCGAAGGCCGCCGTGCCAGCGACTGCCCGTCCCGGCGGGCTGGCGCTTTGGGGACGTTTGCGCCTCACTATGAGTTCGGATGTATTTGGCACCATAAAGCGCACTGATCAGGCGTGACAGCGCCATCCCACGGGTCGTCGCTGGCGCGGCTTGCGACCTTACCCGAGGGACCGCCTGCGGCACAGCGGCTCGGACTCCACCGCGACCCTCTGCTTAAGCTTGATATGCCCCAGCACCTCGCGGAAGGCGCGGTGTTTGGGTTTGCCTTCCAGATAATCCGCCAGTTTGAGCAGGTTGATCGGGTGCTTCGCAATCAACGCCTCGATCCGCTGCACCGCCTCGTCCAACTCATAGTGATCCACGTACTGACAGGCCACCTGCGTGGGCGTCAGCAGGCAGTAGTCCTGCGGGCGTTTGTCGGTATAGCGCGCGATGTCGAAGGGCGACGCGCCAAGGGCGTGGAACTTGGGGATGTGGACACGCATATCAGCCTCGGCGTGCTCCAACACCGTACCGGAGGTCTGGCGGAACCCCAGCGGGCCGAGCTTGCCGACCACATGTTTGCGCATCGCCGGAGAGATCATGTCCACATCCGCCCGGTCATATTTCAGATCATCGAAAACCGAGAGCAGCCCCAGCTTTTCATCAGCGATCTGGAAATAGGGCTCGCCGCTGAACGCCCGCATCTGCTCCAGCACCTGCGCACGCACAGTTTCAGGGTCTGAAACGAAATCGGCCCCGGCGGGTTGAACCGCCGAGGCCGCGAATAGTCGCAGTAAGCGTCGGATCAAAGACCGGTGCTCACGTCGATTGTGTTGCCCTCTTCCAGGGTAACATATGCTTTCTTGACGTCTTTCCGACGGCCCAGCTGGCCGCGGAACCGCTTGACCTTGCCTTTGGTCACGGTGGTGTTCACCGCTTTGACCTTCACACCAAACAGCGCCTCAACGGCCTCTTTGATCTGCGGCTTGTTGCTGTCGATCGCCACTTCAAAGACAACCGCGCCGTTTTCGGACGCCATGGTCGACTTCTCGGTGATGATCGGCTTGCGGATCACGTCGTAGTGTTCTGCCTTCGCGCTCATTTCAGACGAGCCTCCAGTGCTTCGACAGCCGCTTTGGTGAGCACCAGAGTGTCACGCTTGAGGATGTCATAGACGTTTGCGCCCATCGACGGCAGGATATCCAGACCTTCGATGTTCTTGGACGCTTTCAGGAACCCTTCGTTCACGGTCGCGCCGTCGATGACCAGAGCGCGTTTCCAGCCCAGGTTTGCAACCTGTTTGGCCAGAGCAGCGGTCTTGCCTTCGGCTTCGGCGTTTTCGATCACAACCAGTTCACCAGCCTTGGCTTTGGCCGACAGAGCGTGGCGCAGGCCAAGCTTGCGGAACTTCTTCGGCAGGTCGTGGCCGTGCGAACGCGGGGTCGGGCCCTTGTAGATACCACCCTTGCGGAAGATCGGTGCGTTACGGTCACCATGGCGTGCGCCACCGGTGCCCTTCTGGCGATAGATCTTCTTGGTCGAGTAGCTGGTTTCCGAGCGGGTCTTGACCTTGTGGGTGCCGGCCTGCGCGTTGTTGCGCTGCCAACGGACCACACGGTGCAGAATGTCCGCGCGCGGCTCCAGGCCGAACAGATCGGCGTTCAGCTCGATGTCGCCGGCTTTGCCGCCGTCCAGTTTGATTACATCAAGTTTCATGCTTCACCACCTTCCGCGGGAGCTTCTTCCGCAGGTGCTTCGGTTGCAGCCGATTTCACAGCAGCCGGGAAAGGCAGACCTTCCGGTGCTTTCTTCTTCACGGCGTCCTTAACGGTAACCCAACCCGATTTCGGTCCGGGAACGGCGCCTTTGATGAAGACCAGACCACGGTCGGCGTCGGTTTTGACGACTTCCAGGTTCTGGGTGGTTACACGGGCAGCACCCATGTGACCGGCCATCTTCTTGCCTTTGAAAACCTTGCCCGGGTCCTGACACTGACCGGTCGAACCGTGCGAACGGTGGCTGATCGAAACACCGTGCGAGGCGCGCAGACCACCAAAGTTCCAACGCTTCATCGCACCGGCAAAGCCTTTACCGATCGAGGTGCCCGAAACGTCAACTTTCTGACCTTCCAGGAAGTGTTCTGCCGAAATCTCGGCACCCACATCGATCAGGCCGTCTTCGGAGACGCGGAACTCGGCCAGCTTACGCTTGGGCTCGACCTTTGCAGCAGCATAGTGACCGCGCATGGCTTTCGAGGTGCGTTTTGCCTTGGCAGCACCAGCACCCAGCTGAACGGCGGTGTAGCCGTCTTTGTCAGCGGTACGCTGGGCAACAACCTGCAAGTTGTCCAGGTGAAGAACGGTCACAGGGATCTGCTTGCCGTCTTCCATGAACAGGCGGGTCATGCCAACTTTTTTTGCGATAATACCAGAGCGCATAATCTATACCCTCCGATCTTACGACTGCAGCTTGATCTCGACGTCCACACCAGCAGCGAGGTCGAGCTTCATCAGCGCGTCAACGGTCTGGGGGGTCGGATCAACGATGTCGAGCAGACGCTTGTGCGTACGGATCTCGAACTGGTCGCGGGATTTCTTGTCAACGTGAGGGCCACGGAGAACCGTGAACTTCTCAATCTTGTTCGGCAGCGGGATCGGGCCGCGCACGTTCGCGCCGGTCCGCTTGGCAGTGTTGACGATCTCTTGCGTGCTGGCATCCAGAACGCGATAGTCAAATGCCTTCAGCCGAATACGGATGTTTTGGCTTTGCATATTAACAGCCTTTTTTAGGCGTTGAGGTTGAGAGGAGGACAGACGCGCATCGCCAACCCTCTTCGAACCCAAAAGGCGGGAATCACCCCGCCTTGACGTTCTTATCGAGAACTCGCGCGTATTAGTTGGGTTGGTGGGGTTTGGCAAGGGGTTTGTTGGCCTTGTTGGACCTAAAAGGGCGACAGGAGCCGGCGCCAAAAACCAGTCTTTAGATTGAACTTCGCAACGATAGTGCGCAGCAGGACTACGAATGAGCTAAACAGCCTGCGCGCGACAATCATTGAGCCTAAGAAAACCAAAATGACACTTGATGGATCTCACCCCACGCAACGACTAGCACGAAGCTTGACGGTAGTTATTTTGGCCGCGCGTTTACGCGTCAGGCTCTGTTAGGCAACTCCGCAAGCGTGACTTTGAACCGCTTACGCTCGCGGCAAAAGTCGCTGTTATCACGTTCGATTTCCTGATCGTCGCCTCCAAGTATGGCGGCGCGCATGTCCTCCAAATCCTTGCTGTGAAGGATTTGCGTTCCATAGTTCAAGAATTCAAAACCAAACATGATTTCCTCCTGCTTACTTCAGCGGTTCGCTAGATACGCGCCCCACTTTTTGTTTCATTTCACATGTGGGTTTCCTGTCTTTCCGTGAGGTGGACGTAGGATTAAGAAGCCTCAATCCGGTTCAGTTCTTGGGCGACGGCGGGCATTCCAAGCGTTTGCTCCCTTCGAACACATTCAGATTCACCTCGGAAATGCCTCGCCAAAAACGAAAAAGGCCGCCCCATGTGGAACGGCCTTCTTTTGTTCAACGTTTAGGACCGAGATTATTCGACGAATAATCTCAGCACCTTCACCGATTACTCAGTGATTTTCGACACAACGCCGGCGCCGACGGTGCGGCCGCCTTCG
>NZ_JBQFOV010000007.1:0-171261 GCF_056533885.1 Ruegeria sp. F12 | reverse complement strand
GCCGACGCTGCGTCAGCGAAGGCAATGCTCATTGCGACAACCAAAAGTCTTATCATTCAGGCGCCCTTGCTCCGCCGGTCTTGCGATTTCCTGCCGCGCGGATGCGATCAGCAGCACGCTGCTTCCATTCCAACCTGTCTGCCTCGGTTTCCAGAGTTTCGACACGTTCCGCCTCTAGCTGGAAAGTCGCATTCATAGGCATGAGGCCATCCACAACCATCATATTATGAACGGAAGGATCGATAGTCAGCGTGCCTGTCAGCCGAACGGGTTCGTGGAAATAGCTAGGCGCCCAGTCCCCGTTCAACCGCACACGGATCATCTGGTTAGGCGGAGGTGGAGGCATGTGGCTGCACATCCCTCTTTCTGGCACCAAATACGCCACAGGCCGGCCGTCCGGATCGCTTGGAGCAGGAATGGCAAAGCCCGCGAGTGTGATTGTTCTGCCGTCGAATTGCGGGTTTCCGCTCGTTCCAGCCTTTCTTCGACGTTCAGTCACAACCTCGCGCTGATCGAGTAACCAGTCGACGTCAATTCCGTCTGACACCAAGGCGTCTTCGGTCTCTGCTAAAAGCAATTGCCATTTCTGCCGTTCTTCGGCGCTGCCAACCTCCTGCTGCAACCTGCCGCGTATACGCACAACGAAAAGAACATCGTCGAACTGTTCGGGGCTGAGTTCACGATAGGGGTCATCAAAGACCTGCGCAGACGGATCTGGCAGATCTGCCCAGTCCAACGCGGTTCCAGGCGTCGCCGCAGCATCATAACCGCACAAAACCAACCCTGCGAATACTGCGGAGCAAAACCAATTTCGCATGAATGCTCTCCGGCTGCTTTATCTGGTCAATCCAGTGTGTTTTTGTAGATCACACCGTCCTTCATGATCAGGCGGATTGTTTCCGGGCTGTCCGGCCTCGGGTCCGCACCGAACCACTGATCGCCTGTTCCAACGACAGAGAAGTCTTCGAGGGGGTTGCCGTCTATCAGCAGGATGTCGGCATAGGCGCCTTCTTCGATCACACCCAGTTTGCCTTCCGGATAGGGGTTCATGAAATCACCGCTAAGTGCCGCGATCTCGCCACCTACCGAAGTTAGGGTTACCATCGACGCATAGGGGCCGAAGAAATGGTTATTCAGATGTTTCTCGTAGGCGATCTGGATGTTGCACGCTTCGACCGAGCCGACGCAATCGGTTTGGAAACCGCGCGGCGCCGGGCATTCCTTCATACTTGGAATGTAGGCTTCGAAGGTCGCCGAGGCCGATTTGGCCTTCCTCAAACTGTTGGGGTTGTTTTTCACGGAAGGAACATCAAGTAGGCCTGGATCAAATGCTGTGATGTTCGTCGTGATGTACGCTCCTTTTTCTTTCATCAAAGCAGAAATCTCGCAGTCAAAGTGAAATCCGTGTTCAATGGTTCTGACCCCTGCATTCAGGGCATTGATGATCGCTTCTTTGCGGTAGGAATGTGCCATGACATAGGTGCCGTACTCGTTGGCAACCTGAACAGCGGCCTCGATCTCTTCTTTCGAACCGGCGAGCAACTGCCATGGATCGAATGCCGAAATCACCCCACCTGATTGCATGAACTTCAATTGCGTGGCACCCATGCGCAGGTTGTTGCGGCCATACATGTAAATTTCGTCAACACCGTTGACCTGTTGGGCCATATTCAGAGTCCCAAAGTTGGTCACCCCACCCGGCGGAGATGTGAAGGATGCGAAATCGGCGTGACCACCACGTGTTCCGAGAAATGCCCCGGAAGGATAAAAGCGGGGGCCGACGATCTGGCCGGCGTCAATTGCGCGCCGCAGCCCGCCGCCAGCGCCCCCGGCATCGCGAACGGTCGTGAAGCCCTGCATCAGGTACATTTCGGCCATCCGGGTCCCGTGGATGGCGAAATCCTCCCAGGTCGAGTTGGTTTCCATCTCGGCAATCGATGGCCCCATGAGCATCAGGTGCGCGTGATTCTCTATAAAGCCCGGTGTCAGAGTGCGCCCACCGCCGTCGATAACCGTCGCGCTCGGCGCATCAATGGCATCGGTTGAGACGGACTTGATCAGATTGCCCTCGACCAGAACACTGGCATTTTCAATGCGTTGCTCATTCACACCGTCGAAGACATGCACGTTGGTAAACAGCGTTTGGGGTTCTTCTTGATCCTGAGCCTGCGCGGTCGCCGAAAAAGAAAGAACTGCCGCGACAATTGCCGTCGAGCAAAGAGACATTCGTAAGCCGGACATAAGTACTCCCTTCATATTCATGTTTTGCCAACTATAGTCTGGAATTCATTGGCTCGGTTGCCCCTTTTGAATTAGGATGTACGAATGTGACTGCAAAAATGGCCACTTCTTAAAGCTAATCCAACAAGGGTTATGAGCTTGCCTTTCAACTCCACCTCCCGAGAGCATAGCGAGGGCTTTGTTCGCCTCTCTTTAGCCGCTCCCTTTCTGCAATATCTCACCGAACGTAAGATCAATCCGCAACCAGCATTGGATCAGGTCGGCTTGAAAGCTGAACTGATGACTAACCCATCCGTGTTCGTTCACTCCGAGTTGGTTTACGGCTTGGTAAATGCTTTCTCAGAAGTATCAGGGGATCGATACCTAGGACTGAATGTAGGGGAAGCGTTTGACCTACAAGGATGGCCGCCCTTCGCTCAAGCCTTGCAATCTACAAAAACGCTGTTCGAGTTTTTTACCCGCTTTGTTGAGCTCGTGCCGCAGGAGTCCAATTCTGTGCGGCACAGCCTTGTCATTGAAGCAGGCAAAGCGACTTATCGTATCGAGAGGCAACAGGAACCAACCGTCCCACCCATTCAGGTGACCGGTTTTGGTGCCGCAATCTATGTACGCCTATTGCAGACCGTCGTCGGAGAGTCCTGGGACTCTTCCCGTGTGCGATGGGAAAGCAGATACATCAATGGGCTGCCTATCGACTACAAAGGGATCGAGGTTGGCCTTGGGACTGATCCCGGAATGCAAATTAGTTTTCCTGTGGAATGGTTGTTTTTGCACCACGTCTCTGAGGGTTCTGCCAAGCCCATAGCATCACTTCGACAAGATGAAGAAGTAACCGTGGTGGCAGCTTTGCGATCTGTCTTACGCGACAAACTGG
This sequence comes from Ruegeria sp. F12, assembly GCF_056533885.1. NCBI lineage: Bacteria > Pseudomonadati > Pseudomonadota > Alphaproteobacteria > Rhodobacterales > Roseobacteraceae > Ruegeria > Ruegeria sp. F12. The sequence continues at coordinate 168,146 of NZ_JBQFOV010000007.1, read as the reverse complement.
ATGAAACCGATTTGGGACCAGAGATGGTGGCTGGAATGCTGGGAATACAACCGGAACGGTTTCTGAAAGCGCTTCAAAAACAAGGCACAACGCTACCGCGCGAAATCAAACGGCTGCGTATCGATGTCGCCAAGGAGCACCTCAAACAAAACCAGATGACAATTGCAGAGATCGGACTGATGCTCGGCTATTCTGACAAGTCCCATTTCACTCGCTTTTTCCGAGGTCAGACCGGAATGACACCGACCAAGTTCCGAAGCAAGTAAATGTGGTCGAGCCAAATGAACGCTTCGAAGATTAGGTCCTCGTGGGATCAGTTCGGAGAAGTTGTAGTGCGACGTTGAACAGGTTAGTCGACGACATGAATGGTTGGTTGCCACCGCCGATACAACCTCTGCAACTGGCCGTTTCGTTGTGTATTTCGGAGTTAGCAAAGCTTGGTTGCGAAGGTCCGCTTCGGGCTGCCATCGGCCGAAAAAACAGGGCGCAGAGAAACGCGTAATTGAGGCCGCGGCGGTAGGACAAAAGAGTAAAGGTCGGCGTCAGCCGGTCATACCTGCCGCCCGTAGCCCATTGGTGAGAAGTTTAAAATCATCCGGTCGCCGCCACATAGACCGAAACCCGCGAGTAAGGCTATCTAACGTATCATCCTCAACCACAATACCTCGACTTGTGAACTCATCGTGACGTTCAGAAACAAATTCTTGCAATGCGTCAGAGGCGTCTCGCTCACGTTTGAGCTGCGCGTAGGAGGCGGCGACAAATGCTGTGGCCAACGAGTTAAGCCGCGCTGCTCCCATTAGAAAACTAAGCGCTGCTTCAAAGTTGCCGTTGAAAAATTCGACCTGCCCCATAATCCAGTCGATGGCAGGCGGATGTAGCGGGTCCAGCGCCATCGCTTCCGAAACTACTTCGCGCGCCTTTTCGTGCAAGCCGAGCAATAGGAAAGCGTAGCCGCACCATGCCATCGACTCCGCCTCGTTTTCTATCATGGAAAGTGTCTTGTTGAATTGTGCCTCTGCCTCATCCCAAAGGCCAGCACAGAGATAGGAAAAACCAAGTTGGTCCTGAATGTAGACGTCCCGGTTATCCAGTGCCACGCCCTTTCGGGCAATTTTCAAAGTGTGGGCCGGTGCGTCAGCGTCCGCCAGCCCAAGCCACAAATCTATGACATATGTATCTGAAAGATACATATAAGATCGCGCGATGGTCGGATCGAGTGCGACCGCTCGTTCCAACAACGCTCTCGCCTTGGCCGTATCTCGTGCGTTCAGACCATCGCGTAGCGCCTTGCCCTTGAGCATCAGTTCATAGGCCTTCATCTGATCCGTTGGTTTCTGTGTCGAACGGTCGACGACATCGTGCTGGACCCTGCCCGGCAACACTGCGACGATATTTCGAGCCACTTCGTCTTGAACCGCCAGAACGTCTTCCAGTTCGTGGTCATATCGATCCGACCAGAGTTGAGTGCCCGTACCCGCGTCAGCGAGCTGTACCGAGATTCTCACGCGACTGCCGACCTTTCGCACGCTGCCTTCAACCAGGTAATCAGCGCCGAGAGCCTCCGCGATTTTGGCCGGATCTGTGTCCTGTGTCCGGAACCTGAAAGACGCATTTCTGGAAACAACCTTAAGCGTCCGAAAACGCGATAAGCCCACAATAATGTCTTCCGCAATCCCGTCGCTGAAGAAGGCCTGCTCGGGGTCATCGCTCATGTTGTGCAGTGGCAAGACCGCAATAGTGGCTGTTCCTGACGATTCAGGCCGATCCGGTTTAGCGCATACTGCGCTTGACCCGCCAATGCGCCAAGCATGTACCGGTTCGGCAACGTTCTTTACTGTGTGCTGACCAGCATCCTCCCAAGCAACCGGTATACGGTTTCCGACCACACGATATACAGCGTCCGACACCAACACACCGCCCGGTGGGGCAAGCTGCTCCAGTCTCGACGCCAGGTTCACACCGGAACCAAAAACATCTCCGTCGCGCATGATTATGTCCCCAAGAGTAACGCCAATACGAAATTGGAGAGGGTCCTTACCTGCCGCTGATGCGTTTTGCCATTCAACCGCGCAGGAAACGGCGTCGACTGCGCTGTCGAAGCTGGCGAGCAGACCGTCACCCATCTGTTTGACGATGCGACCGTAATACCGACCGACAAGCGGAGCAGCAATATCGTCAATGTGCGCTGAAAGGACTTCGAGCGTGCCTTTCTCGTCCCGCTCCATCCGAGCGGTAAAGCCGACAAGGTCAGCAATCAGGATGGCCGCTAGCTTTCGCTCCACGTGTTGTCCTCCTTTCTGTTTAATACTGGTCGCTAAGTGTTAAGACCACGCGAAAATGAACAGGGTCGGTTTCTGACCTTGCTTGAAGTCGGTTTCAATGTTGGGGAACTATACCATTTGTCTGCGCGAAAGGCTTGGAGGACAAACAGCCGAATTGTCCTCGCCTTGAGTTGCGCCATGTCCGCTTTGGGGCTGAAAATTCTACTCTCAGAGTTCGCGCAAAAAAAGGCCGCTCGAAAGCGGCCTGATAGATCACATCTCGGTGGCTTCCGCGATGGCGAGTGCGTCTTCGATGTCTACACCCAGGTAACGCACTGTACTGTCCATCTTGGTGTGACCAAGCAATAGCTGCACGGCTCGCAAGTTACCTGTTCTACGATAAATCTGCGCCACTTTTGTGCGTCGCATTGAATGGGTCCCATACTGACTGGGATCAAGCCCAATCGAAGCGACCCATGACTGAACCAACCTCGCGTACTGACGAGTAGAAATATGCAGCCGATGCTGAAAACGCCCTGGCCACAAGTACTCGGATCTTTTCATTGCAGGTTGTTTCAGCCAATTCAAAAGCGAGTTTCTCGTACCACTACTAATTTCAAAACGAACGGGTATCTTTGTCTTGCTTTGGTTGACAGACGCGCGTTCCTTTACTTGTCCAGCGGCAAATACGTCTGCAACTTTCAGGCGAACAAGATCGCAACCACGGAGCTTACTATCTATTGCTAAATTGAAGAGTGCTAAGTTCCTATAATCTTCTGAAATTTCTAAGCGAACGCGTATTGCCCAGACATGCCTTGGCAAAAGCGGGCGCTTCTGGCCAATAACCCGACCTTTGTTCCACGCAGATCGGCCAACTCGAATGACGGGTAGATTTAAAGCTTGCATGACGAATACTCCACACCGCCACGCACCACCTCATCGCCCACACAGTGTCAGCGTCTATTGGTTACCATGCTTGGTCTCCGTCATGAAAAATCTGACTTTGTCGAAGCCTGACCGGCGCCACAAATATGCGATTTGGTATAGGGCGAATAGCAGAACTATGGATTCAATAGATCAGGATGGATAATCTTCGGCGTAGGGGAGAACGGAAGTGGAACGCCGCCTTACCACTATCTTGAGTATTGACGTCGTGGGTTACTCGCGGCTGATGGAACGCGATGAGGCAGCGACGCTGGCTGCACTAAAGTCGCATCGGCTGGAACTCATTGACCCCTTTGCGGCGAGTTTTGGCGGCAAGACAATCAAGCTAATGGGTGATGGTGCGCTGCTGGAGTTCGAAAGCACCGTACAGGCAATGAAATTTGCCGTTTCTGTTCAAAACGAAATGCTTTCTCGAAATTCGGACGTTCCAGAAAGCGAACGAATTGTGTTTCGGATCGGCATCAATATCGGAGATGTGATTGCCGAGGATGGAGACATTTATGGTGATGGCGTCAATGTCGCCGCTCGACTTGAAGGCTTGGCTGAGCCCGGAGGTATTTGCATTCACCGCAGCGTAAGGGACCAGGTACAGGACAAGCTGGATCTGAATTTCGAGGATCTGGGTGAGACCGAAGTCAAAAACATAGAGAGACCAGTCCGAGCCTTCGAAGTCGTTCTGGATGACAAGGCCAAGGCTTTGGCTATTTCAGAGCCAGTTGCGCATACGAAACCACACATATCCAAGTGGGTGCCAACTCTAATCGGTGCAGCATGCATCTGTTTGGTGCTGGTTTCGGTCGTATGGTGGCGATCCAGAGATGTGGCACCCCTGACCGAACAAGAGGAGTTTGCGCTTGCCATCCCCGACGAACCGTCCATCGTCGTTTTGCCCTTTGAGAACCGCTCAACAATTGAAGAGGTCGGCTATCTGGCAGAAGGTTTTGGAACAGCAATCACGACGCAGCTTTCGAAGTTTCCACAGCTATTTGTGATTGCTGGTTCTACTTCGATTACCTTTGCGGACAGCTTGGTCAAACCGCGAGAAATTGGCCGAGAGCTCGGTGTGCGATATGTTTTGTCAGGTAGCGTTCAGAGCGTTGGCGAGAATATTTCGATTAACTCAACACTGATAGAGACAGAGTCGGGGCACGCTCTATGGTCGGAACAATATGACGTTGGCGTCGAAGAATTGTTTTCCGCTCAGGCCGACCTTATTCGGGAAATCGCATCCACCCTGAAAATTGTAGTTGAGGAAGAAGAAATCGCTTCGCTTAGGAAACGGCCAACCGATGATCTAGAAGCGTATGAACTTTTTCTGAGGGCTGTCGCCAAAAGCAAGCTGCTGAATACTGCGAGTCGGCAAGAGGCAATTGAACTACTGGAACGAGCCATAGTGCTCGATCCAGACTACCTTACTGCACATATTGAATTGAGCGGTCGCTACCTTAGCCTTTGGCGCTTTGGTGGGTCGGACGATCCAGAAACCGCGCTGAACAAAGCCCGCAGGCACGCACAGCGTGCGTTAGAACTGGATCAATCGGACTATCGCGTTCAACACCGCTTGGGCCAGCTACATTTGTTTGCTGACCACGATCATCAACTCGCATACCAGGCATTTCAGCGGGCAATACGGGAGAATCCCAATGATCCTGAGGTTCTATATGGTATGGGCTTTCTACGGTCGCTTATGGGTGAGCCAGCCGAAGCGATTGAGTGGAACAACAAGGCAAAAAAGGTCAACCCGCGTTATCCCGGCTGGTACAATTTTAACGCGGCCCTTTCTCATTTCCTAATCAGAGATTACGAACAGGCAATTCTGCTGGCAAAAACCGGTATCTCAACTTATCCAAAGTCGCTTCCTCCGCGCCGTATCTTGGTCGCAACCCTTGCTGAAATGGGACGTCTGGAAGATGCACAGGTTGAAGCAAAGAAATTACTCGAAATCCGGCCGGACTTCCGTGTTTCTACACACAGAAACACACCCTTTATGCATACTGAGGACCAGGACCGGTATTTTGGTGCGATGGTTGCTGGTGGATTGCCCGAATAACAAGGTTTTCAAAACCCCGAATACTGGCTGTATGCGCGGTTTCCACTTTTGGTAGCATCGTTGCATGAACGGACCAATCCGCTCCTCGGGATCAACAAAGCTTGCTGATGAATGTCTGGTTTGGGCTGGGAGCGGCCATCCGAAAACCTTCCCCGGAAATATGGCGATGGCGCTAAACAAGCAAAGAATGAGACCCGAAGATATAGAACCTCGAACTAAGGAAGTTGAAGATTAATACGCCCAGAGTTTTGGGCCAAAAATGCAAATCTTTGGGCGAAATGCAAAGCTATGGGCGCACCTACAACATCCCTAGAAATCCAGATTTTCCACGCTTAGCGCATTTTGCTGGATGAATTCTCGGCGCGGTTCGACTACATCGCCCATTAGTTTGGTGAACAGGTCATCCGCCTCGACCATGTCATCCACGCGGACCTGCAACAGTGTACGTGCATCTGGATCCAGCGTGGTTTCCCACAGCTGATCAGGGTTCATTTCGCCCAGACCCTTGTAGCGCTGCAGAGACAGGCCCTTTTCGCCTTCTTCCAGAATGGCGCGCAACAGGTCCAGCGGGCCGTGGATGGCCTGCGTCCGGTCGCGGCGGATCAGGGTGGCGGGGGTGTTGTAGACCTCTTGCAGGCTTTGCGTGAAGCTGCCGGTTTTGCGTGCCTCACCAGACCGCAGCATGGGGCCGTCCAGTGTACGGACCTCCTCGACGCCGCGCAGGATGCGGGCCAGACGAATGCCGTGATCCTGTGTGATCCGGCCCTGCCAGCCGCGTTCATATTCCAGCGCGATCAGGTCCAGACGAGCGGCCACCTTGTCCGCGACGCCTTGCAGGTCGGCATCGACCGCACCGGGCACAAAGGCACCTGCCACCGCAGCCTGTTCCAGAATGTGACGCGGGTAGTGGGTTGGGAAGGCGTCCAAAACACGTTTCAACTGACGCGCTTCATCGACCACGCGAGTCAGGTCCTGCCCGATGATTTCCTCGCCCGAGCCCAGCTTCAGCACCGCGCCCTCGACCCCTTGATTGATCAGGTAGTCATCCAGAGCCGCCTGATCCTTCAGGTAAACCTCTGATTTACCACGCGAAACCTTATAGAGCGGTGGCTGCGCGATATAAAGGTATCCACCTTCGATAAGCTCTGGCATTTGCCGGTAGAAGAAGGTCAACAGCAGAGTCCGAATATGCGCGCCGTCCACATCGGCATCCGTCATGATGACGATCTTGTGGTAGCGCAGCTTTTCGATGTTGAACTCATCCCGGCCAATGCCGGTGCCGAGCGCCATGACCAGATTGCCGATCTCTTGGCTCGACAGCATCCGGTCAAACCGCGCGCGTTCGACGTTCAGAATCTTACCACGCAGCGGTAGAACGGCTTGGGTCAGACGGTCTCGACCCGTTTGGGCAGAACCACCGGCCGAGTCCCCCTCGACCAGAAAAACTTCGGTCTTCGAAGGGTCCTTCTCGGAACAATCCTTCAGCTTGCCGGCCAGATAATTCACGTCCATCGCCGTCTTGCGGCGGGTCAGTTCGCGCGCCTTGCGGGCGGCCTCACGGGCCAGCGCGGCCTCGATGATCTTGCCGACAATCCCTTTGGCTTCGTTCGGGTTTTCCTCGAACCACTCAGCCAGCTTTTCGTTCATCAGACCTTCGACCGCCGGGCGCACCTCGGACGACACCAGCTTGTCCTTGGTCTGGGATGAGAATTTCGGATCAGGTACTTTGACCGACAACACGCAGGTCAGACCTTCGCGTGCGTCGTCTCCGGTAAAGCTGACCTTTTCCTTTTTCGCGATCCCGCTGGACTGCGCATAGTTGTTGATTGTCCGGGTCAAAGCACCCCGGAAGCCCGCCACGTGCGTTCCGCCATCGCGCTGGGGGATGTTGTTGGTAAAGGGCAGAACCGTCTCATGGTAGCTGTCATTCCACCACATCGCGATTTCCACGCCGATGTCATCGCGCTCGCCCTTGATATAGATCGGTTCGGGCATCGCAGGCGTCTTGGACCGGTCAAGATATTTGACGAATTCCTTAACGCCACCCTCATAGAACAACTCGGTCTCCAGCCGCTCAGCCGGGCGTTCGTCGATCAGGATGATCCGCACACCCGAGTTCAGGAAAGCCAGCTCGCGCAGGCGTTTTTCCAGCGTCTCGAACGAGTAGTTCAGGTTCGAGAACGTATCGGTCGAGGCCAGAAACCGCACTTCGGTCCCGGTCTGTTCACCGCATTCCTGAACCACCTTCAAGTGCTCCGACGTCTCACCACCTTCAAAGCGCGCCACATGTTCCTTGCCGTTGCGCCAGACGCGCAGCTCTAGCCAATCGGAAAGGGCGTTCACCACCGAGACACCCACGCCGTGCAGACCGCCCGACACCTTGTACGAGTTGCTGTCAAACTTACCGCCCGCGTGCAGTTGGGTCATGATGACCTCAGCGGCGGACACACCCTCTTCGGGGTGAATATCCACCGGAATCCCGCGCCCATTGTCGCTGACTGAAACACTGGAATCGGCGTGGATTTTTACGGTTACATGGTCGGCGTGACCGGCCAGCGCCTCATCAATTCCGTTGTCGACGACCTCATACACCATATGGTGCAGACCCGAGCCATCATCTGTATCCCCGATATACATACCTGGACGTTTGCGAACAGCTTCTAAGCCTTTGAGAACTTTAATGGAATCAGCGCCGTATTCCTGTGGTGCCTGTGCGTCGTCGGACATGCCGTTAGTACCTATATTATTTTGGTAACTTATACGTTTTCTGGTGGGGAATGTCACGCGCTCCCCCAAGATTTTGTGGTTTTCTCTGCCGTTTTCGGCCGATCAAAGCCGGTCCAAATCCGCCGCGATATCTGCGGCGATTTCTGCGGCATTCACATCGTTGCGTTCGGCGGACAATCGCAGGCCCAGAATGTCCGACTGATACCGTGCAGCCAGCCGATCCGGGTCGTGATCCGGCCCGATCTCTCCGGCTTGCTGGGCACGACGGAAGAGCGTGGCGAAACACTCTTTCATCTCGACCATGTGGCCACTCGCCTTGTCCGCCAACTCATGACCTTTGGCCTGCAATTCCGCATAGGTCTTGGCCAGCATACAGGCATGCGTCGGCACAGCGCCCGCGTCGATCACCACATGCGGTTGCGCTTTTAGTGCCCGCAACGGACCCATCTCATCGGCCATTGCCATCAGACGCGCTACGCCGTCCTGCGCGTATCGCTCTAACGTCAGTGCGTAAAGCGCATCCTTCGACCCGAATGCGGCATAAAAACTGCCGGGTTTCAGGTTCAGCGCGCGTTCTAGATCTTTCAGCGACGTGCCGGCCCACCCCTGTCGCCAGAATATATCCCGCGCCTGCGCAATCAGCGCATCCCGGTCGTATGAGGGTTTTCTTGGCATCGCCGTCACCAATTCTTGAACGTTTGCTCAAATATATACTTGAGTGATCACTCAAGAAAGCCTAAATGTGATTCACTTCGCCAGAAACAGGAGCTTTGACATGGCAAACTTCCCCTCTCATGACCTCGAAACAGCGCCCGAAGGGTCCAAACCGCTGCTGGAAAAGTCGCAGGCCGCATTTGGGCGCCTGCCCGGCCTGCACAAGGTGATGGCCGAAAGCCCCCAGCACCTGGAAGCTTACCAGATGCTGCACCACCTGTTTCTGCAAACCGATTTCGACAATGACGAGAAAACCGTCGTATGGCAGACCATCAACGTGGAAAACGAATGCCACTACTGCGTGCCCGCCCATACCGGCATCGCCAAGATGATGAAGGTCTCGGACGAAATCACCGAGGCGCTGCGCAACGAAACCCCGCTGCCGTCCGCCAAGCTTGAGGCACTGCGCACATTCACCCTGCAAGTGATGCAAAGCCGCGGCAACCCGAGCGAGGAACAGCTGCAAGCCTTCTTTGACGCAGGTTACTCGCACCGCGCGGTGCTGGACGTGGTGCTGGGTCTGGCTCAGAAAACCATGTCGAACTACATGAATCACATGGCGCAAACCCCGGTCGATCAGGTGATGCGCGGCTTCCTGTGGGAACGCAAGGTCAGCGAACCTGCCTAAGCGACAACCGAGGCCCCGTCGCTTTCGGTCACAACCAGCGTCTGGGCCCGGTCGCCCAGTTCCACAAACAGCTCAGGCCCGGTGCCCGTCATCCAGGCCTGCGCACCCAAGGCGCAAATCTCGTCATAGAGCGCGGCCCGCCGTCCGGCATCCAGATGGGCGGCCACCTCATCCAGCAGCACAATCGGCGGTGCACCCACCATCCCCGCCAGCGCCCGCGCATTCGACAGGATCAGCGAGACCAGCAGGGCCTTTTGCTCTCCGGTCGAGCAATCCTTGGCCGGAACGCCCTTGGCCGCGAACACACCGTACAGGTCCGATCGATGCGGCCCCACCAAGGTCCGCCCCGCCGCTAGATCGCGAAACCGGCTTTCATTCAGCGCCTCGCGCAGGTCCTCGACTGTGTCCGGCATCGCGCCTTCGGACTGAACCAGCTCCAGATCAGCGGACGGAAACGCGGTTTCGGCCTGCTCCTGCGCCGCGCGCAAGTGATCCAAGGCCGCCAGACGCGCCGCGTGGATGCGGTGCCCGGTCTCGGCCATCTGCCCTTCTAACGCGGCATACCAATGGGCATCTCGCACCTGCTCTTTCAGCAGGCGGTTGCGTTCGCGCATTGCCTTTTCATAGGTCAGTGAAGCCTCGGCATGGGCGGGATCAAAACTCAGCGCAATACGATCCAGAAACCGCCGTCGCCCCTCAGCCCCTTCGATCCACAGTCGATCCATCGACGGGATCAGCCAGACCACGCGCGCCAGCTTGCCCAGATCAATCTGACTGGCCGCCTTGTCATCAATCCGAACCTGCCGCGCAGCGCCCCCTTCGGACCATGTCTCGATCTCATAGCCTTGCCCCTGTGCGTTCAGCAGGCCTGACAGCTTCCACCCCAGCGCTTCGGGTCGTCGCGTCATCTCAGCGGCACTCGCCCTCCGCATGCCGCGACCGGGCGAAAACAACGACACCGCTTCCAGAATATTGGTCTTCCCGGCCCCGTTCGGCCCATGGATCGCCACCGGCCGCCCATCCAGAGACAAACGCGCCAGCTTATGAGACCTAAAATGCGAGACCGTAAGCTCGGTCAGGGCCAATCCCATGACCCCTCCCTTCTTCTGTTCAAAAATACCTCCGCCGGAGGCATCGCGCGCCAGCGCGACTAGACGCGCATCGGCATGACAACATAAACCGCGCTTTGGTCATTGCCCTCGCGCATCAGGGTTGGATCACCGGCCGAATTGAACAGGAACACCGCATTCTCGCGATCCACTTGAGACGCAATCTCCAGCAGGTATTTCGCGTTGAACCCGATCTCCAGCCGCTCATCGCCATATGCTACGGCCAGTTCTTCCTCAGCCGCACCGCTATCGGGCGCATTGACCGACAAAACCAGTTTATCCGCATCCAACTGCAACTTCACCGCGCGCGAGCGTTCGGACGAGACGGTCGCCACCCGGTCCACAGCCTGAGCGAACTCGGCGGCATCCACTTCCAACTGGCGCGTGTTGCCTTGCGGAATAACACGAGTGTAGTCGGGGAAGGTGCCGTCGATCACCTTGGAAGTCAGCGTGATATCGGGAGTAGCAAAACGCACTTTCGTCTCGCTGACCGAGACAGCGATGTCCATCTCGTCATCGTCCAGCAGCTTCCGCAGCTCACCTACGGTTTTACGCGGTACGATCACGCCGGGCATGTCTGCCGCCCCATCAGGCAAGTCCGCATCGATGCGCGCCAGACGATGCCCATCGGTGGCCACACAGCGCAGCACCTTGCCGCCATCTGACCCATCGGCCACATGCATATATACGCCGTTCAGATAATAGCGCGTCTCTTCCGTCGAGATTGCAAATTTCGACTTGTCGAACAGCCGCCGCAGCAGCGCCGCAGAGGCTGTAAAGTTCGATTGATATTCCGAGGACGCCATCACCGGGAAATCCTCTTTCGGCAGCGTCGCCAGCGAGAAGTTCGACCGCCCGGCCTCGACCGTCAGACGCCCTGCGGCGCTGTCAGCTGTCAGCGTAACCAGCGCGCCATCGGGCAGTTTCCGCACAATTTCATGCAAGGTGGTGGCGGCCACTGTGGTCGCGCCCGCGCGTTCTACCTGCGCAGGGGCCTTGTCGACCACCTCGATATCCAGATCGGTGGCGCGGAACATGGCCTGATCACCTTCGGCCTCGATCAGCACATTGGCTAGTATCGGAATGGTGTTGCGACGCTCCACAACGGATTGGGCCTGCGAAACTGCCTTCAGAAGGGTGCCGCGTTCGATGCTGATCTTCATACCCTTAATTCCTCTGACTTGCGTGCCGATAGGGGCGGGACTGGCACGTTAGCGGTTCCACCCTGAGGCACAAGGATTTTTTATGGATTTCTGAGTCGGATTGCCCAAAGGGTCAAGGGCCACGTGGCCGCTTGGGCACAGTTCCCAATCAACCGTGGAGTTTATCGCACAAGAAAACGCCCCGGATGTGAGGCTCCGGGGCGTTTTCCTGTTTTCTGAAGATACGTCCTACGCCTCCAGAGCGCGGCGCAGCATTTCCACGTCTTCGGCGATTTGACCGTCGGTGGTCTTCAGCTCTTCGATGCGCTTCACACCATGCATAACGGTGGTGTGGTCGCGCCCGCCAAACCGACGCCCGATCTCGGGCAGCGAGCGGCTGGTCAACTGCTTGCACAGGTACATCGCCACCTGACGCGGGCGAGCATAAGACCGCAAGCGCTTGGGGCCGATGATATCCGACAGACGGATGTTGTAGTATTCGGACACTTTGCGCTGAATCTCCTCGACGGTGATCTTGCGCTCTGAGGCACGCAGCACGTCAGCCAGACAATCCTGCGTCAGTTCCATATCGATCTCGCGACCTACCAGCGAGGCAAAAGCAAACAGACGGGTCAGCGCACCTTCCAGCACCCGCACATTGGTCGAGATGCGGTGGGCCAGAAATTCCAGCACGCCATCAGCGATCTGCAGGTCGGGATAGGTGGCGCTATAGTGCTGTACCTTGTTCTGCAAAATGCCCAGACGCAGCTCATAGTCAGTGGGATGCAGATCCACAACCAGACCACATTGCAGGCGCGATTTGACACGGTCTTCCAGATCCTTGATCTCACCCGGCGCACGGTCGGCCGAGATGATGATCTGTTTGTTCTGATCCACCAGCGCGTTGAAGGTGTGAAAGAACTCTTCCTGCGTGGAATCCTTGCCTGCGATGAACTGCACGTCATCAACCATCAGCACGTCGACCGAGCGGAACAGGTGTTTGAAATCCATCATCCGGCGTTCGCGCAGGGCCTGAACGAAACGATACATGAACTGTTCTGCTGACAGGTACAGCACGTTCAGATCAGGGCGCTTGGTCTTCAACTCCCACGCAATGGCGTGCATCAGGTGGGTTTTACCCAGACCAACACCACCATACAGAACCAGCGGGTTGAAGGTCACCGGACCGCCTTCGGACACGCGGCGCGCGGCGGCATGGGCCAATTCGTTGGGTTTGCCGACAACAAACGTATCAAAGGTAAAACGGGTATCCAGCGGAGCAGCCTGCAGGGACTCAAGCGCCTCATTTCCGACGGCGGCCTGCTGCGACAGAGGCTCATCCTGCGGGACTTCGACCGCAGGTGTAGCTTCGACCGAAGGGCGCGCAGGCGAGTTGGCCGCGACCCGAAAGGCCAGACGCTGAACGGATTCCCCGGATGTATTCATCTCATACAGAATCAGGTCGGCAAAATTCTGGCTGACGTAATTGCCCATAAAGTTCGTCGGCACCGAGAACACCGCAACGCCATCCTGAACTTCTTGGAATTGCAGAGGTTCAATCCAGGTCGTGTAATTGTTCTTGCCGATTGCCTTGAGCAAATTGTTTTGCAGTAGTCCCCATTTCTCTTGTGTCATTCAGCGCCTCACGCATCCCATTCTTTATTGGCCTGTCGGCCTTATTAATGTGTCCGGTTGCCCGGTTCTGACGCTCACTCGCAAAAGGATATCAACCCGCCGAACCCGCAAAGTTCGGCGCCTTCGTCCCAGAAAGCCTGCACAGACCAATTTCGCAGACGTTCCATAACCGGATCGCCCCGAAAACCGGGTCGTGGCTCGCAATCTCAATTTTCGACAGGGCCTAGGTTCTTGGTGCGCCAAGTCCCACAGCAGACCGGCAATCCGGTGCAACCGGTTGCCGACAATCGTTCCCTGACCATCCTGATGCCCGTCAGTCCGGTCGGTGAAACAGCCTGTCCCCCCAAGCGAGTGAATCGCTAAAACAGTGGTAGCAAGAGGGTGACGCTCGGGGCAACGAAACTCTGATATTGACTCGGGTCTGGGGGCGAAAGAATCTCTCGGTTTCGTGAGGACGCGGTATTCTGGCAACAGCAGAAAGGGCGCCGCACTGCGCGACGCCCTTTAAATAGATCAGTCTTGCTTACGTGACCTAAGGTCACCAGCGGTCACTGTGCGACTCAGCCCAGCGCTTTGACGCGGGCCGACAGCCGCGACATTTTACGCGATGCGGTGTTTTTGTGGAAAACGCCTTTGGTGACGCCGCGCATCAGTTCGGGTTGTGCTGCGCGCAGGGCAGCAGTTGCTGCGTCTTTGTCTCCGGAAGCGATCGCTTCTTCAACTTTGCGCAGGTAGGTGCGGATGCGCGAACGGCGCGCTTTGTTGATTGCAAAACGCTTTTCGTTCTGACGTGCGCGTTTCTTTGCCTGGGGCGAGTTAGCCATGTGTCTCTGACCTTTGTTCGGTACGGTTATCTAGGGTTGCGCGCCACGGAATTATCCGCACCGGATCAGAAATCACGAGTGTGAGTCGGGCCAAGCGGGCCGCACGCGCATGTATAGCGGCGGTTACTATCCAAACTGCCGGGGTTTGCCAAGCAGATTCTTGCACCCGCATATCAGGCATGAAAAAGGCGGGCCTGCCCGCCTGATCCGATCTGCCGCAAGCTTACTTGTCGCGGAATTGCGCGGCCCGCTTTTCAAGGAACGCAGCCATGCCTTCTTTCTGGTCTTCTGTCGCAAACATCGAATGGAAGACGCGGCGTTCGAACAGCATCCCCTCGCTCAGCGTCAGTTCGTAGCTGCGGTTGACCGCCTCTTTCGCGGCCATTGCACTCAGCTGAGACTTCTCTGCGATCTTCTGTGCCGCGGCCATCGCCTCTTCTAGAAGTTTCTTGGCCGGCACCACGCGGCTGACAAGACCGGCTCGTTCTGCTTCGTCCGCGTCCATGAACCTACCGGTCAGGTTCATGTCCATCGACTTGGACTTGCCCACGAAGCGGGTCAGTCGCTGGCTGCCGCCCAAACCTGCGATCACGCCCAGATTGATCTCGGGCTGGCCGAACTTGGCGCTGTCCGCGGCGATGATGAAATCGCATAGCATCGCCAGTTCACACCCACCGCCCAACGCATAGCCTGCCACGGCTGCAATGATCGGCTTGCGGATGGCCGTCATGCGGTCGTTCAGATCCGCAAACAGATTCGTAGTGTAGACGTCGACAAAGCTCATCGTGGACATTTCCTTGATGTCCGCGCCTGCAGCAAATGCCTTGTCCGAGCCGGTGATGACGATGCAGCGCACCTTGTCATTGCTATCGGCATCTTCCAATGCCGCGCACAATTCGCCGATAAGCTGCGAATTCAGCGCGTTCAGGGCATCGGGTCTGTCCAGCTTGATAAGAGCGACGTGGTCTTCGATTTCGACGATGATCGTCTCAAAAGCCATGAGGTGTAAGCTTCCGGTTGTTCCGTTCAGATACGATTCATTATCACGCGCAAAAGCTGGATCAAGTTATCTTTGGCATTGCGCGCAATAGAAGGATGAGCGACCGGACTGGGTGATTCTCTTGATCGGCGCGCCGCAGCCTTCGGTGCGGCAGGGTTCGCCTTCGCGCCCGTAGACATCAAAGCTGTGCTGAAAATATCCAAGTTCTCCATCGGCTTGACGGAAATCACGCAGGGACGACCCGCCGGCCTGAATGGCATCTTGCAGGACCTGCCGGATAATCGGGACCAGTGCTGCAACACGCGGCGTCGAAATTTTCCCAGCCTTGCGACGTGGCGACACTCTGCCGCGATAAAGCGCCTCGCAGACATAGATATTCCCTAATCCGGCAACGATTCCCTGATCCAGCAGTGCGGATTTGACAGGGGTGTTCTTGCCCATGAACGCATCAATCAGGTGCTGCTCGTGAAAATCATTGCCCAAGGGTTCCGGCCCCAGAACCGAGAGCAGCTTATGCGCCTCGGCATTCGCGGTGGGCAACAGGTCCATCGCCCCGAACCGGCGCGGGTCGTTAAAGGTGACGCGCGCACCATTAGCCATGTGAAAGACCACATGGTCATGTTTTTGCGCCGCAGGATGATCATGCACGAACTGACCCAACGGATCGCCCGAGACCGTCATCCGCCCCGACATGCCCAGATGAATCAGCAAGGTCTCGCCGCTGGAAAGATCGGCCAGAATGTATTTTGACCGCCGCCGCAACCGATCTATCCGCTGCCCCGTCAGCCGCTCGGCCATACGGTCGGGGAAGGGCCAGCGCAGATCGGGACGGTTCACATCGGCGCGTTCGATCACCACCCCCTCCATCGCCGGGGTCAAACCGCGTCTTACTGTCTCGACCTCGGGCAATTCGGGCATTAGATGGCTCCTATTCCAAAGGGCCGCATTGTGCCCGCCTCTTATGGCCCTATAACAGAGGCGAAATTCGACGAACGGCAAGGCTTATGTCCGACAACAGCGACAAGACCACTCATTTCGGGTTCGAAACCGTACGCGAGGCTGAAAAGGCCGGGCGTGTGCAAGGCGTGTTCAACTCGGTTGCCTCGAAATATGACGTGATGAACGATGTCATGTCGATGGGGATCCATCGGGTCTGGAAAGACGCGATGATGGACTGGCTGGCTCCGCGCCCCGGTCAGCGCCTTCTGGATGTCGCGGGCGGTACCGGAGACATTTCCTTTCGTTTCCTCAAGCGCGCGGGGCACGGCCACGCCACCGTTCTGGACCTGACCGAGCCGATGCTGGTCGAAGGCCGCCAACGCGCCGAAGCAGATCAGATGGCCGACAGCCTGAACTGGGTGGTGGGCGACGCCATGTCCCTGCCCTTCGAGGACAACACCTTCGACGTCTACACGATTTCCTTCGGCATCAGAAACGTGACCCGCCCGCAAGAGGCGCTGAACGAAGCCTACCGTGTGCTGAAACCCGGCGGCCGCCTGATGGTACTGGAGTTCAGCCAGTTACCGAATGACGGGCTGCAAAAGCTCTATGACCTCTACAGCTTCAATGTCATCCCGCGCATGGGCAAGCTGATCGCCAATGACTACGACAGCTATCAATATCTGGTCGAATCGATCCGCAAATTCCCCGATCAGGAAACGTTTCTGGGCATGGTCCGCGCGGCCGGGTTCGAAAACGCCAAATACCGCAATCTCAGCATGGGTATCGCCGCGCTGCATTCCGGTTGGAAGATCTAAATGCGCGGCCCTCACAACATCATCCGCCTGATCCGCACAGGCGCCACGCTGGAGCGCACGGGCGCCATGAGCGTGGTGCTGGACGCGTTCGAGGCTCCGCCTGCGCTTCGCTTTGTAGCCCACGCTCTGGGCAAACCTTTTCAATGGCTGGGCTACAAGGGCGACCCCGACATGCCCCCCGCCACCCGCGCCCTGACGGCGCTGGGTCCGGCTTATATCAAATTCGGTCAGGTGCTTTCGACCCGCCCCGACGTGGTCGGCAATGAACTGGCCGCCCAATTGCGCGTGCTGCAAGACAAACTGCCCCCATTTTCCCGCGATGAAGCTATGGCCGAAGTCGCCAAAGAACTTGGCCAACCCGTGGATGAGGTGTTTTCGGAATTCAGCGAACCAATCGCCGCGGCTTCCATCGCGCAGGTTCACAAGGCCAAGCTGACTAGTAACGGTGAGAATGTCGCCGTCAAAGTCCTGCGCCCCGGCATCGAACGCGCCTTCCGCAAGGATGTGGACGCCTTCTATTTCGCCGCCCGCATCGTGCAGCTCTTCGCCCCCGGTGCACGCCGCTTGCGCCCAATGGAGGTGATCGAACATTTCGACGGTGTCGTGCGGGGCGAACTGGACCTGCGTCTGGAAAGCGCCGCAGCCTCGGAATACGCCGCCAACACCAAGGATGATTCCGGGTTCTGGCTGCCTCCGGTGGTTTGGTCGCTCTCTGCCCGCAGGGTCATGACCCTTAGCTGGGCGGACGGTATCCCGTTGGGCGACAATGACGCCTTGGACGCAGCCAATCATAACCGTCGCGATCTGGGCGAACGCGTCCTGCGGCTTTTCCTGTTGCATGCGCTTCGTGACGGCTATTTCCACGCCGACATGCATCAAGGCAACCTCAAGGTCGCGGCCAATGGCGATATCATCGCCTATGACTACGGCATCATGGGGCATATCGACGAATATACCCGCCGGGTTTACGCCGAAATCCTCTTTGGCTTTATTCGCCGCGACTACAAACGGGTTGCCGAGGTGCATTTCGAAGCGGGCTATGTCCCCGCCAATCAAGATGTCGACGAGTTCGCCCGCGCCCTGCGCGCAGTCGGAGAGCCCATCTTCGGCATGGACGCCACCCATATCTCGATGGGCCGTCTGCTGAATTACCTGTTCGAAGTGACCGAACGTTTCGGTATGGAAACCCGCACCGAACTTATCCTGCTGCAACGTACAATGGTTGTAGTCGAAGGCGTGGCCCGTTCGCTCGACCCGCAGGTTAACATCTGGGAAGTCGCCCGCCCCGTGGTCGAGGACTACATCAAGAAATCCATCGGCCCCCGTGCCGCCCTGCGCGATTTCAGCAAAACTGCACTGGTCCTTGCCCGTTTCGGCCCCCGCCTGCCTGCGCTAGTCGAAAACGCGCTGATCGCCCAAACCCAAAAAGACGACCCCAAGTCTGCTCGCTTCTGGTCCGCGGCGCTTCCTGCAACGATCGGAGCCGCCGCAGGCGCGGCCATCGTGCTGATTCTTTCGGTGCTCAGCTGAAACCGATCCGCCCTTCATCTGGCTGAAAATATCCTTGGGGGGATTCGCGCCCAAAGGCGCGAAGGGGGGCAGACAGCCCCCCCGACACGGTCTCAGATCAGAGCAGTTCGAATGCAATGGCGATACCTTGACCGCCGCCAATACACATGGTCACCAGACCTTTCGAGCCGCCGATGCGTTCCAGCTCATACAGCGCTTTCAGCGTGATGATCGCCCCGGTTGCCCCCACCGGGTGGCCCAGCGCAATCGCGCCGCCATTCGGGTTCACCTTGGTCGCGTCCAGCCCCAGCTCCTTGTTCACCGCTAGCGCCTGCGAGGCAAAGGCTTCGTTGCTCTCGATCACGTCGAAATCTTCGATCGACAGACCCGTTCGGGCCAACAGGTTCTGCACCGCAGGCACCGGACCAATACCCATCACCTCAGGGCGCACACCGGCGTGGCCATAGCCCAGAATACGCGCCTTGGGCTTCAGACCCGCCTTTTCAGCCGCATCAGCCGTGGCCAGAACCATCGCCGCCGCACCGTCGTTGATGCCCGACGCATTGCCCGCCGTCACCCGACCATCCTTCTTGAACGCCGGGCGCAGACCTGCCAGCGCCTCGATTGAGGTCGTCTTGGGATGCTCGTCGACCACGAAATCGACCATGTCGCGCTTGACTTTGACCTGAACCGGCGTGATCTGGCTCTGGAAGTACCCAGCCTCAATCGCCGCAGCAGCACGGGTCTGGCTGGTCAAGGCGAACTCATCCATCTGCTCGCGCGTGACCTGGTGCTCATCCGCGACGTTCTCAGCCGTGACACCCATATGACCAGTGCCAAACGGACAATTCAGCGCACCCAGCATCATGTCCAGCGACTTGATATCGCCCATTTTTGCACCCCAGCGCGCCTGCTGTAGGATATAGGGGCTGCGCGACATGCTTTCGGCACCACCGGCCACAGCAAAATCTGCATCACCCAACATCAGCGACTGCACTGCCGACACAATCGCCTGCGCACCCGAACCGCATAGTCGGTTCACGTTCATCGCAGGCGTTTCGACCGGAATTCCCGCCTGTTTGGCAGCGGCCCGAGACAGATACATATCACGCGGTTCTGTGTTGATCACATGGCCGAACACAACATTGCCGATCTGACCACCTTCGACGCCCGACTTCTCCATCGCGGCCTCAGTCACAACGGTCGCCAGATCAATCGGCGCGGTCGAGGCCAGTGCCCCGCCAAACGTACCAACCGCGGTGCGGGCACCATCCAGAATAACGATGTCTTTCATATCTCATCTCCTCTTGGGTCTGGCGGCACTATTACGTCCTGCAGCGTAGCTGTCCTATACGACGTACCGTCACAAGCAGAATTGACATCGCTCCTCCAAAGGCGCATGAGTTTCCGTAATGACGGAAACCACAGACGATATCCTGACACGCCTGCCTGCCCGCCTGAAAGAAGCGCGCCGCGCCAAAGGCCTGTCGCTTGAGGCCGTCGCCAACCTCAGCGGCGTGTCCCGCTCCATGGTCAGCCAGATCGAACGCGGGGAAAGCAGCCCCACCATTGCGACATTGTGGAACCTGACACGCGCGCTGAATGTAGACTTTGCCGGGCTTTTGGATGAAGAGGTTCAGGGCGACACAATTGAAGTACTGAAACAGTCGGATGTGCCCAGTATCGACAATATGGGGTATGGCTGTCGGATCGGCATCCTCTCCCCGCCAGAAGATGCCGGTGGGCACGAAGTGTACGATATCTGGTTCGAGCCGGACGGAAAACTGACCAGCCAACCGCATGCAAAAGGCTCTCGTGAACATTTGACTGTTTTGATGGGATCGGTCGAGATTGAATCAGGCACCGCAACTGAGGTTCTGCATCAAGGCGACACAGGGCGTTATGCAGCGGATGTTGCGCACTCGATCATTGCACATAATGGACCGGCACGCGTTTTTCTAATTGTGAAAACCGGTCTATAGGATCGACCGGCCGCCTGAACAGGCGGCCAGTCCGGATTGATAAATTATTACTCGTCGGGTAGGTCGTTTGCGCCGCGGGTTCCTCCACGGTTGGACACCTGACCGTCTGTACCGGTAATGCTGCTGAGACTGCTTCCAATATTGCCCCAGCCGCCATTTCCGCCGCCGCTCACCGCCGAAGCAGTGCCTTTGCCTTTGCTTCCAAAGTCCCGACCGAGTGTGGCCGCGCCACCTGAAACAGCCCCGGCCATCGACTGAGCAAGCCCACTGTTACCACCACCGGTATTGCCTTTGCCAGGCCCTGCGAAAGCCGCTGTTGCACCGAACATCAGAGCCAATGCCGCGACTGTTGAGATCTTAGTCATATCGTTTCCCTCCCAGTTGATATGCAAATGAATACGCGGCGTGGAAAAAAGTGGATCACATTGAGTTCAGCAAAAAGTTATCACTTAAAGCTTCCTTCAATCCGTAATGTAAGAAAATTTTCCGTAATACTGCAATTCTTCTATTTCGGAAATGCATCCGCTATGATAGAAACCGGGGAGCTATGGAGGCCCAGATGGCAAATGCATTCCTATCACACATCACGGACACGCTTTCGCAGATCGAATCCGAGGGTCTGTATAAACGCGAACGCATGATCACCTCGCCTCAGGGCGGTGAGATTACGGTGGGCGACAAGCAGGTCATAAACTTGTGCGCCAATAACTATCTGGGTCTTGCCGATCACCCTGCGCTGATCGACGCCGCCGTTGGTGCGATGGGCCCCAAAGGGTTCGGCATGGCCTCGGTCCGGTTCATCTGCGGTACACAAGACATCCACCGCGAGCTGGAACAGAAGCTGGCGCAGTTCCTGAACAAGGATGATGCGATCTTGTTTGCAGCTTGTTTCGATGCGAATGGCGGACTGTTCGAGCCGCTACTGGGTCCTGAGGACGCCATCATCTCGGATAGTCTGAACCACGCTTCGATCATCGACGGGGTACGGCTGTGCAAGGCCAAGCGCTATCGCTACATGAACAACGATATGAACGATCTGGAGGCGTGGCTGAAACAGGCGCGCGCGGATGGGGCGCGGCATATCATGATCGCCACCGACGGCGTGTTTTCCATGGATGGCTATCTGGCCAACTTGCCAAAAATCCGTGAACTGGCCGATATGTATGACGCAATCGTCATGGTCGATGACTGCCACGCCACCGGCTTCATGGGGCCGAACGGTGCCGGCACGCCGGATCATTTCGGCGTCGATGTGGACATTCTGACGGGAACTTTGGGCAAGGCACTTGGGGGGGCAATCGGCGGCTATATCGCCGGGCCGCAGCCAGTGATCGACCTGCTGCGGCAGCGGGCGCGGCCCTATCTGTTCTCGAACTCGCTGCCGCCTTCGATCGTCGCCGCCGGGCTTGAAGCGATCCGTCTGGTCGAACAAGGCGACATGCTGCGCGCCCAACTGTTCGGCAACGCCAAATACTGGCGGGAAGGTCTGGAAAAACTGGGCTTTGACCTGCTGCCCGGCGAACACCCGATCATCCCAGTGATGCTGGGCGAGGCGACGCTGGCGCAGGACATGGCCAACAGGCTGTTTGACGAGGGCGTATATATCTCGGGCTTTTTCTTCCCGGTCGTCCCGCGCGGACAGGCGCGGATCAGAACACAAATGAACGCGGCGCTGACCCGCGACGAGTTGGACCGCGCCTTGGCCGCGTTTGGCAAGGTCGGCAAAGAACTAGGAGTGATTTCGTGATCCTGCCCTCTGTCATCGACGCGATTGGGAATACACCGCTTGTTGACCTGTCGCGCGTCTGTCAGCACCTAGGTCTGGAGGGCCGCATTCTGGCCAAGCTGGATTACCTGTTGCCGGGGTTCTCGAAAAAGGATCGCGCCGCAAGGTCGATCATCGAACTGGCCCGCGCGGATGGCACCCTGTCACCGGGGCAGACGGTGGTCGAGCTGACCTCGGGCAATATGGGCACCGGGCTGGCGATTGTCTGCGGAATTCTGAGGCATCCTTTTGTAGCGGTGATGAGCGCCGGAAACTCGGTCGAACGGGCGCGGATGATGCGCGCCCTTGGGGCAGAAGTTGTGATCGTGCCGCAAGCCGAGGGCAGCAAACCTGGCGAGGTATCGGGCGCGGATTTGGCGCTGGTGGACGAGGCCGCGCAACGCATCACGGCCGAGCGTAACGCCTTCCGGGCCGATCAATTCGGCCATTCCGGCAATCCCAAATCCCACGCAACCGGCACTGGACCCGAAATCTGGGAGCAATCCGGCGGCACCGTCACGGCCTTTTGCGATTTTGCGGGCTCTGGCGGTACTCTGGCCGGGGCCGCCGCCTATCTGACGCCGCATGGCGTACGCTGCTATGCCGTGGAACCCGAAGGCGCACGGGCCATCGCTGGCGAAGCCATCACCAACCCCGATCACCCAATTCAGGGTGGCGGATACGCAATGGGTGATCTGGTTCATCTGAACGGCACCTCTTTGGCAGGGCATCTGTCCGTGTCAGGCGACGCGGCGCGGGATGGGGCGCGGTTACTGGCCCGAACCGAAGGCATTTTCGCGGGCTACTCGGCAGGTGCGAACCTCGCCGGCGCGATCCAGCTGCTGCGCGGCCCGGAAAAGGGCGGCTGCGTTGCGATTGTGATGTGTGACAGCGGGTTGAAATACCTGTCGACCGATTTGTGGGAGTAATCCGATGCGACCCAACACCATGAAAGCGCTTGAGAAATCCAAACCCGAAGAGGGGCTGTGGATGGTACAGGCCCCGGTACCCGAGATCGGCCCGGATGAAGTTCTGATCCGCATCAACAAGACTGGCATCTGCGGCACCGACATTCATATCTGGAACTGGGATGAATGGGCCTCGGCCACGGTGCCGGTTCCGATGATCACTGGCCATGAATTCGCCGGTGAGATCGTGGAATTGGGGCCCAACGTGACCGGTCTGGCAGTCGGTCAAAGATGCTCGGGCGAAGGGCATCTGATCACCAATGACAGTCGCCAAAGTCGCGCTGGCAAGTTCCATCTGGACCCAGGCACGCGCGGAATTGGCGTGAACGAACAGGGTGCCTTTGCCCAATACCTGAAACTGCCCGCCTTTAACGTGGTGCCGCTGCCAGACGATATCCCGGATGAGATCGGGGCAATCCTCGATCCGCTGGGCAATGCCGTTCACACCGCGCTCAGCTTTGATCTGCTGGGCGAGGATGTTCTGATCACCGGCGCTGGCCCCATCGGCATAATGGCGGCAGCCGTGGCCCGCCATGCCGGTGCGCGCCATGTGGTGATCACCGATATCAACCCCGACCGCCTGAAACTGGCCGAACATGTGGTGCCAACCGTGCGCAGCGTCGATGTCTCGAATGAAGACCTGCAAGATGTTATCGCGGATCTTGGTATGACGCAGGGGTTCGATGTGGGGCTGGAAATGTCGGGCTCGCAAGCCGCGTTGGACCAGATGGTCGAGGCACTGGTGATGGGCGGCAAGATCGCCCTGCTGGGGATTCCGCCCGGCAAATCGCCCGTCGACTGGTCGCGCATCGTGTTCAAAGCGATCACCATCAAAGGCGTCTATGGCCGTGAGATGTTTGAAACCTGGTACAAGATGATCGCCATGCTGCAGAACGGTCTGGATGTCAGCCGAGTGATCACGCACCAGATGAAAGTCGACGACTTTGCCGACGGCTTCGCCGCGATGAAGTCCGGCCAATCGGGCAAGGTGGTGCTGGACTGGACCTGACACACTGGATAGTTGCAAAATGGCGCCTTAGACAGGTGCGAAATACCGCATCAAGGGGGCGTCATGAGCGACAAGACCGACAGATATCTGGAACGTGGGATCGAACCATCCCTTGTAACCGATTTCACCCAGACCCACCGCAAGAGCTATGGCGACTTCCTTCAGCTCAAGACGCTTCTGAACTTGCAAAAGACCTTTCAGGACCCGGCCCAACCCGATGAGATGCTGTTCATCATCATCCATCAGGTCAGCGAACTGTGGCTGAAATTGATGCACCACCAACTGGTCGAGGTGCGCCACTTTCTGCAACAGGACGAATTCGGCCCGGCAATGAAGAATCTGGACCGGGTGAAGGCAATCCAGCGGCAGTTGATCGCCGCGTGGGAAACCCTGCTGACCATGACCCCGGCCGATTACATGACCTTCCGGCAGGCCCTTGGCAGTTCATCCGGGTTCCAAAGCTATGGCTACCGTCAGATCGAGTTCATTCTGGGCAACAAGGACGCCGCCACCCTGAAAGTACACGCACATGACCCCGAAGTGATGCAGATGCTGACCGCCGCGCTGACCAAACCTTCGCTCTATGACGAAGTGCTGCAGATGATGGCGCGGCAGGGATTTGATGTGCCCCAGGACCTGCTGGACCGAGACTATGCGCAGCCCTATTCAGGCGATCCGCGCGTTGTGAAACTGTGGGTACAGGTCTTCCGCAACACCGCGCAGTATTGGGACCTCTATGCGCTGGCCGAAAAACTGATGGACGTTGAATCCCTGTTCCAGCGCTGGCGCTTTGACCACGTCACCGCGGTCGAGCGCGTAATCGGCAACCAACCGGGTACCGGAGGTTCCAGCGGCGTTTCATTCCTGCGCAAAGCCTTGGATTTGCGGTTCTTTCATGATCTCTACGATGTACGCACCGAATTGATGTATGCGGATCAGGAGTAGCCCATGCTGTACCGAGGTTTCACACAGGCCGAACTGGATCAGGAATATTCCCCCCGCTCGATGATTGGCGGCGACCTAACGCCTTATGTTGAAAGCTGGGCCGCGCTCAGCGCGCAGCACCGGGCGCAATTGGACTGTCATGAGAACCTCGCGTACGGTGATAGCCCCACGCAGGTGCTGGATTTCTTCCCCGCAAAAGGCACAGGCGCACCGTTGCATGTGTTCATCCACGGCGGCTATTGGCAGGCGCTCAGCCAGCGTGAATCCGCCATGGTGGCCCCGGCGATGATCGAGGCCGAGCAATCCTTTGCCACCCTCAACTACACTCTGGCCCCCGATGCGCGGATCGGCGACATGATCGAAGAATGCCGCACCGCCCTGCTATGGCTGGCCGCAAACGCCGGTAATCTGGGGTTTGACCCTGCGCGCATCACTCTGTCTGGTCACAGCGCCGGGGCGCATCTGGCAGCGATGGTCATGGCCACCTCAGCTGACGCGCTGGCCCGCGCCGGACTGCGCGTGCGCGATGTGATCCTGATCAGCGGGGTGTACGATCTGGAGCCGATCAGCCTGACGCCCGTCAACGATCCTCTGCAACTAACCCCTGTCGAAGTGCACGACCTGTCCCCCATCCTGCACCTCCCAGCACCCGGCCCGCGCTATCGAGTAACCGTCGGCGAACGAGACACACCCGAATTCATTCGCCAAAGCCGGGACTATGCTGAACTGCTGCGCAAGGGTGGGCATTCAGTCAATTTCGATCTGCAAAAGGGCTTGCAGCATTTCGATATCATCATGCATCCGGGGACGTTTTGGGCGGCGACGAAATAGGCAAGGGCATTTTCTGCGACGCCAGGAGCGTCCGGTTCGAGCCCTTAGCGGACCTTCAATTGACAAAACTGCGCCATTCCGCAGCGAACGACTGCACAAAGCCCGTGTAGCTGTGAGCTTCCAGGCCGCTAACAAGAAGATCAATGGTTTTTAGCCTGCAAGCATTTCTTCGACGCTCGCGTTAAATCGGTGTAGCGCGCCTTCGAAACGTCCGAATAGATGGCTTGGGTTGCCGCGCGAGGCAAAGCCGGATTGGATTTCTTCGCCCAATTCGAAATCCTCCATCAATGCTGTCACTGTGATTTTTTGGTTCTTGTCCCAATGTGCTTGCATCTCCTCCGTATCTGGCAAGGCACGTGGAACCAGCGTTGCCATTCGGACATGGGTCAAGTCATGGGCAATGGGTTCGAAATGGAACCACATAACATGGTCCTGTTGCACTAAAAGCTGAGAGTTTGACATCAAGGTATACACCATATTGGCATCCCGTCGTATTTCCCACTTGTCTTCGGGCGTATCGCGCATATCTGGCATTGAAATCCGAGGCAGAATTGCGCGCATATGCGGACCGAACATCTGGTAGGTCAGCAGATTGTCGGGGAAATAGGGACCTATCGTGTTCTTGTGGGCGACCCGGAAGTGATAAGCTTCCATTCCACCTTCCATCAACAACTTCCAGTTTGCCTTAATGTCAATCTCTTCGATCGCGGCGATACGGTGCTGATCCAGCCCGATCCAATCCAGCTCCGCACCGATCCCCGCAAGCCAGCCATCAATATCCGGCATCTCAGCGATATCTGGGTCTGCAACGATCCAAATGAACCCATTTTTCTCGGCGCAGGGCAATCGACGCAGGCCGCGCTCAGCACGTGGAAGGTCGGGAAAACCCTGCGCTTCTTGCGGCACTGCACGCAATTCACCTTCGTTGGTCCAGCTCCAGGCGTGGTAGGGGCAAGTAAAGACTCGCTTGCAGCCCTTTGCCTCGCGTTCCAATTTCGCGCCGCGGTGACGGCAAACGTTAAGGAAAGCACGAACATTCCCATTTTCGTCGCGTGTCAGCAAAACAGGCAAGTCTAAAAACCGTTTGGTCAGAAAAGCACGAGGCACTTCAAGCTCCGAGCTTTGCGCGACGATAACAGGGCGCCGCGTGAAGATCATAGCCCGCTCACGCTCGAATCGTTCCGAGCTGGAGTAGCGTGAAATCGGGGAATGCGCGATCGCATCATCCAGGAAAGCCGATTTCTGATCGGCCAGTCCGATGATCTCTTTTATCAGTTCGATTTCTGTTTGTCTGTCCATCAATCCGCCCTCACTTACCAATCGGTAAGCGTCTTACCACTTGGTAAGCCAAAATTCATCTGATACCTAGCGTCACAAAAGGAGAGCGTTCCATGAATAGGCAAAACGATCCCAGGGCAGGCTATTTGACGGTCGCCTCAAAACAGTTTGCAACCCACGGATATCATGGCGCAAGCCTTGCCGCTTTGGCCGGCGAAGCAGGTGTATCAAAACAGGCCTTGTTGCATTTCTTCGGAACGAAGCAAAAGCTGTATTCCGAGGTTCTATCCGGTCTCGCCAACAGGCAATTTGCTGAAATCGAAGCGGCGAAACAGCCCGATCCAGTGATGCACCTAAAGACCTATTTTGATCGATTTCTGGCGTCCAACTTATCGCTGCCCGATGACGCGCGGCTGACTGTTCGAGCGTTACTAGACGTTCAGACGAATGCCAAAGTTTGGCCGATGAAGGTCTATCTGGACAGTTTGATTGAGATCGCCAGTCATACCCCGGTCGGGCAAGAAGCAAGTGAAACCGAACTGCGCGCCCGGGTATTTCAATTGATCGGAGCAGTGCAGTATTTTGCCATTTCAATGAATGCGATTGGTGGGATGTACGGCAAAACGCAGGCCAGTGAATTGACGGCTCGGTTTTCAAAACAAATCTCAGACACGGTTGACAGCTTGTTCGGGCGGTCAAGCTGACGCGTGCCGAACGGAAGTGACCGTTCAGGGCTTGTCACTTTGCTTCGTTGGCTGACCGTAGGTGGGACAGTGATCAACCTGTGGCATCGTTTCGGCATGCACGCGGTTTCGGATATGATCTGCAGCGCGGCGCGAGAGACCCAATTGCTTGCGAACTGCGTCGATTTCCTTCTCATCGGCTTCGCAGATATCGCCATCTTCCAAGGCCCTTCGAAATTCACGTTCCAGACTGGCCCGTCGGCGGTGCAACTGGTCGTTTAGGCCGCTGGCAATGATCCCTGCAGGCAACGCAGCCATACCAATGCCAATCACCGTGATCGCAGCGCCGAAGACCTTACCGGCAACTGTCACGGGCGTCACGTCGCCATAACCAACGGTCGTCAGCGTTGCCATCGCCCACCACATCGCCGCTGGGATCGAGCCGAATGCCTCCGGTTGCGCCTCGTGCTCTGCCAGCCAAGCACCGCTGGCCGCAAAGACCAGCATCACCATCAGGATGAAGAAACCTGCAAAGAATGCGCCAGGCCCCAGCTGGTGTATATGGAATCGACCGTCTCTAGGATAACGGCGGCCACATTCAGCGTGATTAGGGCAATCAGTGCTATCTCAAGCAACCAGGGACCGATGGCCGCCCGGTCCGGGCGCTCGAGTCACCAATATACTTTCCTTCTTAGATAGCCCGAACTTGTGACTGCCTCACTCATGTCGAAACTGCGCCCAGGCGCGCGTGAGGGGGATCGCGATTTGCGATAGCAAAGCTGTCCCCCAGATCAGATTGCCAACCAAGGAGGGGACATGTGGGACGACAAAGAAACAGATGATTGCCAGCACTATCCCGAATACACGCACATCCCATCGCCCGAAATCCGTCGCCAAACGATGTTCTATTACGTTTTGCAGCACCCACAGCATGGCGATGTAACCGGCAAGTCCGAAACAGCCAATGGCAGCATATTCTGTTGGGTATGGTTCCCAAAATCCGACTTTCACCTCGGCAGCAAGAGCCACGCCGACCATGACGCCGCAAAGCATCAAGATCAGGTGCGCAAGCCACCAGATGACCAACGTCGATACCTTTTTGTCCTTTGGTTTGGCATTGCCGACAAAGTCGAAATAGACCCAACACATCACGAACATCGAGACGCCGCCGATGACGAAGTTGACCAACACGTCCGGTGATACTTTGTAAATTCCTTTTTCGGACAGGGTAACGACCAGTTTGAAGAAACCTTCCCCCAATACGATCAACGTCAACAGAGCAAACCGCTCAGCCATATGACCAAGGCGCGGGACAAACCTCTCGAAACGCAGGACTGTTACACCGGGGATCATGTACATTGCCTGTGTAGCCACCATTGCGGCGGCAAACGCCCAGTAAGCAAGAGGTGTGGGCAAAAAGGCTGTAATCGCAAAGATCACCGCAAAGACAGAGAAATTGCGGATTTGTGCCGAGGACATTGACTCGCCTGATGAATTGGCGCGCCGAGCGCGATAGTACAGCGCCGCGATCATGGCCCGGTTCGCTGCAAATCCTAACGCGAAGAAAACCCAACCCTTTCCTTCAATAGCCGGGATCGCCGCTGCCATGAACATCACCGTGCAGATCATCACGGCCATAATCAGCCGGTGCCAGAAGTCAGTGCTGACGTAGATCGAGTTGAAAATGCTGAGTTCGCCCCACGCGTACCAGAGCGTGATGAAGACCCCAGCGAAGACAAGAAAACCATGCAGATCAAGATGATGCGACAAGTAGTTGCCCAGCAGAAAGATCGTCACGACATGGATCAGGTCGTAGAACAGCTCGGCCCAGTGGACATGATCATGTGCGTGGTCGAGGTCCTGGTGATGTTGGGGCTTTCGCCACATGGGGTGGTCATGCAGTGCCATAAATTGGGAACTCTTCAAGATTGAAAGGCTATAGTGGCCGACATGCGGCCACTCCGACTAGGTTTTTTTCTACAAGAGAAAGGTTGTCGCGGAGACTTACGTCATGCAACCCCCGCTATGGTTTCTCAGCGGTGGCATGCCGGGCAACACCCGTCCGATCGTGGTTTTTTGCGCCGGAAGGGCCCGGTATTCACGGGTTTTACGCGGCCCTGTCGTCTTGTAGATCCAGCAAGATGCGGGCGTAGTTTTGCGCGCGCTGTGCGCCGGTCACAAGGTGACGTTGGTCGAACACCATTGCGGGCACGTCCCGAACACCTTGGCTGATCCAGAATTGCTCTTTCTGGCGCACGAGATTGGCTCGATCTTGGCTTTGCAACATGTCCAGCGCATCCGCTCGGTTCAGCCCTATGCCTGCAGGCACGTCGGCCAGAACCTGTACGTCCGAGACGTTTTCGCGACGTGTAAAGAACGCCGAAAAGAGAGCCTGCTTCATTTCGTGGCCTTTGCCTTGCTCGGCTACACAGTCAATCAATTGATGCGCGCGGAAGGTGTTATACATCCGCATGTCATCGGCGTAATTGAACGTGAATCCCAGTGCCGCGCCCATCTCGGTCAGGCGGGCTCTCGCCTGGTTCGAGCCTTCCAACGTGGTCCCGTATTCCGGTACCAGATGGTCGCGCAGGTTCTCTCCGCCTTCTGTCATCTGAGGGTTCAGCTCGAATGGGTGCCAGTGGATATCAAGTTCGACGCCTGTGTCGCGGGCGGTCTTGGCGAGCTGGTGGTAGCCAATCACACACTATGGACAAACAACGTCTGACACGACATCGACACGGATAGAGGGCGCAACTGGCATGGCTTAGGTTCCTTTCACGTCGCCGGAAAAACGCGCTGCGTTTTCCTTGGCAAAGGCGCTGGCATCTGCGTCAGCATCCCAGAACTGTGGGTTGGCCTTGGGGATGGTCAGCGCTCGCTGCACAGCGGGTCGGGCATCAATCCGGTCGAACCAGGCGTTTAAATGCGGAAGGTCCGACACATCCACTCGGGCCCAGACATAGGCACGCGCCCACGGGTAAAGCATCATGTCAGCAATGGTGTATTCGTCCGCTGCGATCCATTCACGCCCCTCCAGACGTGTATTCATCACCTCCATCAACCGGCGGCTTTCGTCCACGTAGCGACGGATCGAGAATGGCTCTTCATGGCCATTGGGGGCGGCGATATGCTGGAAATACATTGCCTGTCCCATCATTGGTCCCACGTGGCCGACCTGAAACAGCATCCACTGCATAACCTCGGACCGCTTGACCGGGTCCGACGGCAGGAATTTTCCGTATTTCTCAGCCAGATGCCACAGGATCGCACCGGATTCGAAGATCGCGCGGCCTTCCGAACGATCCTCGATTGTCGGGATCTTTCCATTTGGGTTCAGCGCCAGATAGTCCGGCGCCTTTTGTTCCTGTTTGGAAAAATTGATATGAGTCAGGTCGTAGGGAACACCTGCCTCCTCCAAAAAAATGACCGGTTTGTAGCCGTTCATCGTGCCTGCAGTATAAAGGTGAATATCAGGCTGGGACATGTTCGACCTCGGAAAAAGTGGTTTTCAGATGCGCGTCAAATCGAGCGAAATCAGCCTCGATTTCGGGGTTCTTCATAACATCGAAGGCAGCGAATGTCGGGAGGGCCTGCATACCAAAGAACTTGGCGTTCAGATGCATGGGGCGCAGCAGATCGTCAACGCTTGCCCCGGCAAAGAACGGCTCGGTGGGGTTGTCGAATGCTTCCTTCGGCGCATTAAATGTCACCGAAAGCATGTATGTCTTGCCGTGCAGTGACCCACCCATGCCGTAATTGGCCTTTGGTGCGTTGGTGGTGCGACCATCACCATCGCATAGGCGGCCATCCATCCCGGCTGTGTAGACCTCATCCATATATTTCTTGAAGATCCATGGGACGCCCATCCAGTTTACCGGGAACTGCATGATGACCGTATCGGCCCAAACATGCGCCTCAACCTCTGAATTTGCGTCATAGCCATCCGCAACGGTGGTCATACGTACTTCGTGGCCCAATGCGGCCAACGTGTTGCCTGCGCGTTCGACCAGGCTAGCGTTCAATTGTCCGGGGGCGAACTCATACGGCTGAGTGCCGTTCACGATCAGGATTTTGCTCATGTCCATATCCTATATGTGCACTGTATGAACCCCTTGACGAATGAGGGGGTTGAAAGCATTTGAGTATTGAGGTTAAGAAAATCAACTAGTATACTTTTTGTAACCTTATGCATAAGGAAATGGATAGCGATGCGGGCGCGGGTGGACGAAGATGTAAAAGGGCGCAAAATTGTGACAGAGGCCTGCCAGGAGCCATGCGCAATTGAGCAGGGCATGCGGATCATCGGGGGCAAATGGACCGGGTCCATCCTATGGCACCTGAAGGATCGTCCGGTGCGTTTCAACGATCTTGCTCGGTTGCTGGGCGGGGCCAGCAAAAAGATGATTGCCGAGCGGCTGCGCCAGCTAGAGGATCAGGGGCTGGTGAGCCGACACGTGATGGATACCGCGCCGGTTTCCGTGCAGTATTCTATCACTGACCTTGGCCGCACGGCACTTGGGTTTCTCGACGAATTGCGAAAGTGGAGCGAGAAGCTGCCTAACGGCTTAATGCGATGACTTTGGTCTGTGTTTAATGATCAGAAAGCTAGAGCTTTTTCCGACCATATACCAAACGAGGTTTTCACCAATCTGCGGATGAAGTGACAAGGTTACTTGAAACAGTCTCCCAAGGGTTTGTTTTCCCGAAGAATGTAGTGCGAACAAATTTCTGCCGGCCGCTCAGCGCCATTTGAACAGAACGGTGACGTAACACCTGTCCCGCAGGCCGAGAGTTTTGTTGAATTAGGTTCTGGCATCTACAGCAAACGGCTGCTTTGACGGCCGCGCCGCGGCAGCGGCTTTGCCAAGTAAGTGGCCGCAAAGGCCAGTCGATACGCATTGCGATTTCCGCTTTGTCCCGCAGTTCAGTCGTTGGAGCTTAACAAAAGCAAAAAAAGCGGCCCAATGGGACCGCTTTTGTCAATTTCTTCTGTAGCAACCGGATCAGTCCAGCGTCCGCGTGACCTCTTCGCGCTCGAAGATCTCGATCACGTCGCCGGCGCGGATGTCGTCGTAATTTTCGAACGCCATACCGCATTCCTGACCCGACTGAACCTCGGTCACTTCGTCCTTGAATCGCTTCAGCGTTTTCAGCGTGCCTTCGTGGATCACCACGTTGTCGCGCAGCAAGCGGACACCTGCGGAACGACGTGCGACACCTTCTGTAACCAGACAACCAGCAACCTTGCCGACGCCGGTGACCTTGAAGACTTCGCGGATCTCGGCGTAACCGATGAACTTCTCGCGGATCTCGGCACTCAGCAGGCCCGAAGCAGCTGCTTTCACGTCATCCACGAGGTCATAGATCACCGAGTAATAGCGGATTTCCACACCCTTCTGGTTCGCAGTGTTCCGCGCCGAGGCGTTCGCACGGACGTTGAAGCCAAAGATCGGTGCGCCGGAGGCTTCGGCCAGACCGACATCCGTCTCGGTGATTGCACCGACACCCGAATGCAGAACGCGCACGCGCACTTCTTCGTTGCCGATCTTCTCCATCGCCTGAACGATGGCTTCGGCCGAACCTTGTACGTCCGCCTTCATCAGAATCGGCAGCTCGGTGACATTTTCGTCTTCCTTGGCCTTCTGCATCAGTTGCTCAAGGGTGGTCGCGGCACCGGCGGCGGCGCGTTTGTCCTTGGCGGCTTGCTCACGATAAGCAGCAATCTCGCGGGCTTGCGCTTCGGTCTCGGTCACGTTCAGAACGTCACCGGCTTCGGGCGTGCCGTTGAGACCCAGAACCTCAACCGGAACCGAGGGGCCTGCCTCTTTGACGCGGTCGCCTTTGTCGTTGATCAGCGCACGGACCTTACCGTATTGCTCACCCACAACAAAGATATCGCCCTGACGCAGCGTACCGTTCTGAACCAGAACGGTGGCCACGGGGCCACGACCCACATCTAGCTGCGCCTCGATCACAGCACCTTGGGCGGCGCGGTCGGGGTTGGCTTTCAGTTCCAGAATCTCAGCCTGCAGCGCGATGGCTTCCAGCAATTCGTCCAGACCCTGACCGGTGATGGCGGAGACTTCGACGTCCTGAACCTCACCTGACATTTTCTCGACGATCACTTCATGCTGAAGCAGATCGGTGCGCACCTTGTCCGGATTTGCATCCGGCTTGTCGACCTTGTTGATCGCCACGATCATCGGCACTTCGGCCGCTTTAGCGTGGTTGATCGCCTCGATGGTCTGCGGCATCACCGCGTCGTCGGCGGCAACCACCAGAACCACGATATCCGTGACCTGAGCCCCGCGCGAGCGCATCGAAGTAAAGGCCGCGTGGCCCGGAGTATCCAGGAAGGTCAGCGTAGTGCCGCCATCGGTTTTCACCTGATAGGCGCCGATATGCTGGGTGATGCCCCCGGCTTCACCGGCCACAACGCGCGCATCGCGGATCGCATCCAGCAGCGAGGTTTTACCGTGGTCAACGTGACCCATGATGGTGATGACCGGCGGACGCGGCTGCAGGTCCTCGTCCTTGTCCTCGACCTCTTTGATGACGTCTTCCACATCCGAATCGGAGACACGAGTGACCTTGTGGCCAAACTCTTCGATGATCAGTTCCGCGGTATCGGCGTCGATGGTCTGGTTTTGCGTGACCATCATGCCCATCTGCATCAGCGATTTGACAACATCAGCGACACGCTCGGCCATACGGTTGGCCAGTTCCGAAACCATGATCGCCTCGGGCAGCTGAACGTCGCGGATCACCTTTTCGCGTTCAACCGAACCACCCATGGCTTTCTGGCGCGCACGTTCCTGCTTGCGCTTCATCGCAGCCATCGAGCGTTGGCGGTTGCCTTCGCCACCGGTGGCCTGACCCAGAGTCAGTTTACCCGAGCGGCGGTTGTCATCACGGCCCTTGCCACGACCGCGCTGTTCACGCTCGCGATCCTGCTTGCGCGGAGCAGCCGCAGGCGCGGGCTTGCTGGCTGGGCTGCGCGCGGCTTTGGGCTCTTCGGGCGCGGGGGCAGCGGCGGCGCGTTTGGCGGCTTCTTCTGCCTCCTGACGCTTGCGCTCTTCTTCCTCGGCCTTGGCACGTGCCTTTTCTTCAGCCTCACGCTGTTCGCGTTCCTTGGCTTCCTGTTCCGCGCGGCGACGGGCGCGTTCTTCTTCACGCGCCTTTTCAGCAGCCTCACGGGCGGCGGCCTCTTCGACCTCGCGCGCTTTGGCGGCCTGCAGCGCCTTCATCCGGCGGGCCATTTCGGCGTCGGAAATCCCGGCAGGACGGCGCGACGGATCACCCGAAGGCGTTGCACCGCCGCTCGGCTTTCCGGCACCCGGCTTGGGGACCACCACGCGTTTGCGTTTGGTTTCCACCACGACATTCTTGGTGCGTCCGTGGCTGAAACTCTGTTTCACATTTCCGGGGCGTGCCCCGCCACGAAGACCCAATGTCTTTTTGCCGTCACTATCGCTCATAAAGCTTCTTACCCTTCCGTGCGGCCCTTGCCGCCGTCATCCGTTTCGCGCAAGCCACGCAGGCGCTGCGCTTCCTCTACAACACGTTTGGCGAGTCCGCCAGAGGCCAGCGCCGCATGAATCACGGTTTGGCGCCCAAATGCCGCCCCTAATTCATCCGCAGTCAGCCATCCGATGTATTTTCCGAAGTGCGGCGTGCTGAGTTTCGACTTGCCGCGCCCCGATCCATCGCTGGCCTGAATCAGTACCTGAGCCTCTTCCCGGTCCAGCCACGTCTTGACCTTTTCATACCCAGCGACCGCGTCACCGGACTTGCGCGCCAAGCTGATCAGCTCGATCACCCGTCGCGCGACTTGCTTTTCAACCTCATCCGCCAGGTCCGTTTGCGCAGTCGCCTGCGTCTTGAACCCGCGCGAGAACAGCTTTTTGCCAACGGCCTTATCCAGCGCGGCGCGATCCGCCGCCACATAGACCCCGCGCCCCGGCAGTTTTGCCGCAACATCGGGAAAGACCTGACCCTCCGGACCCATTACAAAGCGGATCAGCCCGTATTTGGGCTGAACCTCGCCCGTGGCGATGCACTTGCGTTCGGGTCCGTCCGACCGATCCTTGTGGACGCCACCGCGACCCATTAACGCCACCCCGAGGCCCTGAGATCAGGCCTCGGCCTCCTCTTCGATCTCGCCTTCTTCGTCGGCTTGCTCCAACTCGGCCGGATCAACCCAGCCCAGCATGATGCGTGCCGTCATGACCAAGTCCTGTGCCTCTTCCAGCGTCACGCCGAAAGGTTCCAGAACACCATCATCCTTGATGCGCTCGCCGTCGACCGTGGTCCAGCCACCGGCCAGTTCCCAGTCGGCGCAGGTGGCGAAGTCTTCCAGAGTCTTCACGTCATCCTTGGCCAGCGCCTCTACCATCTGGGGTGTGAGGCCTTCGAATTCAATAAGGCTGTCCTCGACGCCCAACGCACGGGCTGCGTCCAGAGCCGCCTTGGCCTGTGCTTCCAGGAATTCACGGGCCCGGGTCTGCAATTCCTGAGCGGTGCCTTCGTCAACGCCGTCGATGACCAGAAGCTCGTCCAGCTCGACATAGGCCACCTCTTCGAGGTTGGTGAAGCCTTCGGACACCAGCAGTTGGGCAAAGAACTCGTCCAGATCCAGCGTCTCCATGAACAGCTGGGTTCGGGCTTCGAATTCCTTCTGACGACGTGCCGATTCTTCGGCCTCGGTCATGATGTCGATGTCCAGGTTGGTCAGTTGGCTGGCCAGACGCACGTTCTGACCGCGACGGCCGATTGCCAGCGACAGCTGTTCTTCGGGTACGACAACTTCGATCTTGCCAGCTTCTTCATCCAGAACCACCTTGGAGACTTCCGCGGGCTGCAGGGCGTTCACAAGGAAGGTCGGCTGATCTTCGTTCCACGGGATGATGTCGATCTTTTCACCCTGCAGTTCGTTCACAACCGCCTGCACACGGCTGCCGCGCATACCAACGCAGGCACCGACAGGGTCGATCGAGCCGTCATAAGAGATCACGGCGATCTTGGCGCGCGAACCGGGGTCGCGGGCCACGGCCTTAACCTCGATGATGCCGTCATAAATCTCCGGCACTTCCATCTTGAACAGCTCGGCCATGAATTCCG
Organism: Ruegeria sp. F12; assembly: GCF_056533885.1. Taxonomy (NCBI): domain Bacteria; kingdom Pseudomonadati; phylum Pseudomonadota; class Alphaproteobacteria; order Rhodobacterales; family Roseobacteraceae; genus Ruegeria; species Ruegeria sp. F12. The sequence continues at coordinate 131,261 of NZ_JBQFOV010000007.1, read as the reverse complement.
GCGCGGTGCGCGACAGGAATATCTGGTGGCCACGAACCTCGCGGCGCACTTCCTTGATGTAGGCGCGCACGCGATCATTCGGGCGATAGCTTTCGCGGCCGATCTTGTCATTGCGGCGCAGAACGGCCTCGGCACCGCCCAGATCGACGATGACATTGCCAAATTCTTCGCGCTTGACCGCACCGTTGATGATGGTGCCTGCGCGATCCTTGAACTCTTCGTACTGGCGATCACGTTCCGCTTCGCGGACCTTCTGCAGGATCACCTGCTTGGCCGATTGCGCCGCGATCCGGCCCATTTCAACCGGCGGCACTTCTTCGACGAAGACGTCACCGACCTCAGGGTTTTCTATGTACTGCTTGGCTTGTTCGACGGTGAACTCGGCCTGATAATTTTCCAGCTCTTCATCCTCAACCACGGTGCGGACGCGGGTAAAGGTCGCCTTACCTGTCTTGCGGTCGATGCTGACACGGATGTCCATCTCGGCGCCGTAGCGGCTCTTGGCGGCACGGGCGAGCGATTCTTCCATCGCTTCGACAACCAGACCGGGGTCGATCATCTTTTCGCGGGCCACGGCCTCGGCGGTCTGCAGCAGCTCCAGCTGGTTGGCTGAGGTGATTGCCATCAGTTCGTCTCCTCTTCGGACCCTTCGGTCTCAATCTCGTCGAAAGCGTTTTCGTTTAAGGATCCAGCGTCTTTGCGCTGGCGCAGCATTTCCTTGATCAGGTCATCGGTCAAAACCAGCTTGGCATCGCTCAGCCAGTCGAATTGCAGACCGATGGTGATCGTCTCATCTCCCTCGGGGATATTGATCAGAACTTCATCCCCTTCGATCCCGGCCAGCTCACCCTTAAAGCGGCGGCGGCCGTCGATCAGTTCCGCGGTTTCAATCTTCGCTTCATACCCTTCGAAATTCTCAAAATCCTTGAGACGGGTCAGAGGGCGGTCGATACCGGGGCTGGACACCTCCAGCGTATAGGCGTCCAAAATCGGATCCTCGACATCCAACGTGGCGCTGACGGCGTTGGAAATCTCAGCGCAGTCATCCACTTCGATGCCACCATCGGGTTTGTCAGCCATGATCTGCAACGTGGTGGTCTTGCCGCTCATCAGGCGGATACGCACAAGCTCATACCCCAGATCCTCGATCACGGGGGTGATGATCTCGGCCAGTCGCCGGTCAATGGCAGCTTTGGCAATCAGGTCGTTTGTCATTCAGATCTCTACCCTTCAATCGGGCACAAAAAAACGGGCGCGCGGCCCGTCGATATTTCCGGTGGAGCCTTGAACCAGAAGTCCAACGCGCCGCTGTTGCAACTGCATATACGCAGGCTTTCCCGAGTCTGCAACCCCCGGCGTGAAACGTGATCAGGTCAGGCCAGCCACCACCGTTCAGCGATGCGTCCGTCGTCCAGCGCACGCCCCCCGATCTGGCGCGGCATTCCCACCTGTCCGGCCACGGCCAGCGCCATGTCATCTTGGCTGGGGTGATAGCGCAGGCCGCGCTGATCCTTCAGGCCATCGCTATCAGGCAGCGCCGCGACATCCACGTAACCGTCGCGCAACGCCTCGGCCCGGACGCGGGCGTCAGGGATCACGATCACCTCAAGCGCGTCGGCCCAACCGGCCTGTCCATCCTTGTAGTGATCCGCCACCCGGCGGCCCAGAAAATGCCGATTATCCTGGGCCCGTTCAACCCGGTAGCACCCGGTGCCATTGGCGGCGTGCAAGGGCGTCACGCCCTGCCCATCGCGCGTGATGACGAACCGCGTATCGGCCAGCAGGAACGGCAGGCCGGGATTGGCCTCGGTCAGTTCCAGCCGCACCGAAGCCGCCGTCAGCGCCTCAGCCCGCCCGACCAGTTGCAGCACCGACACCACATCTGCAACATCCAGCGCCGCGCCGTCATGGAAGGTCACATTAGCCCGCAGATCAAAGCTCCAGACCCGCGCATCCGCATTCGTGCGCCACCCGGTCGCCAATTCGCCGCGCAAGGTGCCATCGGGCGCGATCTCGGTCAGAGTGTCAAAGACAGCCCCACGCGCAATCTGCTCCAAACTGTCATCACGTGGCACGGCCAGCCGCAGCGTTCCGCCCTTTTTGGGCGTATCTGCCAGCGAGGCCCCCGTGGCCGCCAGCAAAGCCGCCGCAGCACCCGAGGCAAATAAGGCACGACGGTCCATCCGGGTCATGCGATGCCCTCCGCCACGCGGTCCATGATGCGCACCAGCTCGGCGCTGATGCCGGGTTCGGACAGGGCATGACCTGCTTGTCGCACCATCTTCAGCTCGGCATTCGGCCAGCGTTCGGCCAAAGACCACGCGGCCTGTGGCGGGCAGATCATGTCATAGCGCCCTTGCACAATATGGCCGGGGATATGGGCGATCCGGGCCATCTGATCCAGAATCTGCCCGTCCTTCTCAAGAAACGCGCCATGGGTGAAGTAATGATTCTCTAGCCGCGCAAAAGCGCGCGCGTATTCTCCGGGGCTTTCGCCTGTGGACCCGTGCGAATGGATCGAGGCCAGCGCATTCTCCCACGCCGACCAGGCCCGCGCATACAGGATTTCCGTCGCCCGATCACCCGAAAACAGGCGTTTGTGATAAGCGCCGATGGTGTCCGACAATTCATCCTCGGTCAGCAGAGCGGTGAATTTCGCCCATTGCTCGGGCCAGAACTTGCCCGCGCCGCCACCATAGAACCAATCAAGCTCGGCCTGAGTGGCCAGAAATACGCCGCGCAGCACCAGCCGATTGACGCGGTCTGGATGCGCCTGTGCATAGATCAACGCCAAGGTCGCCCCCCAGCTGCCGCCAAACACCGTCCAGTCGTCGATATCCAGCAGAGTCCGTAGGCGTTCGATGTCATCCACCAGATCCCACGTCGTATTATCCACAACTGACGCATGGGGCCGCGACCGACCACACCCGCGTTGATCAAACAGAATCACCCGGAACACACGCGGATCGAAATACCGCCGCATCGCTGGGCTGCACCCGCCACCGGGGCCGCCATGCAGGATCACGACCGGCAAGCCTTCGGGATTGCCGCATTGCTCCATATAAATACGGTGCCCATCGCCCACATCGACCATGCGCTGATCGAACGGGTCGATCGGCGGGTACAGATACTGAACTGCGCGCTTTTGGTCCGGGTACTTATCCATTAGGGCCCTATATAGTCTTTAAACGTAAAAGAGCACACGGAGACAGGAATGCAAGCGCATCCGAACACGGTTGACCCGTCCGAGATCGCAAAATTCGAGGCAATGGCTGCAGAATGGTGGGACCCGCATGGGAAATTCAAACCTCTGCACATGCTCAATCCGTGCCGTCTGGACTATATCACACAGCAGATTGCCGGTGAATTTGACCGTGATCTGAAGGCCGAAAAACCGTTCGAGGGGCTGCGCCTGCTTGATATCGGCTGCGGCGGCGGGCTGCTGAGCGAACCGATGGCGCGTCTGGGCGCGACGGTCGTGGGCGCCGACGCTGCTGAACGTAACCTGCCGGTCGCCCGCATCCATGCCGAACAATCGGGGCTTGAGATCGACTATCGCCACACCACCGCCGAGGACATGGCCGCCGCGGGCGAGCAATTCGACGTGGTGCTGAACATGGAGGTGGTCGAACACGTAGCCGACCCCCTCGGCTATCTCACCGCCACGCAGCAATTGCTGAAACCCGGCGGGTTGCAAGTGTGTTCGACCATCAACCGCAACCCGAAATCCTTTGCGATGGCCATTTTCGGGGCCGAGGTCGTCATGCGCTGGCTGCCCCGCGGCACGCATGAATGGAACAAGTTCATTACCCCCGATGAGCTGTTCGACCTGCTGCGTCAGGCCGGGCTGGAGCCGGTGGACCGCAAGGGTTTCGTCTTCAACCCGATCCTGTGGAGCTGGTCGATCTCGAACCGGGATCTGAGCGTGAACTATGTGACGGCGAGTGTGAAGCCTACCTGAGGCTACTCCCCCTCCAACTGCAACCGCAAATCCCGCAGTACGGGCAGCGTGCTGCGGACGCGCTCCAACCCCAGCTCTCCGACCACGCGGTTGATCAGCGGGGCAATCGACGAAATCGCCTGATCGCGCGCGCGACGACCGGCGGGACTGATGGCAACCATCTTGCGGCGGGCGTCGTCCCAGTCGGGGCGGATGTGGATGTATCCGGCCCATTCCAGCTTGGCCAATGTGTTGGTCATCGCCCCGCGAGTGACGTGGAACGTGCTGGCCAGTTGCGCCGGGCTGCGCTCATCGCCGACGAACACAAGATGGTTCAGGACCGAGAAATGCGAGATCTCCATACCCTTTGGCAGCACCCGGCTGAGCCGGTTGCGCAATAGCTGGTCGGCGGTCAGGATCTCGCTGAACAGCGTGACCGCAAGGGCATTGGTGTCGTTTGCCATGGTCCGATCTTGAGTCAGGGCCCATCGAAGGGCCGCAGGTGCGTCAGTGAGGGCACGCGGCGGCGCGCCTCTGACACAGAACTATCATCCAAATCGAAAATGTGAATGCCCGGATCAGTGCCTGCGTCGATGACGACCTCTCCCCACGGGGCAATGGCCATGGTATGGCCATGCGTATGTCGTGTTTTTCCGCGCGTTTTAGGGTGCGCACCCGTTTGCGCCGGAGCCAGCACCCAACAGCCGGTCTCAATCGCCCGAGCGCGCAGCAGCGATTCCCAATGCGCCTTGCCCGTGACCGGAGAAAACGCCGCCGGAACGGTCAGAATTCGCGCACCTGCCTGCGCCAAGGCAGCAAAGAGATGCGGAAAACGGATGTCATAGCAAATGGCCATACCGACCTTACCGAAATCGGTCTGCGCAATCACGGCCCGGTCGCCGGGGCGATAGTTCTTCGACTCGCGGAAGGTTTCAGTTTCCGAGACCTGCACGTCGAACATATGGATCTTGTCATAGCGCGCCACGATCTGCCCTCGCGGATCGATCATGAACGACCGGTTGGCAAAGCGCCCATCGGCGTCGTGCGTCTTGATCCCAAGCGAGCCGATCAACAACCACACGCCCAGCGCAGCAGCCTGTTCGCGCAAGCCCGCCAGCGTCTGGTCATCTTCTTCGTGCTGCAACACCTCGCGTTGCCGCGTGGTCGAGGTCGAGACGCAGTTCGTCACCTCGGGCGTCAGAATGAACAGCGCGCCCTGCGTGGCCGCCTCGGCCATCAGTGCGCGCACCATGTTCAGATTGTCAGACGGATCATCCGACGAGGTGATCTGCAGCAGCGCAGTCTTCATGCCGCCAGCAGGCGATCCAACTTGCCCTGACGGTCCAGCTCGTACAGATCATCACAGCCGCCAACGTGCTGGGTGCCGATGAAGATTTGCGGCACGGTGCGTTTGCCGCCTGCGCGCTTGATCATCTCGGGCTTGCGTTTGGGGTGCATGAAGACGTCAACCTCTTTGAACTCGACGCCTTTCTGCTTCAGCAGACGCTTGGCCGCATGGCAGAAGCCGCACAGAGGCGATGTGTAGATCTCAACCGGTTTCATAAATCATCCCTTCGGGTTTCGCGTAATCCTGCGCGAATTAGGCATCCTTGGCAACGCGCGCTAGGGTCAACACGAAAATATGATTTGCCCCTGCATCCATGCAGACACGGGCACAGGCCGCCAGCGTCGCACCCGAGGTCATCACGTCATCGACAAGCAGGACATCCCGACCCTGTATCCGGCTGATGCGCCTGGGATGGGGCGCGATGGCGTTTTCCAGCGTCTCGGCCCTTTGCGCGGCGGTTTTCCCGTCCAGAACCGGCGTTTTGACCCGGCGGGTCAGAAGATCGGGGCAGACCTCCAGCCCGGTTTGCTGGCCCAAGTGCTGCGCCAACAGAGCGGATTGATTGTAGCGTCGCTTCAGCAATCGGGACCAATGCAAGGGCACCGGCACCACAAGCATGTCTTCGCGGAACAAATCCCGACCTGCCTCGGTCATCCAGCGCGCAGCGGGGCGCGCCAGTTCGGGCCGGTCCCCGTGTTTGAACGCCAAAATCAGTCCTCGCGCCTTGCCGTCATACAACAATGCCGACCGTCCATCCCGCCATGGCCGGGGCGTCTTCATGCAGTCATCGCATTCGATCCGGTACCCATCCGCCTCGCCCGGCAGAGGCAACCCGCAGCTTTCGCAGACGACCCCGCCGATGAACGGCGCGTCACGCCAGCACGCGCCGCAAAGGCCAAAGTCAGACTCGGTCAACTCGCCGCAGCCCATGCAACGCGGTGGATAGATCATCTGAAGGGCGGTTTGAATCCGCGGCCAGATGCGATACTTGCGCCCTATGAAACTGCCTGCTTCCAACGCACCCTCTCTGTTCGACCGCAAGGCCCTGACCCTGCATCGCGCCCGCACCCGGGACGAGGCCCTGTTCCTGCACCGCGCCGCCGTGGACGAGGTTCAGGATCGACTCAGCATGGTTAACAAAACCTTTACGGCCCCGGCTGTGGTGACGCCGTTTGCCCATATCTGGCGGGATGTGTTCCCAGAGGCACAGATCGTGGCCGATGATGAGGCGCTGGCCCTGACCCCCGGTGCGCATGATCTGGTGATTCACGCTATGGCGCTGCACTGGGCCAACGACCCCGTAGGCCAGTTGATCCAATGCCATCGGGCGCTAAAGCCTGACGGGCTGCTGCTGGTGGTCTGTCTGGGCGGAGAAACCCTGCACGAGCTGCGCGCAGCATTGGGTCAGGCCGAGATCGAGGTCTCGGGCGGGCTCAGCCCACGCGTCGCGCCGATGGGAGAACTGCGTGATATGGGCGGCTTGCTGCAACGGGCCGGGCTGGCCCTGCCGGTGGCCGACACGGCGCGACTGACGGCCGAATACCGCGACCTGCGACATCTGATGCAGGATCTGCGCGTAATGGGCGAGACCAACAGCCTAACCGACCGCATCAGACGCCCCACTCGGCGACAGGTCTTTGACCGCGCCCAGCAGATATACGCCGAACACTTCGCAACCCCCCAAAGGCGGTTGAAAACCACCTATGAACTGATTTGCCTGACCGGCTGGTCCCCAGATGACAGTCAGCAAAAGCCCCTTCGCCCGGGATCGGCCCAAACCCGCCTTGCCGATGCATTGGGGACAAAAGAAGGCAAACTGTCCGATTGACGGCGGACCATTTCCGTTTATCTCAGCCCGGAACACGACGAATTCAGGAAACAATCCCATGTTTGACGCCACTCGACCCGCTCATGCCCCCGAAGACCACCCCAAGGTCAAAATGGGCCGCGTCGGCATCCTGCTGGCCAATCTGGGCACTCCGGACGATTACACCTATTGGCCAATGCGCCGATATCTGAACGAGTTTCTTTCGGACCAGCGCGTCATCGACTATCCGAAATGGAAATGGCAGCCGATCTTGCAGGGGATCATTCTCAGCAAGCGGCCCTTCAGTTCGGGCGAGGCCTACAAATCGATCTGGAATCACGAAAAAGGCGAAAGCCCGCTGATGACGATCACCAAGGATCAAACCGCCAAGATGCGCGATGCGATGCAAGCGCGCTATGGCGATCGGGTGATGGTCGATTTCTGTATGCGCTACGGCAATCCCTCGACCAAATCCAAGGTGCGCGAATTGGTGGCAGCGGGCTGTGAGCGCATCCTGTTCTTCCCGCTCTATCCGCAGTATGCGGGCGCCACGACCGCCACCGCCAATGACCAGTTCTTCCGCGCCCTGATGGAAGAAGTCTGGCAACCTGCGTCACGCACCGTGCCCGCCTATTTCGACGAACCCGCTTATATCGACGCGCTGGCCGGATCTGTGGAACAGGCTTACGCCGCGATGGAAACCAAGCCTGATATTCTGGTCTGCTCATATCACGGGATGCCGGACCGCTATTTGCAGCAGGGCGATCCCTATCACTGCCAATGTGCAAAAACCTCTCGCCTGCTGAAAGAACGGTTGGGCTGGGCGGATGATCAGCTTGTATCAACCTTCCAGTCGCGATTCGGGCCCGAGGAATGGTTGAAACCCTATACGGTCGATCACGTGGCGGACCTGGCACGTCAGGGGAAGAAAAACATCGCCGTGATCGCTCCGGCCTTTTCCGCCGATTGCATCGAGACGCTGGAAGAGATCAACGAAGAGATCAAGGAAAGCTTTGAAGAAGCCGGCGGCGAGAGCTTTACCTACATCCCCTGCCTCAATGACGACGACGCGCATATCGCAGCTCTTAGCAAGGTCATCGAAGACAATCTGAAGGGCTGGCTGGACTAAACCCGACCTGATCCGGCGCCTGCATGAGCGCATAAAAAAAGGCGGTGGAATGCTCCACCGCCTTTTTTATGTATTTCGCTCGTCGAATTAGCTTGCTGCAACAGCTGCGGCAACCACAACCAACAGGACCAGCGGCAGGATGATGCCCTGCGACGAACCCTGAGTTTCTTCGACAACAACAGGTGCTTCAACAACCGGCTCTTCCAGGTTGCCAGCAAAAGCGGTCGATGCAGCAGCGGTCAGTGCAGCGGCGAGAACGAGTTTCTTCATATTAACCTCCAGAATAAGTACGGCTCCAACTAGCGAAACCGCACACCCAAGACTTACCTCGTATATTTTTCTAACCAGCTATCCGACTGGAATGCAAATGGAACTTGCGTCGCAAGCGGGTTCACGCGCGATTTTGTCGTCAAATTAGCAACACTTGCGTGCCAACATTGGCCATCGAAAACAACTCGGCAATATCTTCGTTGAAAAGACCGATGCAGCCATTGGATGATCTACGCCCGATTTTGCGCGTATCGTGGGTTCCATGAATTCGATAGTATTTCCAGCTTAGATATAAAGCGTGCGTTCCCAACGGGTTATCCGGACCCGGTGGAATATAGTCCGGCCATTCCGGGTTGCGTTTCTTCATCGACGGCGTCGGCGCCCAGCTTGGACCTTCGACTTTTCGGATCACGCTGGTGCGTCCCCGGCGGGTCAATTCCTCGGTCAAGGGCACTGAAGACGGATACAGTTTGTACACACTTTGATCTTCTGACCAATAATGTAGCGCCCGTGAGATGGTATCGACCAAAATTGCGCCGTTTCGAGTGTTGTCGAAATAGGGTTTCCAATCCAAAGCGCGGAAGCCAGAAATATTGCGGCGCACCTGAGGTTCGGGCTCTGGGGCCGGCCTGAGCGGATCACCGGGGATGTATTGCGCAATCGCAGGTGACGCCAGCGCCGCCGTGGCGGTCGTCAGAAATACGCGGCGACTTGTCGCCGGAATAGGTTTCTTGACCATATCGAGCGGTCCCTCTCTATACCAAATCTGAAAAACTGACGTATTTTATTGCCAGAATGCGTCTTTCGCAAACCAAACCGGCAAAATCACGCGAGAATCGGCTATTGCAGGTTTGCCCAACCCCGTCGAGCGCGCTATGCCCTAGGACAACAGAAACATCAGGCCCACCATGACGCGTATTATTTCTTTATTGTTTGCTTGCCTCGTTGCTCTGGCAGCATGTACCCCCAGCAGCACGCCGACTTACGGTGCCGACGGGCGTCCTTTGCCGACTGTCTACAAGATTCGAGGCAATCCCGAAAAACTGCAATTCCGCATGCTTGATTCGGTCAACGCGCTGCGTCAGGCGTCGGGACTACAACCGGTTCAACTGAATGCGCAGCTGAACGCAGCTGCCGCGACCCACTCCAAGGACATGGCGCGTCAGAACCGGCCATGGCATTTCGGGTCCGACGGCTCTTCGCCAATCGACCGGGCGGCGCGTGTGGGATATTTCGGCACATTTCTGGGCGAGGCGATTTCCGAGACATTCGAAACCGAAACCGAAACGCTGGCCGCCTGGATGCAGGAACCGGGGCCACGCTCGGTTATTCTGGACCCAAAGGCCACACAAATGGGCTTTGCCTGGCATCAGGAGAATGGCGGGAAAATCTGGTGGACTCTGGAAATGGGGACCGGCGGCTGACCACAGCCACTTAAATAAGAAGCCCCCAATATTCGGGGGCTTTTCTTTTTCAATCAGACGATTAAGCCGCCTGCATGGATTGCGCTTCGGTCAAAATCGCATAGAGCTTGACTGGATCGGGATTGGCCCGCAGCTTGGCGCAAACCGAGGTATCGCGCAGCGTCCGAGATACCAGCGCCAGTGCCTTCAGGTGATCCACTCCCGCCTCTTCGGGGGCGAACAATGCAAAAGCGATATCAACAGGCTGCCGGTCTACCGACCCAAAATCAATCGGCTTTTCCAGCATGACAAACACGCCCGAGACATCCTGCAGCTCGGTCAGCCGCGCATGAGGCAGAGCAACGCCATGGCCCACGCCTGTGGGCCCAAGGCTTTCACGCTCCAGAAGCGCATCCACAACGACCTGCGCGTCCAGACCCAGTGTCGCAGCCGCAACATCGCCGATTTCCTGAAACAACCGCTTCTTGCTGGATGCGGCGGATAACACACGCACTGCTTCGGGCTTCAGAATGCTCGAAAGCTCCATGATAACGCTCCATGACGATGCCCCCACTGGCGCAGGGGCACGTCTTTCTAATCTTGCCTGTTACGGATCAATCCAGCCGATGTTTCCGTCTTCCCGACGATACACGACATTCAATCCATCCTTGTTCTCATTCCGGAACACCAGCACCGGGGCACCAGCCAGTTCCATCTGCATAACGGCTTCACCAACACTCAGCGATGGGATCTTGGTTTCCATCTCAGCCACGATCATCGGCTGCAGAGTTTCAGGCTCATCCGCCGACTCAGATTCGTCAGAGGCGAGGATATAAGAGGAAGCTCCAAAGAGTTCAACCGGCTCGGACCGATCCTTGTGATGGTCCTTGAGACGGCGTTTGTATCGGCGCAATTGTGTTTCCATCTTGTCACAGCACCCCTCGAATGCTGCGTAAATCTCGGTTGCGTGGGCTTTGGCCTGCGCCGTCAGGCCGGTGGAAAGATGTACGGTGGTCTCGCACACATATTCATGCGCAGAACGGGAAAAGACGACATTGGCGTCGGTCGGTCGCTGGGCGTATTTGCCCACCACCTCGCCAAGTTCGGTCTGCACATGGGTCTGAAGTGCTTCGCCGATGTCGATCTGTTTTCCGCTGATTTGGTAACGCATGTGATCTCCTTCACAATTCACACCCATTTAGACGCTGTGAAATACAACGCGCTTTTTTTTATCGGGTGGGGGGTATCGACATGTTCCGCGGTAGCCGGAACTTGATCCCTTCGAAGAAGGGGCATCGTGATCCAGACTGGAACCGAGGAAATGCCATGCCCCAATTGAGGCAAGAGACGGAGGAAGAGTCAATCAAAACAGGCGTGTATATACGAGATTTCCGCCATGCATCCGGCGCAATACCACGCAAACCTATGAAATACGGAAGTTTTCGCCCAGATAGACGCGGCGCACGTTTTCGTTTTCGACTACTTCGTCCGGCGTTCCGGACATAAGTACCTGACCATCATGCAGAATATAGGCGCGATCCACGATCTCGAGCGTCTCGCGCACGTTGTGATCGGTGATCAGAACACCGATCCCGCGCTTTTTCAGATCGGCCACAAGGTGACGGATATCGCCCACGCTGATCGGGTCCACACCGGCAAAAGGTTCGTCCAGCAGCAAATACTTGGGGTCAGCCGCCAGACAACGCGCGATCTCGACCCGGCGCCGTTCGCCACCAGACAGGGCCAGTGCAGGCGCGCGACGCAGATGTTCGATCGAGAAATCGGACAACAGCTCTTCCAGCCGTTCTTTGCGGCGATGCGCGTGTTTTACGGTGATATCCAGCACGGCTAATATGTTGTCTTCAACGCTCATACCCCGGAAAATCGACATCTCCTGCGGCAGATACCCGATACCAAGCCGTGCGCGGCGGTACATGGGCAGGGTCGTCACCACCTGACCGTCGATGGTCACGGTTCCAGCCTCGGGAAAAACCAGCCCAGCCACGGAATAAAAGGTCGTGGTCTTGCCCGACCCGTTGGGCCCCAACAGCGCCACAACCTCGGACCGGCCCAATGTCATCGAGACATCGCGGATAACCGTTTTCTTCCGGTAGGATTTACGCAGCTTTTCGATCCTGAGCCCCGATGTGCCCTCGGTCACGCTCAGACTGGGTCGCGCCATCAGTTGGCCCCCTGCTGAAGGATCGTCTTGACGTTGCCCGTCACCGTTGCCGACCCAGAGGTCAGGTTTGCATTCATCTGATCGCCGCTGATCGTGCTGGGGCCCTGGGTCAGCAGAACGTTACCGCGCATGACGATCTGGCCCGAGTCGATGGTATATTCCGCCCAATCCCCTTCCGCCGCATCGGGCGGGCTGACCAGAACAACGTCTTCCGTGGCCTCCATCCGCTCGATACCCGAGCGGTCCTCATTGTAGATCACCAGTACCCGACCCGCAGTCAGCCGCATTTCTCCCTGGATGACGATCACGTTGCCCACGAACTCGGCCGAGCCGTCCTCCTGGTTCACGTTCAGCGATTCCGATGTCACCTCGACCGGCAGGCTGGGGTCTGCCTTGACGGCACCAAACGCGACCTGGGTTCCCTGCGCCGCAGCCAGATTGGCACCGGCCAGCAAAGAGACGGTAAGAAGGACAGTACGAAAATCGAACACAGCTTATCTTTCTGCTTGTTGCGGCTGGTATATCAGCTTCACGCCATCTGTAAAAAGAATATGGACCGGACCGTCCTTTTTTTCCGCCCCGAATGTCATACGACCGGCCGAGAAATCGCCGATCGCGCCGGTTCCGTCAATCTGACCCGGCGTATCACCCCGAATTTCGTCCAAGGCAGTGTTCAGGTGATCGGTTGTCACCCGAATACCGTCGGTCGTGGTAATCACGACATCTCCCACGAAGGTTGCCGTGTTCTTGTCAGGGCGGATCGTGCCCGAATTGGAATCCAGCGTGATGATACCGCCATTCAAAAGCCCCAGCCTGCCCTGAAACTCGGATGCCGTGGGCACAGAGTTCTCGGTTCCTTGCGTGGCTTGCGTGGCTTCGATCAGTACCTCTTCGCCCTTGCGCGTGGTGCCACGGTAGCTCGGATTGGTGACCACCTGATCGGCCAGACGTTCCTCGATATCGCGTTGGGTGAAGGGGACCGTCACGTCGGTTTCGATGCTGCGCGACAGCAGGAACACGGTGGACAACAGCACAATGGCCGCCAGCGGCAGGACCACCTTCAAGAACTGCACCATCCGAGAGTGGCTGTCCACGGCCCCGCCCTCTTATCCCAGCCCGACGCGCAGGCAATCGTGAATGTGCAGCAGACCCAGCGCGTGGCCGTCCGTATCCGGTTCGACCACAAACAACGAGGTGATCTTGCGGTCATTCATGATCGCCACGGCTTCTTCAGCCAATGCATCGGGTCCGATTGTCGTCGGGTTCTCGGTCATCACCTGCGCGGCTGTTTTGGACAGCAAACCATCCATGTGACGGCGCAGGTCCCCATCGGTGATAATCCCCGAAAGCTGGCCGCCGCTTTCTGTCACGCCCGCGACGCCGAACCCTTTCTGGCTGATCTCTATCAGCGCATCGCTCATGGCGACATCGGATGCCAGCAGGGGCAGGGCCTCGCCCGTATGCATCAGGTCACGCACCGTGCTGAGCCGCGCGCCCAGCTTGCCTCCGGGGTGGAAAGCACGGAAATCCTCGGGCTTGAAATCGCGATGTTTCATCAGCGCGATCGCCAGCGCGTCGCCCATCGCCAATGTCAGCGTGGTCGAGATCGAGGGCACCATGCCAAATCCACACGCCTCGCCCATCGAGGGGATCAGCAAGTGCACATCCGCCTGTTTCATCAACGTGCTTTCAGGCTTGCTGGACAAGCCGATCAGCGGAATCCCAAACCGGCGGGTAAAGGCCAGCAAGTTTGCCAGTTCCGGCGCTTCGCCAGAATTCGAAATAGCCAGAACAACATCGCCCTTGGACACCATGCCCAAGTCGCCATGGCTGGCCTCGGCAGGGTGAACGAAATAGGCGGGCGTGCCGGTGCTGGCCAAAGTTGCCGCGATTTTGTGGCCGATATGACCTGATTTGCCGATGCCGCTGATGATAATGCGGCCTGTGGCTTGCAGGATCAGCTGCACGGCCTCGGCAAAGTCTTCGTTCAGGCTGTCGGCCAGCACGTCCAGCGCGCGGGCTTCGTCGGTGATCACCTGTCGGGCGGTTTTCAGGAAGGCGTCTGTATCGGTCATGAGTGCGCAAAAATATCCGTTTCGGGCCAACCGGCGAGGTCAAGCTTCGCACGCATCGGCAAGAATTCAAAACAGGCCTGGGCCATTTCCGTCCGGCCTTCGCGGGCCAGCCGACCGTCCAGCGCCTCGCGCAGACGGTGCAGATACAAAACGTCCGAGGCCGCATAGTCCAGCTGCGCCTCTGTCAGGGTTTCGGCACCCCAGTCGCTCATCTGTTGCTGTTTCGAGATATCGACCCCGATCAGTTCCTGGCACAGGTTTTTCAGCCCGTGGCGGTCGGTATAGGTGCGCACCAAACGGCTGGCGATCTTGGTGCAATAGACCGGCGCGGCCAGTGCGCCAAAGGCGTGATACATCGCCGCGATATCGAAGCGTCCGAAATGGAACAGCTTCAGTACGTCGGGGTTTTCCAGCATCGCGCACAGGTTTCGGGCCTCGGTCTGACCTTTGGCGACCTGCACAATATGGCTGTTGCCATCGCCGCCCGACATCTGGATCACACACAGACGGTCGCGATGCGGGTTAAGCCCCATGGTTTCGCAGTCGATGGCCACGACAGGGCCAAGGTCCAACCCGTCCGGCAGGTCGTTTTGATAAAGATGGTTCGCCACGGGGTCTTCCTTTGTGCAGTATCGCCCCCGAGATAGGCGGTTTGGCCCGTGAACTCAACGCCATCCATAGAATGCAACAAAGATACGCGATTCTTGACCATCCGAGACTGGGCTGGGAAAACCAACCATGTATCCGTTTCCACCGGAAAGGACCGCCCGGACAATGCTGAGCATCTTGCGAAACCGCGTTTATCGCCACCTGTTGGCCGCCCAGATAGTGGCGCTGACCGGCACCGGTTTGGCGACGGTTGCGCTAGGGCTTCTGGCATTTGATCTTGCAGGTAATGCTGCAGGCATGGTGCTGGGCACGGCGCTGACGATCAAGATGGTCGCCTATGTGCTGGTCGCGCCCATTGCCGCCGCCGTGGCCGAGCGGCTGGATCGCCGCAAAATGCTGGTGGTGTTGGATCTGGTCCGTGCGGCTGTGGCTGTCTGCTTGCCCTTCGTAACCGAGATCTGGCAGGTTTTTGTGCTGATTTTCATCCTGCAATCGGCCTCGGCCGGGTTCACGCCCGCGTTTCAGGCCACGATCCCGGATGTGCTGACGGATGAGCACGACTATACAAAGGCTCTATCGCTGTCCCGGCTGGCCTATGATCTGGAGAGCGTCGTAAGCCCACTGCTTGCCGCTGCTTTGCTGACGATTGTCAGTTTTGACAGCCTGTTCTGGGGCACTGGGGTTGGTTTTGTCGCCTCGGCCCTGCTGGTGGTTTCGGTCGTCCTGCCCTCGCCCAAACCCAAACAACCCCGCGGTATCTTTGACCGCACCACCCGCGGCCTGCGCATTTATTTGGCCACACCACGCCTCAGGGGGTTGCTGGCGCTGAACTGGACGGCTGCAGCCCTCAGCGCGACGGTTATTGTCAACACGGTGGTTATCGTGCGCGGCGATCTAGGACTGTCGGAAAGCGCAGTGGCAACGGCTCTGGCCGGGTTCGGAGGCGGTTCGATGCTGGCCGCTTTTGCCCTGCCCGCCCTGTTAGAGAAACTGCGGGACCGCGACGTCATGCTGACCGGCGCGAGCTTTGGCACGTTGTCGATGGCCGTGGCCGCCGCGATGTCGGCGCTGTCACTGATCTCGCTGCCCGGCCTCGCGCTGATCTGGGCCTGCGTCGGGTTTGGCTATTCGGCAACGCTGACCCCGGCAGGCCGCTTACTGACCCGCTCGGCCCCGCCTGAGGATCGCCCTGCGCTTTTCGCCGCGCAATTCACACTGTCGCATCTATGCTGGTTGGCGCTCTATCCCCTTGCGGGCTGGCTGATGACAGACAAGGGCACAACCCAAACCTTTGCCTGGATGACCTTTGCGGCGGCCTGGGGGATCGGGTTTATGGGCTTTCTGTGGCCCCGGTCCCTGACCCGTGCGCCCCATAACAAGCCTTGAGCCTCTGCCCGCCCTTGCACTACATCTGGCGTCATGGATCAACTGGACCGCCGCATCATCGCCGCCCTGCAACACAATGCCCGCGAGTCGACCACCAAGATCGCGGCCAAGCTGGGCGTAGCCCGCACCACCGTGCACGAGCGGATCAACCGCATGGAAGAGCGCGGCGTGATCGCAGGTTACTCCGTCGTACTGACTACACCCGAAGACAGCCCCCGCGTACAGGTCGTTGTCCTGCTGGAGGTGCAGCAAAAGGAAACCACGCGCATCATCAAGCGGCTCGAGGCCTACCCCGAGGTCAAACTGTGCCTGTCCATTAACGGAGAGTTCGACCTGTTGCTATCCGCCGAAGCCCCAAGATTGGAAGATTTGGACATTCTGGTGGATGAGCTGGCCAAAATCCCCGGCGTTCTGCGCACCAATACCAGCGTCGTGTTCGGGCGGCGGATTGATCGAATCTGATTGGCCGATAACCCTCTGTAAACCTAAGCGGGACTAGCTTGGCCGGGACTGATCAGAATCCCGGACCGGCAGAATGCCCCATCGTTTCATCTCAGGACTGGTTGTCGCGCTTTTCGTCGCGCAATCGCTAGCCGCCGCGCCAGATGCCCGCACTGCCGGGATCTGCGACCATGCCGCCCGACGCGCTGCACGCACGCATGACGTGCCGCTGGACGTGCTGCGCGCCATATCGCGGGTTGAAACAGGCCGCGCGGTGGACGGCCAACTTGCCCCATGGCCCTGGACCATCAATGTTGAGGGCAAGGGGTTCTGGTTTACTTCGGAATACGAGGCGAAAACCTATCTTTTCAACATCTTCAAAGCAGGCAAACGCAGCTTTGATGTCGGCTGCTTTCAGATCAACTACCGGTGGCACGGTAAGGCTTTTCGGTCGATCGACGCGATGTTCGACCCACTCGAAAACGCACAATACGCCGCCCGGTTCCTGAAAAAACTGCATGCCGAGCTTGGGTCATGGACCGCTGCCGCCGGTGCCTATCACTCGCGCACGCCGGATCTGGCGCAGGCCTATTCCGGCCGGTTCAGGCGCGTTCTGGCCGGGTTAGAGCAGGGTATCGACGCGCCTCTGGCGGCGCGAGACCCGTTCACCGGAGCGGCTGCGCCGCTGATCCCCCAGGACACCGACCAAACGCGCGGCACTGCACTTGGCTCGCTGGTTCCTGCGACCGGAACCGCCACCGCCTTCATCCCATTCTACTAGGAGGGTCGCGTGCCCAAGATCGACCCTCGTTCCCTGTTCTCGCCCACCGTCCTGCTGGCGCTGGCGCTGATGACGGTCATCGTGATGATGATCCTGCCGATGCCCGCCTGGGTGCTGGATGTAGGTCTGGCGGCGTCTTTCGCGCTGGCCATCCTGATCTTCACTCTGACCCTGTTCATCGAACGGCCATTGGATTTCTCATCCTTCCCCACGATCCTGCTGGCCTCACTGATGCTGCGGCTGTCGCTGAACGTGTCGTCAACCAAGCTGATCATCGGTCAGGGGCACACCGGCCCCAGCGCCGCCGGGGACGTGATCGAGGGATTCGCCAATTTCGTCATGGGCGGCAGCATCTTCCTGGGGCTGGTGGTGTTCGGCGTACTGCTGATCGTGAACTTCATGGTCATCACCAAAGGTGCCGCCCGCATGGCCGAGGTCGGTGCGCGCTTTGCGCTGGACGGGATGCCGGGCAAACAGCTGGCCATTGACAGCGACATGTCCGCCGGGGCCATCGACCACCAGCAAGCCAAGGAACGGCGCGAGCGCGAGCAGCAAGAGACGACATTCTTCGGCTCGCTCGACGGTGCTTCGAAATTCGTCAAAGGCGATGCGGTTGCTGGTCTGCTGATCACCCTGCTGAACCTCGTGATGGGTCTGATCATGGGAGTGATCGTGCATGGGATGCCGATATCCTCGGCGTTTGAAACCTATGCCATCTTGACCGTGGGCGACGGGTTGGTGTCGCAAATCCCAGCCGTGATCATCTCGATCGCCTCGGCGCTGCTGCTGGCGCGTGGCGGCACGCAGGGGGCCACGGACAACGCCATTTTTTCACAACTGGGCAAGCACCCGGCGGCGTTGGGGACGGTGGCAATGCTGATGGTGCTGTTTGCTCTGGTGCCGGGTCTGCCCTTCCTGCCCTTCATCCTTGGGGCCTGTGTTCTGGGCTATGCCGCCTATAGCGTGCACCGCAAACAAAAGGCCGAGGCTGACGCCGCCATCGCCCCAGCGACCACCGACGACACACTGGTTTCTCAGGCGATTGGAGACATTCTGGATCTGGACGACGTGCATCTGGAATTTGCGCCGGATCTGGTCAGCATGGTGTTGAACCCCGGCACCGGGCTGGACGCACGGATCACCAATATGCGGACCTATGTGGCCTCAACCTTTGGTCTGATCCTGCCAGACATCCGCCTGACCGACCGCGCCGATCTGCCCATGGGCACATATGTGGTCAAGGTCCACGGGGTTGAACAGGCGCGTGGCGAATTGAACCCTGATCTGGTGCTGGCGCTAGTGCAGGACGACCGTGATTTGCTACCCGACGGCACCGACGTGACCGAACCCGTCTATGGCGCCCCTGCCCGCTGGATTCTGCCCAAAGATCAAGAGGCCGCGGCGATGAGCGGGGCCACCATCGTCTCGCCCCCCGAGATCCTCGCCACGCACCTGCTTGAGATCATCAAACAGAACTTCTCGCGCCTGCTGACATTGAAATCTCTGCGCCGGCTGCTGGCCGAGATGACCAAGCTCAGCGATCCCATCCGGGCCGAGGCCAACCGCAAGCTGCTGGATGAACTGATCCCCGACAAAGTGCCGATCGACACGCTACATGCGGTGTTGCGGCTGCTGCTGGATGAGCGTGTTTCGATCCGCAACATGGCCCTGATCTTGGAAAGCGTGGCCGAGGCGCGCCTGACCACGACACAGCCTGAAGGTATCTGCGAACTGGTCCGTCAGCGCTTGGGCTTCCAACTGGTGGCCGAGATGAAGCGCGAGGATGGCTCGATCCCACTTATCCAACTGGCCCCGGAATGGGAGGATACGTTTTCGACCTACCAGATCGACGCGCCAAATGCGGGGCTGGACGTCGCGCTGCCGCCGAACCTGTTCAACAAACTAGCCGATGGAGTCGTTAACACGGTGTCACAATCGGCCGATCATGGGCTGTTTCCGGCGGTTGTGACTTCGACCCGGCGACGGCGATTGTTGCGCACGATCATGCACGCGCGCGGCGTCGCGAACCCGGTCCTCTCGTTCGAGGAAATCGGACTGGAAGCACGCCCTGCCCTGGTCGGAACGGTGCCCGCGTGATCGCCCTGCCGCCCGAGCTTCTACCCCAATTGGGGGATGGGCTGTGGCACCTCTTTGCCGTCTTACTGCGTGTCTCTGCACTGGTTTCTCTGCTGCCCGCATTTGGCGAGCACAGCATTCCGACCCGCGTGAAACTGGGCATCTCGGTGGCGTTCACACTGATCATCCTGCCTGCCACCCCGGCACCAATCCCGTCCCCCGGCCTACTGCCGATGGTACGGCTTATCGTGACCGAGATATTGGTCGGCGTGGCACTGGGGCTGGGGTTGCGACTTTTCGTGCTGGCCCTGCAAACCGCCGGCTCTATCGCCGCGCAAGCGACCTCTCTGTCCCAGATCCTGGGTGGCGCGGCCGCTGACCCGGTTCCGGCTATGGGCTACATGCTCACCCTGGCCGGCCTGACCCTGGCTGTATTGCTGGGGCTGCATGTTCACGTCGCGCAATTCCTGATCCTAAGCTACACGCTGTTTCCGATGGGCGTGGCCCCGGCAGCCTCGGACCTGTCGGAATGGGGCGTGCAGCGGATCGCGCGCAGTTTCAGCCTTGCGTTCAGCCTCGCCATGCCCTTCGTCATCGCATCATTGATCTATAACCTCGCGCTTGGCGTGATCAACCGAGCCATGCCACAGCTTATGGTGGCTTTTGTCGGCGCCCCCGCGATTACCTTTGCCGGACTGTTCCTGTTGTTTGCCGGCACGCCTTTGATCTTGTCGGTCTGGGCCGACGCGCTGTTTTCCTTCATCGTCAACCCGGTCGGAGCCAGCAGATGAGCAGTGATGACGACAGTGACAAGTCATTCGAGCCAACGCCACAGAAGCTTCAGAAAGCACGCGAGAAGGGCGAAGTTGCCAAGTCTAACGACCTGTCGGTTGTCGCGGCCTATTCGGGGTTACTGGTGGCTCTGCTGTCCGCAGGCAGTTATGGCGTCCAGCAAATGGGGACACTGTTTGTCGTTCTGGTCGATCAAGCCAGCGACTTGTCAGAATTGTTGATCGAGGGTCCAGCCGTCAATCCGGTCGCTGGGCTACTACAAACCGCTCTGGTGGCGATGTCCATCCTGTTCGCCTTGCCCGCCGCGGCCGTATTGCTCAGCCTGATTGCCCAGCGGGCCCTGATTTTTGCGCCCAGCAAGCTGAAGCCCAAACTCTCGCGTATTTCGATCCCATCCAACGCCAAGAACAAGTTCGGGCGTGGCGGTCTGTTCGAATTTGCCAAGAGCTTTGTGAAACTGGTGATCTATGGAACGTGCCTGACCCTGTTTCTGCGCGCCAATCTGGACCAGATCCTGTCAGCCAGCGCGGCACCGGCCAAGGCATCTTTGCTTTTGATGATGAATTTGTTGTTTCGGTTCCTGTTTATCGTCGTCGCCGTGGCTCTCGCGATCGGAGCGGTGGATTACCTTTGGCAATATGCCGAGCATATCCGCAAAAACCGGATGTCGCGCAAAGAAATTCAGGACGAAACCAAGGACGCCGAGGGCGATCCGCATGTCAAACAGCAGCGCCGCCAGCGCGCGCAAGAGATCGCGACAAATCAGATGATGGCGGACGTGCCCAAGGCAGATGTGGTTGTTGTCAACCCAACCCATTTTGCAGTCGCGCTAAAGTGGTCGCGGGCCGCCGGCTCGGCCCCGGTCTGTGTTGCCAAGGGCGTGGACGAGGTCGCAGCCGCCATTCGATCGGCGGCTGGAACAGCGGGCGTTCCAATACACTCGGACCCGCCAACCGCGCGCGCGCTGCACGCGACCGTCGAGATCGGGCAGGAGATTGCAGAGGAACATTATAAACCCGTCGCTGCGGCTATTCGGTTTGCCGAGGCAATGCGCAAAAAAGCAAAAGGGCAGATTTGATGAAACGCCAAAAGCTTTCAAACTTGCAAATAGCCACAGACGCACTTTTCCAGAAAGAGCATCAAGCCCTGGCACCCATCTTGCAGGCCGAGATCCGTATCCAAAACCAGCTGGCACGATTGGACGGTCAAGTTCGGCAAACGCGCCGGGATACCAACGACACCGAAGGATATCGTGTCACCGGAACAGATATCCTGTGGCATGGGTGGGAATCCAATACCCGTCGTCAGTTGAACATGGAACTGGCGCGGGTGAGATCGCAAAAGCTTGCAGCTCTGGACGCGTTGCGCTCCGCGTTTGGGCGCCAGCAGGCGGTTACCCGGCTGTCTGATATCGAAACGGAAAACCGACGCCGCGCTTTGCAGAAGAAACAGATACCTTAATGCGCTCAGGCATCCTGCCGGTTCACGCTCAGGATCATCACGTTCGAGATTTCCTTGCCCAGGTCTTTCTGCGCCACTTCCAACAAGGACTTACGCAGCGTGTCCAGATTTTCCGAAGTGGTGAAATTGCCGTCAAACCCACCTGTGTTGGCGTGATCGAACAGAACTTGCAGGAAGCGGTCGCGCAATTTCGGCTCTATGGCATAGAAAGTGTCGGTCATGCCCGGTTTAGCCTCAAGGCTAACGGACATCGTTACCATGGCCGAAATGCGCTCGGCTTCAACAACTGGTATCACAAACTGTTTGGTCAGTTTCAGATATTCCACATCGCTGCTCTTGTCGTCTTTCTCCGACGTTTTGAACTTCGGTTTGGGTTTCTCATCTTTGGCCTTTTTGTCCTTGGGCTCCTTTTCCGCGGACGCATATTCCTTGCCCTCTTGTGCGGGCGCGTCGGATGGGGCCAGGAAAAGCCCGGCCCCGACACCTACGCCAAGGCCTGCCAACAGAAACAAAACGGGGATCAGTTTTTTCATCAATCAACCCTCAAAACGGTAGAAGAGTGTCTAGAACCTGCTGCCCATAGCGCGGCTGCTGCACATCGGTAATCTGACCGCGCCCCCCATAGGACACCCGCGCAGAGGCAATCTTGTCATACGTGATTTCGTTCTGGCGCGAGATATCCTGCGGGCGCACATAGCCGGTTACCAGCAGCTCGCGCAGTTCGAAATTCACCCGTATTTCCTGCGAACCCGAGATCGCCAATACGCCATTGGGCAGCACATCAATCACGGTTGCTGCAACGCGCAGCGTCAGTTTCTCTTTGCGCTTTACCGACCCTTTGCCGCGACTGTTGGAGGCTGAATCAATCGACACCGCCTCATCCAAAGAGGCGCCTTCGGGCAGTTGCTCTGCCGCTCTTTGCGGCAGCCCGAACAGACCGGGCACCGAAAGGCTTTCGGATCCCGCGCGGGACCGGTTGGTGTCGTTGGAAATCTCGGCTTTTTCATCCAACTCGATCACGACCGTCAGGATATCGCCTTTCTTGATCGCCCGCTGATCGCCCAGCAGCGATTGCTGCCCGCCCGTCCACAGCGACGATTGATCGACCGCGCGTTGGGGCTGCGTATGCAGTGGCAGGCCGGGCCAAAGCATGGCGACATGTTCGGGCGAATCCTCATTGGGTGTGAAGCTGGGGGGTTTACCCAGGTGATCGACGCGGCCACAGGCGGTCAGAACCAACGTGCCCAGTAGGAGTGATTTGGTATATACTGACATCATTTTACCTCGATTTGTCCGTCGGTTCGGATAAAGCCGGTCACAGTGGTTCGCGACGACAGGTTCATCACCCGAATGCGATCGCCGACTGCCCCGCGACCCAACGCGCGCCCTTCTGCAGTGATCGACAGCGGTTGGCGATCAAAAATCAGAACCACCCGATCATTGCGGTCGACGATTGCGGGCGGTCCGAAATCGCCCGCGCGAATGGGACGGCCGGGATAGAGCGCCACGCGCGCCTCCTGCCCGATCAACACGTCCTGGCTGGAAATCGCCCCGGGTATGTCCTGTTCCTTGGTGGCCAGATCGGCGGCCGCGATGATCTCTTTCGCGCGGATCGTACGGGTCGGGACAACAATATCGGCCATCGCCGCGCAGGGTCCGGCCATCACAAGAATAAAAAACAGTACCCGCATCAGCGCACCTGTGTGGTTGCGCCCATCATCTGATCGACGGCCGAGATCACCTTGGCGTTCATCTCGTATCCCCGCTGGGCTTCGATCAGTTCGGTGACCTCGCGCACGGCGTCGACGGAACTGTCCTCAAGATAGCCCTGTCGCAGCGTGCCCAGGCCATCCTCGCCCGGAGATCCGACAACTGGTGCGCCCGAAGCTTCGGTCTCTTTGAACAGGTTACTGCCGATGGCCTCTAAGCCTTTGGCATTTGAAAAACTTGCCAGGGTGAATTCACCCAGCAGCTGCCCTTCGGCGGCATCGTCGAAATAGGCATAGACTTCGCCCGCTGAGTTGATTGAGATTGAGCGCGCGTCGTCGGGGATGGTAATCTCGGGCGCAACCGCGAACCCGTCCGAGGTGACAATCAGCCCCTCGGCTGACCGCTTAAGACTGCCGTCGCGGGTAAAGGCGGACTGACCATTGGGCAAAGCCACCTCCAGATAACCACGCCCTTCGATCGCCACATCCAGATCACTGCCCGTCGCTGACAACGCACCTTGCGCAAGTTGCACCGTCACCGCAGCGGGGCGCACCCCAAGACCAAGCTGAATACCCGTCGGCAATACCGTACCGTCATTGGCATTCACCGACCCGGCGCGCGCCATCTGCTGATAGTGCAGATCGGCAAATTCAGCCCGCCGCGCGTTGTAGCCGGTGGTGTTCATATTCGCGAGGTTGTTCGAGATCGTCTCAACCCGCATCTGCTGCGCGGTCATACCCGTCGCTGCGATTTTCAATGCCCGCATGTCAAATCCTCCGTTCTAAAGTCAGCGCATCAGCGCCTTGAGCGCGCCACGCACCCGTTCGTCTTCGGTTTCAAGAAAACTCTGGCCCAGCTCATAGGCGCGCTGGATTTCGACCAGCCGTGTCACTTGTTCGATCGCGTTGACGTTGGACCCTTCGAGAAAGCGATGAACGATAACCGGCTCTTCGATCGGCACTACGTCGCCTTCGCTACGGAACTGCGTGCTGCCTTCGCGCACCAGGGACTTGGGATCTTCGACCCGGTAGACACCAAGCTGTCCCAGCAACTGCCCCTCAATACTGAGTGTGCCGTCGCTGCCGACGTCGATCGAGGCCACGTCGGGGGGTACAAAAACCGGCGCGCCGTTGCTATCCAGCACACGGTGGCCATCCATCGTGACCAAATCTCCCTCGGCGCTTGGCGAGAACGCCCCTGCCCGTGTCAATCGATTGCCGGCCGGAGTTTCGACCATGAAGAACCCATCGCCTTCGATGGCGAAATCAAAATCGCCTCCAGTCTCAGTCAGAACCCCTTGCTGCAATGACGTGTTGCGCACCTCAGCCCGCGCCATTGACAAGGACGGATTGCCGGGCATGTCGCGCACGAATTCGGAAAACACCAAGCCTTGCGCGCGGTATCCGGTGGTGTTGGCATTTGCGATATTGTTCGCCACCAGCCGCATTTCGTTCATCAGCCCCGACTGGCGGGACAAGGTGGTATAGGCGGTATCCATCAGCGACCTCCGGCGATCAGCGGGACAAGGGTTGTGGTGAAAAACGTCACCAGCGTCTGGGTCATGAACCCCATGGAAATCCAGAACACGATGACGATGGCGATCAGCTTGGGCACGAAGGTCAGCGTCATCTCCTGCACCGAGGTCAGCGCCTGGAACAGGCCCACGATCAGGCCCGAAACCAGCGCCACAGCCAGGATCGGGACCGAGGTGATCACCGCGACCCACAGCGCCTGACGCACGATGTCATAGAACAGACCTTCGCTGAGCATCGCGTCAGACCGGCATCCGCAGGATTTCCTGATAGGCCTCGACCACTTTGTTGCGCACGACCACGGCCGTCTCGACCGCCAGTTCGGTCTGCGCCAGCGCCTGCACCAGCGCGTGCGGATCAGCCTGGCCGGTCATCGCGGTCTGCGAGATGGCCTCGGACTGTTTCAGCGTCGCGGCAAAATCCTGAAACGTGCTGCGCAATCCCTGCGCCATTCCGGCGTGATCGGAATCGGCCTGCGTTGCAGAGCGCGCGCCCGCATAGTTCTGGGCAGCATTGAGGGCTCGGATATCCATTCTGGTGTCCTTTATTTTCTGAGGAGTTCCATCAGGCTCGACGACATCTGACGTGTCTGGTCGAACATCTTGAGATTGGCTTCGTAACTGCGCTGTGCCTCGCGGGCGTCGGCGATCTCGATCATCAGATCGACATTCGAGCCGCGATAATGGCCGGTCTCATCCGCCATCGGATGACCGGGGTCGTAAACGCGCGACGCGTCGCGGCGGTCCAGCTTGACCCGCCCGGCCTGTACCACCTCACGCCCGTCTTTTCGCACGGTTTCGAACGGTACAGTCTTGCGGCGATACCCCGGCGTATCGGCGTTCGAGATATTCTCGGACACGTGTCGCAGACGCGCCGATTGCGCGCGCAGGGCGCTGGTCGAGGCGGCAAGGGAATGGGAAAAATCACTCATCTCACTACCCCTTTATGACCGGCCAAGACTGGTGCGCAGGATGTTCATCGAAGATTTGTAAATGGTCAGTGCGCGGTCATGCTGGCGCTTGACCTCGACCGCCTTGAACATCTCTTCCTCGATAGAAACACCGTTGCCATTGGGATCGCCCGAAGGCGCGACGTCATATTCGGCCCAAGGCTGCGACGCGTTGTTGCCGTTCAGATGCCCGGCCCGCGTGGCGATCATCGCCCCCTTGAGCCCGGTTTCTTCGAATGCTGTTCGAAAGGCCTCAAGATCGCGGGGCTGGTAGCCCGGCGTATCCGCATTGGCCATGTTACGCGCAATTACGGCCTGCCGTTGCCCGGCATGGGTTGCCATTGCGTGCGCTGTCTTAAAGACGTTCAGGTCATAGAACATCGGGGCTTCTCCCTCGATCAATTTCAATCAAGGCTTAACCCCGATTCCTTTAGAAACCGTTTTCAGAAACCCGTTGGAGAACCCACGATGTCCGATCTCGACCCAAGCTTTCTAAAATGCGAATTCGACCGTCTTTCCGCTGTGCGCCATGTGGGGCGTGTGTCCAGCGTGGCGCGTGGAGTTGTTGAAATTCAAGGACTTGAAGGGCAAGCACGGATCGGCGATCACCTGACCCTGCGGCGGCGCAGCGGTCCGGATCTGGGCGGGGAGGTGCTGCATGTCGAATCGGATTTGATTCATATGATGCCCGCGGCCGCGCCCGATGGCGTTTGTCTGGGCGACCGGGTGATTCTAGAGCAGACGCCTGAGTTTGCGCCGGGGATGCATTGGCTTGGACGGGTGGTTGATCCGTTCGGGAAACCACTGGATGGCAAACCTCTGCTCTCTGGCACGCAGGAGCGTGACATCATGCAGGCCCCGCCCCCCGCCGTCACCCGCAAACCGCTGGGCGCGCGGATGGAGACGGGGTTGGCCATGCTCAACACCATGCTGCCGGTGGTGCAGGGGCAGCGCATCGGGCTGTTCGCGGGTTCGGGCGTGGGCAAGTCGACGCTGCTGGCCACGCTGGCCAAGTCGATGCAGGCGGATGCGGTGGTGGTTGCACTGGTTGGTGAACGCGGGCGCGAGGTGAACGAATTCGTCGAACATGCGCTGGGGGCCGAGGGGATGAAGCGGTCGGTTGTGGTGGCCGCGACCTCAGATCAGTCGGCTCTGGCGCGCAGGCGTTGTGCCTGGTCGGCCATGTCGGTGGCCGAATATCTGCGTGATCAGGGGCTGAACGTCCTGTTCCTTGCCGACTCGGTGACGCGTTTTGCCGAGGCGCACCGCGAAATCGCTGTCGCCATGGGCGAGGCCCCGTCGCTGCGCGGTTTCCCTCCGTCAGTCACGCCGCTGATCGCCGGTCTGTGTGAACGGGCCGGACCTGGGACGGCGGATCAGGGCGATATCACTGCCGTGTTCAGCGTTCTCGTAGCAGGATCGGACATGGACGAGCCCGTGGCTGACATCCTGCGCGGCGTTCTGGACGGCCACATTGTCCTGAGTCGCGAAATTGCCGAGCGCGGGCGTTTCCCGGCCATCGACCTCAGCCGCTCAGTCTCGCGCAGCCTGCCCGGCGCGGCGACCGAAGACGAAAACCGCATGATCGCCGAGGCCCGCAAGCTGGTCGCCAGCTACGAGCAATCCGAGGTGATGATCAAGGCAGGGCTGTATTCCGAGGGCGCAGACCCGCTGCTGGATCAGGCCGTGCGCGTGCATGAGGAACTGGATACATTTTTTGCCAAGGCTGAACCAGATGGGATCGAAGGCAGCTTCAACCGGTTGAACCTGATCTTGCGGCGGGCAGGATCCAACCTTCCGCGATAGGGAAATCAAGACAGTTTTAAGTGTTAAGCCCACCTTAAGACCTGCCCGGCTACCCCTGTAGTCGGGTGATAAAAAAGGTGGTGGAGATGGGTGCGCAATCCAATGCGGCGCCAATCATCATCAAGAAGAAACGTGTGTCAGGTGGTGATGGCCACCACGGCGGCGCGTGGAAAGTCGCATATGCCGACTTTGTCACGGCCATGATGGCTTTCTTCATGTTGATGTGGCTGCTGAATGCAACGACGGAAAAACAACGCAAAGGGCTGGCGGACTATTTTTCGCCGACGATCCCGGTGAACCCGGTTTCGGGTGGGGGTAGCGGGGCCTTTGGTGGCGACAATATGTTCTCGGAGAAGACCCTGGCCATGAGCGGCTCTGGCGCCAGTCAACGCAGACCGACCGAAGCAAGGCAGGCGAAGGGTTCCATCGGGGTCAGTGCAGATGGCGGCGAGCGCGAGGTTCAGGATTTCACCACGCTTGAGGCCGAACTGATGGGGCGGACAGGCGAAAGTATGGTCTCGAACAAGGTCTTGCAGCACATCGTCACGCGCGTCACCGACGAAGGTCTTGTGGTCGAGCTGTTCGATACCGAAGACCAGCCCCTGTTCGAATCGGATAGTGACACACCAACGGCGATGATGCGGGCGCTGGCACTTTTGGTGGCGCGGTCCTCGGACCTGGTGACAAATGCGGTGGCCGTCGAAGGGCATGTGCGCGCCTCGCCCGTGGTTCTGGCACAGAACCCGGCCTGGGACGTATCAACCGCGCGCGCTCAGAAAGTGCGGCAAATGCTGCAGGATAAAGGGGTTACGCCGTCTCGACTGGATCGCGTCACGGGACATGCTGACCGAGAACTGACGGCCAAAAACCCGATGGCCGTGCGCAATAACAGGGTTGAGGTCATCTTTCTACGCAATCCTTGACCGCAAAAGGTAGGACGCATTTTACCTGTTAGCGCGCTGTTAAGGCCCAGCGCGTTAGCTGTTGCATCAAGAATTGACGCAACAGAAGGGCGTGCCAATGACTATTTCTTCTTCGCTGAATGCCGGTGTGGCCGCATTGAAGGCCAATGCCAACCGGCTGGCGACCATTTCCGACAACATCGCGAACTCATCGACTTTCGGATACAAACGGGTCGAGACGGATTTTCATTCCATGGTCACGTCCGGTCAGGGCGGCAGCTATTCCGCGGGGGGTGTCCGCACCACCAGCCAGCGTCTGATCGACCAGCGCGGCTCGCTTGTGACCACCAACAATTCGACCGATCTGGCCGTACGCGGGCGTGGGATGCTGCCGGTGCGGCCCAGCTCGCAAATCGCGAGTGGCTCGAATGAGATGTTGCTGACCACTACGGGCTCGTTTCGCACCAACGAAGAAGGGTATCTGGTCACGGAATCCGGACTGGTGCTGCTGGGCTGGCGCGCCAATCCGGACGGGACAATCCCGGCTGTACCGCGCGACACACCTGCCGCGCTGGAACCAATCCAGCTGAGCGTCAACCAACTGTCCGGTGCGCCAACCACACAGATGAACCTGCGTATGAACCTGCCCGCCACGGCCACCGATGCCGGGGCACCGGGCGACACACAGCCCCTGTCGGTTGAATATTTCGACAATTTGGGCAAATCGGAAAGCGTGGATATTGAGCTGGTCCCAACGGTTCCCGCCACAGGCAGTAGTAATGAGTGGACTATGATCCTGCGCGACTCCGCGTCGGGTGGGGCAATCGTCGGGGAATATACCCTGACTTTCACCGACAGTCGCACCGCGGGCGGAACACTGGCCAGCGTGACAGCGGTTTCCGGTGGTGCTTATGACCCGGCGACGGGAAGCCTGATGGTGAACGTGGCGGGCGGCCCGATGGAGATCAATATCGGTCAGATTGGCGACGCCGATGGCATCACGCAGTTGTCGGATACGTTTGCTCCGGTCTCGATCACCCGAGATGGTTCGGCGGTTGGAACGATGACCAGCGTTCAGGTCGACGAGAACGGATATGTCTACGCGTTTTATGACACAGGCGTCAGTCGCCGCATGTTCCAGATCCCGCTGGCGGATGTGCCCAACCCGAACGGGCTGACGGCACTGGACAGCCAGACCTACGCCCCCTCCCGTGAAAGCGGGACCTTTTTCCTGTGGAACGCGGGCGAGGGTCCAACCGGCGATCTGGTCTCATTCGCGCGCGAGGAATCCACGACCGATGTGGCGACCGAACTGACCTCGATGATCCAGACACAAAGGGCCTATTCCTCAAGTGCCAAGGTGATCCAGACGGTGGATGAGATGCTTCAGGAAACCACCAATATCAAACGTTAACCCAGGGGGATCTGTCTCATGAACATGTCGACAGCCTTGAACAACGCCATCGGCGGCCTGACCGCCGCCAGCCGTGGCGCCGCTGTTGTCTCCGGCAATATCGCCAATGCGCTGACACCGGGATACGCGCGCAGGTCGCTGGAGCTGACGACCAACACGATTTCCGGCCACGGCGTTCGAACTGTCGGCGTGGTTCGGCACCAGGACCCGGTCCTGACGGCCAATAGGCGAAGCGCGGACGCGGATCTTTCCCTTCAAACGGTAGTTTCGGGACTTCACACTCAACTCGAACGTCTGGTGGGCGGACCCGACGATGCGACCTCGCTCGCGGCTAGGCTTGCCGATTTCGACGGCAGTCTGATTACCGCCGCCAGCCTGCCCGAGTCGTCCGAACGGTTGGATCAGGTGGCGCGTACGGGGCGCGATCTTGCAGACAAATTGAACGCGACCTCGGAAGGGTTGCGTCAGATGCGATCGGACGCTGATCGCACAATCGGCAAACAGGTGGACAGCCTGAACCAGACGCTCAAAGATCTGAAAGAGATCAACGCCAAAATCCCCGCCGTGAAATATGCGGGGGGCGACATCGGCGCGCTTCTGGATCAGCGCCAAGTACTGATTGATCAGGTGAACCAGATCTTACCCGTCAACGTCGTGCCGCGCGCGAATGATCAGGTATCGATCTATTCTGACGGCGGCTTGATCCTTTTGGAGGGCAGCGCGGCCGAGTTCTCTTACACCACGACCGGTGACACCAAGCCCCATATGACCGTCGACAACGGGCTGCTGTCGGGTCTGACACTAAACGGCAACCCGGTTCGAACGTTAGGCGACAACGCACAGATCCGGGGCGGCGCACTGGCTGCACAGTTCCATATCCGCGACGCGCTTGCAGTTGAGGTTCAGTCCAATCTGGACACGGTAGCCCAAGACCTGATCGAACGGTTCGAAACACCGGGGCTGGACCCGACCGCCCTACCCACTGACGCAGGGGTGTTTACGGATGGAGGCAATCGGTTTGACCCGGCAGCACCGGCGGGACTTGCATCGCGGATCAGTCTGAACCAAATCGTCGACCCCGATGCGGGGGGTCAAAGCTGGCGGCTACGCGCGGGGCTTGGGGCGGCGGCTCCTGGTGATCCGGGGGATGCCTCGCAATTGCATGCGTTCAGCGCCATCCTCAGTGCGGCCCGGCCGGTTCCAAACCCAGTTTTCGGCACCGGAGATATGCGCGCCTCGGGCTTGACCGAAGCGCTGATGTCCAAAACCGGGGCCGACGCGCATACGGCCAATCAGCGTCTGGTTTTCGCCAACAGCACGCAAGAAGAGATGGCCCGGATCGAAGCCGAGCAGGGCGTCGACACGGATCAGGAATTACAGCGCCTCATCCAGATCGAGCAGACCTACGCCGCCAATGCGCGGCTGATCTCGGTAGTGGATGAGCTGATGGAAACCCTGTTGAGGTTGTAAGAATGAGTCTGACGTCTATCGGAGATCTGGCGCGGGGTTTGACGTTGAAAACTCGCGCGACCGACATCAAAAACCAGATCGAAACACTGTCCTACGAAATGGCCACCGGCAAAGTGCAGGATGTATCGGGCCGTTTGGACGGAGATTATTCGCATCTCTTGGATCTGGATCGCAGCCTTGCCCGACTTGATGCCTTTCAGGTCGCCACGTCCGAGGCCGGGTTGTTCACCGATGCCATGCAGCTGAGCCTGACAACCGTTGACCATTCCGTCTCGGAAATCACTGCATCTCTGCTGTCATTCGGAACATCCAACCAGGCCGTGACCCACGAAAACGCCTCGGTTCAGGCGCAGAATGAGTTGGACACGGTTATTTCTGCGCTGAACACGCGGGCGGGCGGGCGCAGCCTGTTTTCCGGAACGGCGACCGATGTATCTCCTTTGCCGTCTGCGCAAACTTTGCTGGCCGCGCTCAAGACTGAGCTAACCGGGGCGGTTACAGTGGCCGATATCCGTCAACGCGCCGAGGATTGGTTCAACGATCCGGCAGGTTTTGATGCGGTGATCTATCAGGGCTCTGCAACGACGCTGTCCCCAATGCAAATATCGGAATCAGAAAGCGTCAGAGTCCCGGTGACGGCAACCGATCCTGCGCTCAAGGCGGCCTTGCGCGATATCGCTGTTGCGGCCGCTGTCGCCGACCCTGCCTTGGGAATTCCACGGGATCAACGAACAGATCTCTTCGAGCAACTCGGGGTTGATCTGGCCAATACCCAGAACGAAACCGTCAATCTGCGGGCCAGGATCGGTGTGGCCGAGGCGCGGATTGAACAAGCCGCCACGCGCAACAATGCCGCCCGGACCAGTCTGGAATACAGCCGCAACAAACTGATCGCCGCAGACCCCTATGAAACGGCGGCACAGTTGCAAACAGTCCAGTTCCAGTTGGAAAGCCTGTTTTCCGTCACAGTCCGCAACGCCAACCTGTCACTGGTGAATTTCCTGAGATGAGAGTTCTTGTTTTCCTTTTGATGTTGCTGCCCAGCCTGGCATCTGCCGGGGCAATCCGCCTGAAAGACCTAGTGGATTTCGACGGAGTGCGCGGCAACGATCTGGTCGGTTATGGTCTTGTGGTCGGGCTGAACGGAACCGGGGATGGGTTGCGCAACTCGCCGTTCACCGAAGAGATCATGTCGAACATTCTGGAACGGCTGGGCGTGAACGTCACCGGTGAAGATTTTCGTCCCAAAAACGTAGCGGCTGTGCTGGTGACAGCCAGCCTGCCGCCATTTGCGCGGGTAGGTGGGCAGATTGACGTGACAGTCTCTGCCATAGGGGATTCCAGCAGCCTGTTGGGTGGGACATTGATCATGACCCCGCTGAACGCCGCCGACGGGCAGATCTATGCGGTCGCGCAGGGTACAGTACTTGCGGGCGGTGCCTCGGCTGAAGGTCAGGCCGCAACCGTGGTGCAAGGCGTGCCGACCGCGGGCGTGATCCCTTCGGGTGCGCGGGTGGAACGGGAAATCGACTTTGATCTGTCGACCCTGACGCAGATGCGGCTGGCCCTGCGCGAACCGGATTTTACCACCGCAGGCCGAATTGAGGGGGCGATCAATACCGAATTCAACCGACCTGTTGCCATCATGCGGGATTCGGGCACCGTTGAGCTGAACATCGCCGCCACTCAGGCCATATCAACAGCGCACGCGATCGGTCGGATCGAAAACATCCTGGTCGAGCCCGAAACAAAGGCCCGCGTGGTCGTCGATCAACGGTCAGGCACAATCGTAATGGGACAAGAGGTGCGCATTTCGCGCGTTGCGGTCTCTCAAGGAAACCTGACCCTGACGGTCGAGGAAGCCCCAATTGCGATACAGCCCAACCCATTTGCGCGGGGAGAAACAGTTGTGGTGCCCCGCACGATCGCCGGGATCGAAGAGGAAGAAGGCACGGGATTGGCCGAAATTCCCGAGGCGACAACCTTGTCCGAGGTTGTCGCCGGCCTGAACGCGCTTGGTGTGTCGCCGCGTGATATGATCGACATCCTCAAGACAATCAAAGCCGCTGGGGCGCTCCACGCGGAATTTGTCGTTCGCTAGATGTACAAGGGTCTGCTTCGGCAAAGAATGGCAGCAGACCCGGTATCTGGAATACGTTACTTCGATTTCCAGGTATTCAACCACTTTTTGAAACGGCTGCTTTGTTCGCCGATCGCGTCGCCGGCAGCGTAGAGCCCATCCTCAACATTCTCGATCACCGGATCGACCCGCGCCGCGCGGAAGCGTCGCCAGCGCACCCAAATGGCCCAGATCAGCGCTGCGAGCACCGTCAGAAAAATGATGTTGAACCAGGGGATCAGGCGCACATCCGGGCTGTCGACGGGGCGCACGGAAACAGCGTTGGGAAAGATCGACATCAGCTGATTGCGCCAGCCATAGTGGCGCAAAACCACCCATTGCGGGTTGTCTGCTGTCGAAACAAGGTTGGTCAACTCGGCCTGCAAGTTGGAACTATCCAACTTGAAATAGGGTGGCCAGCCCCAACCGGTATCTTCGTTGCGATAGACGCGCGGCTTGCCGTTGGGGCGGAAAGTTTCGACAAAGCGCACGTCGCGGTTGACGGTCTGCGCACCTTCTTGCCCGGTGTCCTGCTGCGCCCAAAAGATCGAATTCTCACCGAAATCGACGCGCCGCACCTCGGTCTTCACGATACGCACCACATCCTGTTGTGGCAGAGTGTATTCCAAAACCGAGGCAATCAGCCCCCAGAACACAATGATGAACGCCCATTTGACATAGACCATCTATCCGGTCCTCACATGAAATTTGTTATATAGATCAACAGGGCAATCGCCCCAAGCGGGATGACATAGACACCCAACAACAGTTTCTTGCGAAACGAGTTGTCATACTGCCGCATCCCACGTTCAAGAAATGCGTCACGATCACCACGCAACCCTTTCTTTTCCCAATGGGCAATCAGCTTGCGGCGACGCACCAGACGGGAATAGATCGACAGCCCAACGTAGATCACGGTCAGGACAATCAACAGGGGGATCAGAAATCGTATCGCGACGAACATTCACCCTCTCTCCAATGCGCCCCAGGGGCCGACCCGCGCAATCACCGCCTCACTGACCCGGTCCTGGCCGCTCATGTCGGGCTCATGCCCAAACAAGGCGGCGCGAGCCCCGGCCTTGTCCACCTGATACTCGCGCGCGAGAAAGTCGGCAACATAGGTTTTCTTGTTCTCAGGCCAGGTTTTGTAGGTGCTGTAGAACAATTCCTTGTGGCAGATGAACAACTGGCGCGGGTCCAACGGGGCCAATTCGGCCAGCAGCATATTCACCAGATCCCGATGCGGGGTGTCCTTTGCGCGCAGGGTGTAGAAATAGGCCGGATGGTCCGAAGTGATTCGCGGCCACGGCCCGCCATCGGTCGCCCAGCGCAGCAATTGCGCCAACCCGTGATAGGCCTCGGGCAGGTGGTCGGCGTGGTTTCGGGCTAGACGACGCATGTCGCGGCGCTCCAACCCTGTCAGATCAACCCCTGAACCCGCAGCCGCCGCCACGGTCAGAAAATCCATCTTTTGTTGCAGAATGGCGGCGGAATCCACGCCGCGCGCCTCGATGACCGTTTCGACAAGATTGTTGTAGCCCAGAAACTTGGCGATCTGATTGCGCTGCGATTTGTGGAACACATACTTCATCGACAGATCGTCAGGCGTATCACCCATACAGATCGCCGCCGGATGGTCGAGGTCCGGAAAAAGGTAAAGCCCGCCATAATGCGCGGTCCAGAAATTCGGCTGCTCAAAGGCTGTGTGGCGCAGCCGAACCGGGTTGCGGGTGACGTCACCGGTGTCCTTGGCGGTATCGATCATCTCGGCAATCAGAACATCATCGAACCAGGCGTCCTGTTCGGTCTTGAACCGTTCGACCAAACCCGCAAGCTGTTCAGCCTTGCGCAAGGTGCCGCCGACCGTATCGGCCTCGATCTCAATCTTGCGCAGGTTCAGCAGATCATTGGGCGTGCTGAGTTTGAAGACCGAGTTCACCAGCTCTCCGGCCACGGCATCGGTGGCGGTCAGGGCGAACAGCTGCGCCTCGTTCATCTCGATGAACTCGCGCAGAATGTCACGCGAAGTCGAGAATTTGACGTTCAGCAGAGGCGCGCGTTTCTGCTCGGTCGTCAGCAGGATGAACTGCCGGTTGACCCCGTTTGGGTTGAGGTAGAGCGGGTCGTCCAATTCCTGCCCAATCTCTGGGGAATAGCCCGAGATATCGACGTGGAAATCCGTAAGCTGAGTGGCCTTGCCCGCCAGATGCTGCAACGCGCGGTTATACCGTTCGACCAAGGCCGGGCTGGAGATGTGGACAAGATTGCCGAACATCAGGCCTTTTTCGATGAGACGGATCATGACGTTTGCCTCTTCGAAATCCATTTCCAAAACACAACCAAGGAAGACACAATCACGCCCAAGACGCACCCAAGCACTAGAAAGCTATAAAAAACTTCGCTTGGTGGATCCGTAACGCCGCATGTCCGTACAACACGGAAGTTTTCAGGCAGCAGTCCTTCCCAACCGCAAATAGTGACTGTCATCAATACAGCCAAAAAGACCGCGAAAAAAGCTGTGACGATGATTAATCTCAAGCTGGTCACCTCGTCATTCTATTAAGGCGCCAAACAACCACAACCGCCAACACCAGCAGCGGAAGTGCAAATGCCCGCGCAGTGATTTGCAGGTTGAAACCGATGTAAGACACCACGCTGCCCTCGAACAGGATCAGCGTCTCTTCCCATGTCGTGCCCTCAAACCCGCCGCCTGCGTTCACGCCGAATTGGGTTAGGAACAGCACCGCCACCGCGCCCAGAAAGCCGAATACACCCCAGCGCAGGGGCAGGATCAGACCCAAAACAAGGGCGAAAGCGGTGATTGCGACTGTCAACGTCATGTCTCTTTCTCCTTTGACTGACAGAGCGCATCAGTGCGCGCTCTGACGTTCAAAGTCTGTGCGATCACATGTGGTAACAACGGCCGGCCAAGAAAACGTGAAGGCATTTCAGCCAACTGATCTGGACAGTTTGATTGCTTGATCAAAGTAGCCGTCACCCTTTCCCCTCCAGGTGCCGCCGCTTGGCCTCTTCCATCCGACCCATCTCGCGCACTGCGTTCTCAATCGCGACCTCATCGCTCTTGTCGGCATAGCGGAACTCGCTGTCGGCGTAGCGGTTGATTTCCTGCATCACCATCTCGACCGTGATCGGCTGGCGCAGCTCCTCGATCATGCCCTTCTTGGTGTCGTAGTCGCGGAACAGGAACAGGTCGGGGTTCTCCATCCACTCATCCGGCAGTTCGAAATCCATCGCACGGACCTTGACCGCGTCGGTGATGTTCTTGATCGCGCGACCCGTAAACCTCTCGTCCGCCTGCTGGATCGCCTTGAGGTAGGTGCCCAGCTTGGCAATTGTGTCCATCTGGCCGATCTCACCGGAAACCCGGTCATAGACCTGTAGCAAGGCGTCCCCATGCGGGCGGGAGTGGCTTTCGAAACTGGCGGCGACGGCCTTTTTAATCTCCTGCGCGGCATAGGCGTCGTGTTCACCCAGCGGGATATCGTGGTTGCGGCCCATTAACAGGTGCAGGATGTCAATGTAATCCTCGCGCGTTTGCGGCCCGTCCACCAGGAACCGCGCGCCCGCCCGCTGGCGTAGGGCGTCGTCCACATTCTCGGGGTAGTTCGAGAACATGCCAAAGGTGCAATTGCCGCGCACAACAGTGTTGGCACCTGCAAAGCTTTCCATCAGCACGGCGGTGATTTCCAGTTGGCCCGCGCTGGACTGCCGGTCGCCGCGTTTGCCTGCCAGTTGGTCGATATCATCGATGGTGCCAAAGCCGATAACCGAGGGGTCGATGATCGTGTTGATAAACGCCTTGGCGTTCTGACCGGACTTGCCCTGATAGCTGTCTATATTGTCGGTGCTCAGGTTTTGATAGCGGAACGGATAGCCCGCGTTCTGGCAATAGTCGTTGATCAACCCGGCCATCATCTGGATCAGGGTGGTCTTGCCGGTGCCCGGTTTGCCGTCGCCCATGAAGGTAAAGATGAACCCGCCCAACTCGGCAAACGGGTTCAGGCGGCGGTCAAAATCATAGGCCATGAGCATCTTGGCCAGCTTCATCGCCTGATATTTGGCGATATGGTTGCCGACCACTTCGTTCGGTTTCTTGAACGTCATGGTCAGGGTGGTGGATTTGGCTTTGGAGGCGGGTTCGAACCCCCGGATCGTCAAGTCATCCGCCTCGATATGCCAGGCGGCGTTCTGGAACGGGGTCAAATGACCCGCCGACTGCGCGCGTAGGGCGGCCTTGTCCATCAGTTGTTCGGCATAGGCGCTGGTGGCCGCGATCAGATGCGCATCGTCCGGGGCGTGTTTCGCCAACATCTGATCCAGCTCCCACAAGGCACCGTGCAGCGCAAGCTGGCCATTGTCGGTCAGAATCTCTTCAATCTCGCCCAGATCAACGGTGGTTTCGCCCAGATGGGACGACATCAGATACGCCAGTGCATTGCCGAAGGTGTGAGATGTAATCAAAGCCTCAGCCGTCAGCAATTCCGAAAACTCGCTCTTGCGCGCAGCGGGCAAATCCCCCGCCAGATTGGCGCGCTTCAGATCGGCCAGAGCGGTTTGCTCCGCATAAGCCTCGGCCACGGCCAGGGCGATGGCAATCGCGCGGCGCACAGCCTGCTGCGTCGTGGCCTGTTGCGGAGAAACCAACGCATCGCCATCATCCGCAGCCTCGATCCGCTCGACCAGATGCACCCCATCCGCGCGCACCGTGCGCCGTGTCACCAACCCCGGAGTCGTGGATCTAAACCGCCGCCCCGTCGACACGCCCGAGGACCGCTCGACCGCCGCCTCAACCGGTTTGGCAATCCGCGGCGCATGCTCGAACCCGTTCAGCAAGGCGGTCGCTGCCGGGTAATGCTTACGAATATCGTCTTCGCGCAATTCCATCTGATCTGACGTCAAACTCATCTCAAAAACTGCCCTTGCTTCTTCTGTTCAAAAATACCTCCGCCGGAGGCAAAAAATCTAATAGCGCAACACTTGCCCCGTCTTGCTGACAACGAATTTGCGCACGTCACCAAAGCCCGGCGGGTCGCGCTCTGCCAGAACCTGAAACGGGCGCTGAGGCAGGATAATCGA
The DNA here is from genome assembly GCF_056533885.1 of Ruegeria sp. F12. Classification (NCBI taxonomy): domain Bacteria; kingdom Pseudomonadati; phylum Pseudomonadota; class Alphaproteobacteria; order Rhodobacterales; family Roseobacteraceae; genus Ruegeria; species Ruegeria sp. F12. The sequence continues at coordinate 92,562 of NZ_JBQFOV010000007.1, read as the reverse complement.
CCGCTGCGTGCGCGTGGCCCCAGTCTCGGCCCCTTGCGCGCCAAACGGATCCAAAGCAAAAATTTCGCGCTCAACGGTCGAGAACCACCCGGCGCGTTCCTCGAAAACGTCCTCGCTCTCCAGTTCCTCGGTGGTCCAGGCCAGCGCCCAATCCTGACCCTCGGGGGCCTGAGCGTCCTCCAGCACTTGCCGCAAGGGGCCGGATTGCTCGGTATAGGCCGAGGAATACATCGGCCCCACATGGATGCGGCGCAGGTGCTTGGGGTGCAGATCGTCGAAATCCTGATCGAACCCTTTGGCAATCGTCACCAGCTTCAACCCGCCCAAGGATTGCGCCATCAGATGCGCCTGCACCTCGGGCCAGCGGCGTTGGTCTTTGGGCAGGGCGGTCCTGCCACTGTCCTCCACCTGCATCATGTAGATGACCGGCAGGTTGATCTGACTGTCATAGACCGCCCAATGGATCAGGAACTTGCGCCGCTCACCCTCATTTCCAATCCAGTGGCACTCGGGATCGTTGCGGGACCAGAACAACTGACCTTTCAGCAATTCCTCGTAATAGAGCCTTTGAGACAGCGCGAATTGCAGCTTGGTCGGGATTTCGCGGTCGCCAATGATCGTCCGCACCATGTCGGTTTTCAGATCATCGGCTGAGGGCATATTCGCCAGATGCACCTGCGCCTGTTGCGCGTCGTTGGCCATGGTCAGCAACTCGGCCGCCACCGGAAACCCGCTGTCGCGCTTGTCCATGGCGAGGCTGCCAAAGAACCGCCCCGTATCGCGCCCGACCAGCAGGTATTTCATGCTGAGCGCTCTAAAGGTGTAGAGCAGCCCCGAAAGGTAGCGCGACACGATCCGCACCTCTTGCTTGCTGATGGCGCCCTCCGCCTCCATCGTCGCGGCCACGCGCAGGAGGTGGACGGAGATCACCTCGAATTTGCGGAAATATCGGCGCGAGGCGAAGGTGTCGGTCAGGCCGACATGATCTTGGGTAGGGTCAGTCATTTGCGGTTTCCGAACCCATCGAAGAGCCACGGACGATGTTTCTTATCTATTCTTTGCATTTCTTCTTTTAGCATCCCCATCGAAAAAAGAAGGGCGCAAAAGCTCCCGATCCCTACAGCAAGGTTCACCAAGAGGAACAAGAATTCGTACTCACCCAAAAACCTTTGGGATACGAAAAATACAACAAGCATCGCTGCCGCTAGGCACGCGCACATCGTCAGCATCTTTAGGAGCAGAAAAACTACGTCTTTTGCCACGTTGCAGTCCGCCGTCTGGCTCAACCCCCATACAAATTCTTATCATGCTTCTCGACAATCGAGGCAAACCGGCGGGCAAAGCGCTCATCCGCCTTGGCCTTTTTCTCCAGCACATCGCGGGCAAAGACCATGTGGCCTTCGTGCGCCTCAAGCATGTCGGCCATTTTCTGGTTGGTCGCGGTGCCGATGGCGGCCATCGCCGTCTGCGCCTCTTGGTCCGTCTGCACGCCGATCTCGTTGATGCGGTGGGCCACGTCCTGCTGCTGCGCGGTTTTCAGCGATTTGGTCAGGGCGTCATACAGCACCACGCGCTGTTGCGTGTCTGTCTGCAGCTTGTTGATCAGCACCATCTGCGTCGCCGCCTGGTTTTGCAGTGAATCGACCCAGGTTTTGCCCTTTTCGATATAGCGCTCCAGCGTTTGCGATTTGGCCAGCTTGACCTGTTCCTCCTGAACCTTGGCGTTGTATTGCTTGTTCAGCTCGGCCAATTCAGTCTCTAACTGGGTCCGCGCAGCGGCGTCCTGTTCGACGCTGATCTTGTTCTCAAGCGTGATAATCGTCGGGTCCATGCCTTGGATCTCGGCACGCAAGGCCTCCAACTCGGCCACGGTGGCCTCGCGATCATCCAGCGTGACGGTCAGGTTGTCCTCGACCTTCACGCGCTGTTCTTCCAGCACCGACAGTTGGCCTTCCAGCAACTTTACGATCACGTCCGATTTGGCAATCAGGTCCTGCAGCTTGTCGTCAATATTGGCTGTGCGCATCCGCTCCTGCCGCATCGACTCGGATTTGCCCTTGGCGAAGATGCCCACAAACGACTCCCACCCGGTTTTCGAGCGCATCTCGTCGAAATCCTTGGAGAACGCGTTGGTGACGTCATCCAGCCCCATAATCAGCTCAGCAATATTGGCGTTCATCACCTCGGTATGGGCATGTACGTCTTCAAGCGTGGCGTTTTCGATGTCGATATCTGCCTCGGCCGTGCCAATCTTGGCCCGCGCCGCGTCAATCCGCGAGGTCAGGCTTTCGATCTGCGACTGGCTTTCACGCACTTTCGTCTGCGTTTCTTCGATCAAGGCGTCAAATTGATGGTTCGACATCTGCTATCCCTTTTTTTGTTAAAATCCCCAATAAGATAGGCAATGTTACGCCTATTTACATCCCCTTGGGCGGAAAATTCCTGCAAAGACTGGCAAAAATACATAGCAAAAGATAGACCCTGCAATCTGGGCGCGACCTGAAACGAACAAACGCATCGCCGCAGCAAGAAGGCAGCCCATCTTGTCACCAATTTGAAACAAAACCGTCACGCCAGCGTAATGAACCACGTCCATCCCCCCTTGCAACTAAGCAAGAGAGGATACCAACCGATGTCATTGCGCTGTGTCTGTCTGACATCTGCCTTGGCCCTGACCGCCGGTCAGGCCGTGGCAGAGATGAATTTCAACCGAATTGCGTCATTTCCAGTTGTGAAGAACATGGCTGAGGGTGCGGATATGAACCGCGAAACCTCGCCTGAGATTATCGCGGCGACTGCAGATGGCATGACGCTGGTCTATACCGACAGCCCGCTGGGCGTGATCGGTATGGTCGACATCGCCGACCCGGCGAACCCGGCACCTTTGGGTGCGATGGAGGTGGGTGGCGAGCCAACCTCAGTTGGAATCGTTGGCTCGACGGCTTTTGTTGGCGTGAACACGTCGGACAGCTACACCGCACCCTCGGGCAAGCTGATCTCGGTCGATATTGCGGGCAAAGCGCAAACCGGCGCTTGTGATCTGGGCGGTCAGCCTGACAGCGTCGCAATCGCCCCGGATGCCAGCTTTGTCGCCGTCGCGATTGAGAATGAGCGTGACGAAGATCTGAACGACGGTTTCATCCCACAGCTACCTGCAGGTGAGCTGGCTCTAGTGCCATTGAAAGATGGCGCGCTGGATTGTGCGGGCATGAAAATGGCCTCGCTGACCGGTTTGGCCGAGGTTGCGCCGACCGACCCCGAGCCCGAGTTCGTGGACATAAACAGCTTGGGTGAAACCGTCGTCACCCTGCAAGAAAATAACCACATCGCGGTTATTGCCAAAGATGGCACCGTGATCAGCCATTTCTCGGCCGGCAGCGTGGATCTGGAAGGCATCGATGCCACCGATGAACGTGGCGCGCTAATCTTCACCGAAAGCCAGCCGGGCCGCCTGCGTGAACCCGACGCGGTGAAATGGATCGACGACAACCACTTCGCCACCGCCAATGAAGGCGATTATGAGGGCGGCTCGCGTGGTTGGACGATCTTCCACAAGGACGGCACCGTTGTGTATGAGAACGGCACCGAGTTCGAGAAAGCGATCATCCAAATCGGGCACTACCCCGACAAACGCTCGGACAGCAAAGGCGTTGAGCCGGAAAGCGTGACCGCAGCCACCTATGGCGGTACGCCGATGATCTTTGTCGGGGCGGAGCGCGCCTCGGTCGTGGGTGTCTATGACGCCACTGACCCCGCGAACCCGGTTCTGAAACAGCTGCTGCCCTCAGGCGTTGGGCCGGAGGGTTATGTTGCCATCCCCGAGCGGAACCTGCTGATCTCGGCCAACGAAAAAGACCTGATCGAAGATGGCGGCCCGCGCGCGCATGTTTCGATCTTCGAGTATCAGGATGCCCCCGCCGCCTATCCGCATCTGACCTCTGCCGGTGCGGATGAGCTGATTGGATGGGGTGCGCTGTCCGGTCTGGTCGCGGATGAATACGGCATGATCTATGCGGTCAATGACAGCTTTTACGGCTTCCAGCCCTCGATCTTCAAGATCGACCCCAGCCAGCAGCCCGCCCGCATCGTTGACGTCATCCGCATCCACCGTCAGGACGGCAATCCGGCACAGAAACTGGACCTTGAAGGTATCACGCTGGACGGCAACGGCGGGTTCTACGTGGCCTCCGAAGGCCGCACCGACCGTGTTATCCCGCACGCGATCTATCACGTCAGCGCGGATGGTCTGATCAAGGACCGCAAGGGTGAGATCGGCCTGCCTGCCGAACTGATGGCAGTCGAGAAACGTTTCGGCTTCGAAGGTATCACCCGCGTCGGTGACACTCTGTGGATGGCTGTTCAGCGTGAATGGAAGGACGATCCGGAAAACCACGTCAAACTGGTGGCTTACAACCTTGAGACACAGGAATGGGGCGCAGTCCACTATCCCAAGGCAGACCCGGACACTGGATGGGTCGGTCTGTCGGAAATCGTGGCCTTCGGCGACCATGTCTATGTGATCGAGCGCGACAACCAGCATGACCACCGTGCCGTGACCAAAAAGGTCTATCGCATCCCACTGTCGGAAATGACCCCGGCCCCGCTGGGCGGCCCCCTGCCCGTGGTCAGCAAAGAAGAGGTTCGCGACCTGCTACCTGACCTGACCTCAATCGGCGGGTACGTTCTGGACAAGATCGAAGGTCTGGCCATCCTGCCCTCGGGCGAGGCGTTTGTGATGACCGACAATGACGGCGTCGACGATGCCTCAGGCGAGACGATGTTCTGGTCGATCGGACAGGTGACGGCTGGGAACTGAAGCACATATTCCTAAATTAAAAGCGCCGCGCATCACCTGCGCGGCGCCAAACTGTTCAGCATGTAACTTTTCGTCAGTTGCAAGCCGACTGGCCTGCATACATTCCAAGTCCGGCACCAGCCGCGGTCGCCAGTGTTTGGCCTGATCCGCCGCCAAAGCGATTACCGACAACGCCGCCGATAGCCGCGCCACCCAAAATACCTGCTGCGCAACGCGCATCGTGTTGGACCTGGGCCTGTGTTGGCGTCGTTGGCGCGCTGCACGCCGCCAAAGCTAGCGTGCCCACAAGCAGGCAAGATATAGTTACTTTCTTCATTTCAGATTCCTTCCATTCACTCGCACTCAATTGTCCTTACTTTTGGTTTTGTAAGACCCAACGACCCCCCCACCACGGAACTGACCCAGATCAAGATGGCTGGGTTCAAGTAGCTCGTTGAACATTCAACCTCTGCACTATTGCGCAGGATAGATATTGGTTTGGGGAACAACGCCCCGCGTCTGGAGGTACGCGGGGCGTGCAGTCTGCGATAGCCCCGAGAGGCAGGACTATCGCGGTGGTCGGACGGCCTTAGTTCACGGCTTTGGCGTCAACCACGTCCTTTTCGATGGCCTGACCAGACGAAATCTGAATCCGGCGCGGTTTGAGCGCTTCGGGCACCTCGCGCTTGAGGTCGATGTTCAGCATGCCGTTCTCATGGCTCGCACCGGTCACGCGGACGTGGTCAGCCAGTGCAAAGCGGCGCTCGAACGCGCGGGTGGCAATGCCACGGTGCAGGTAGGAACGGTCCTTGTCCTCGGCGGCTTTCTTGCCGGCCACGATCAGGGCGTTTTCCTTCACCTCGACCGACAGATCGGCCTCGGCGAAACCGGCGACAGCGACGGAAATCCGATAGGCGTCAGCGTCGGTTTTTTCGATGTTATAAGGCGGATAGCTGGGCTGAGCCACGTCATTGGTCAGAACGCGATCCATCATGTCGGCGATCTGGTCAAAGCCAATGGTTGCGCGGTGCAGCGGAGCAAAATCAAAAGTTCGCATGTGTCATATCCTCAAGTCTGAGCGATCTACGATATGCCCTCCGGTTCGGACGGGCGGTTTGCTGTATCAGGCCCCGTTCGTGGCGACCCGATACAGTTCACATGGGTAACGATTTGGCCGAGTTCAACCCCCGCCGGGGCTGATGAATTTCGCACCGGAATTGGACTTGCCCGACCCGACCTGTAGACGATTGATCGAGGCTTTGGGCTGCGGTGCATCGCGGCGCAGATCGGCCTTCAGATCCGAGACAATTCCGGCCAGTTCCATGCCAAACCCAACCTTGCGGCCATTAACTGCGCCAACCGCCGAAACCACCGACAGAATCTGCCAGCGCGACCCTTTGCGCGCCAACAGGGCCGAGCCCGAAGACCCAAAGGTGATATCGCAGTTAAACAGGATTAGCCCCTGCACTCTTTGCAGAATATCGCAGGACCGTTCGCGGGTAATCGCCTCGGATCGACCCCGCCCGTACGAGGCCAGGCTGACCTCACCCCCCGTCACACGCCCGCTGTGCAAGGCAAAAGGGTCCGCAATGGAAAGAGGGATCGATTGTTCCAGCTTCATCAGGGCAACGTCGGCCCGAACGCCAGCATTCGAAAGCGATGGATGCTTGGCATAGTCGGGATGAACTGCGATCTGTACAACCTTTCGGTCTGCCAGCGATTGCCCCTGACTTAGACCCGCGCGGAACGTCACCTGCCCCGGCGCATAGGGTCGGCCCGTTGCCCTATCCAGCGCACAATGCGCGGCGGTCAGTACAATGTCCTGCGCGATCAGGGTGCCAGTGCAAAAGCCTTGGGTTCCGATATCCAGACGCCCGACCGCTTCCCAACCATAGAGGTCTTCCCGGTCGGTCAGCTTGCGCTTGGCACTTTGGGCGCTTGCGGTTGTCGCCATCACCAGCAGACACAATAGGGTCGCAAGAATACGCGTCACGGTTTGACAAACCTCGCACCCACATTGTTGCGGGCCGCTCCTGGTGGCGTGTCGGCGATGAACCCGCGCCCGGCGGATAATTCACGGTGCAGAACATCCAGTGAATCCTCGACCGTTGTGCCCACGGCCACACGTTGGCCATTGAATTCGGCCTTGGCAGCCACGACCGAGACGATGCGCGGGCGGTCGCCTTCGAACGAAAACACAGGCGCCCCGGACGCGCCGAATTCCACATCACAGGACATCACCAAAACGTCCGAACGTCGGGTCATGACCGAGCAGACCTCTTGCAACGATGGCGCTTCAGCCCTGTCCTGCGCGTATGAGACCACGCCAACCTCTTCCCCTCGCGCCGGGCGTGCGCCGGTTTCAAACGGGATGACGGTGGTGTTGCGGATCGGTTGCCACAGCTCGACCAGCGCGATATCGCTGCCAATCCGGGCAGTGGAGTCCTCGCCAAACTGGTATTCGGGATGAATGACAGCTCGCCGCGCCGCCCGATAGGCCGACGCTCGACCCAAGCGCCATGCGGCTAGAAACTCGACATCTGACAAGTCCACGCGTTGGCCAGTAACCTTGTCAAACAAACAATGCGCGGCGGTCAGTACAATAGTCGGCGAAATCAGGGTGCCTGTGCAAAACCCGGCACCGCCGATATCCAGCCGCCCAACAGCCATCCACGCGCGCCCGGCATCGGTGGTTTCCAGGCTTTTCAACCTTGAATCCTGAGCCATTGCGGCCATGGGCATCAGCGCCAGTGCTAAGACCTTGATCCAGTTTCGCAAGCGGTTCTCCGGCGTAGCTTCGACTTATCCTCCTACGCAGTGCGTAAGGCGAAATTAGGGCGCTCGCTTGACAGCCGGGTTCTGAACGCGACCAGTGCGTCGCGGGAACAGATACCTACCTTAAGATCGGCACCTCGCGGTCCGGCCTGTGGTCCTGCTGCATGGCCCTTGGCAGGGGCCCTCCGGTCGTCCAGTCCAACAACTCGACCGTGTGCAGAATCGGAACCTCGGTAGCCGATCCGATCTGCATCATACATCCGATGTTGCCTGCGGCAATCACATCAGGGTTACCAGCCTCCAGCGTCCTGACCTTGCGTTGTTTGAGTTTCCCGGAAATCTCAGGCTGCATCAGGTTGTAGGTTCCGGCGCTGCCACAGCACAGATGGCTGTCCGCAGGTTCGACCACAGTAAACCCTGCACGTTTCAAAAGGTCCTTGGGATAGGTTTTGATTTTCTGACCATGCTGCAACGAACAGGCTGCGTGATAGGCCACAGTCAGACCCTTTTCGCCACCTTCGGGCATATCCAGCTGCATCAGTAGCTCGCTGATATCCATGGCAATCTCCGACACCCGCGCCGCATCTTTGGCCAACGCGTCATTGCGGAACATATGCCCGTAGTCCTTCACGGTCGTTCCACAGCCCGAAGTGTTGATGACGATGGCATCCAACCCGTCCCCGTCCATCTCGGCCACCCAAGCGCGGATATTGGCAGCGGCCGCTTTGTGGCTGTCATCGGACTTGCCCATGTGATGCGTCAGCGCTCCACAACAGCCCGCACCTTCGGCCACGACAACCTCACACCCCAGCCGGGTCAGCAAACGGATAGTGGCATCGTTGATATCAGTGTTCAGCGCCTTTTGCGCGCACCCCGTCATAAGCGCCACACGCTTTTTGTGCGCACCCTTGGGGGCAAAGCTTTGCGGGTCGTCGTTGCGACTGACCGGAGGGATATGTTTTGGCGCCATATCCAGCATCGCCCGCAACCGCGCATCTGGCATCAGGAATTTGAACGGACGGCCCAGCTTAGCCCCGATCAAAGCCCAGCGGAACCGCATCGGATAAGGCAGGATCTGCGCCAGCACCCAGCGCAGGGCGCGGTCGGTGAAGGGCCGTTTGTAATTCTGTTCGATATATTCACGCGCGTGATCGACCAGATGCATGTAATGCACACCGGACGGGCACGTGGTCATGCAGGCCAGACAGGACAGGCAGCGGTCGATATGTTTGACCGTTTTCTCATCCGGCACACGCTCGTTTTCCAGCATGTCCTTGATCAGGTAAATCCGCCCACGCGGGCTATCCAACTCATCTCCCAACACCTGATAGGTGGGGCAAGTGGCGGTGCAAAACCCACAATGGACGCAGTTGCGCAAGATCTCGTTCGAGCGCTGGATCTCCGGGTCTTGCAGTTGTTTTTCGGTGAATGTTGTCTGCATCTGTTTACCCCATCAGACCCGGGTTGAATAACCCGCGCGGGTCGAAACGCTGTCGAATGCCCTGTGTCAGAGCCTGAATTCCGGCGTTTTCCGGCTGAAACCGCCCCAGGGCCTCAACCGTTTCGGCATCGGCCCTGACCAGGGTCGCGTGACCTTCAAAAGCGCCGATGCGTGCGCGCAGGTCCGTGCCTTTGGGCACCAGCGCCCAGATCAGCCCGCCGCCCCAGTCATAGAGGGTTCGATCCGCTCCAATCCGCTGCGCAATCCCGGTCGCATCCGAAGGTTTGACCGAAATCCGCCACACATCCCCATCCACACCATGAAACGCAGATACGTCCCGAATGGCCTGCCACCGCTCGACCGAGCCATCGATCTCAGCAATCTCTCCGAAACCGGCCAATGTCGATTTCAACTGCTCAACGCGATAGGCGACAGAGTCCGTGAACCCTTCGACCCTCAGAAGAACCCGCATCTCTTGCGGGTCATAGGCCGCACCCGACACTTCGAACGGGGATTTCAACGCCGCTGACATCACCGCAACAGCCTCGCTGACATCATCAGCGCGCAAGGCCAATGTCGCCACCGCCTCTGGCTTGGGCAGCACTTTCAGCGACACTTCGGTCAGAACACCCAACGTGCCCCATGACCCGCCCATCAGTTTGACAAGATCATAGCCGGTGACGTTTTTCATCACCCGCCCGCCATTCTTGACCACATGGCCCTTGCCATCGACATATCGCACGCCCAACAGGAAATCACGGCAAGCCCCGGCCTGAATGCGGCGCGGGCCTGAGATATTAGCGGACACGACACCGCCAATGGTCGGCGCACCATTCGTGCCCAACAGACCGCGATGATCCATCGGTTCAAACGCCAATTGCTGCCCTTCGGCCTCTAACGCCGCCTCGACCTCGGCCACCGGAGTACCGGCCTGCGCCACAATCGTCAGCGCACCCGGCTCATACAGGGAAATACCGCTCAGTCCGCCGGTTTCGATGGTCATCTCAGGCCCGCCGATCCCGCGGGATCCACCACCGGCAATTCGCACGGGGCCCTGCAGCCCGGCCACTATTTCGGCCAGTTCGGCCTCTGTTTCAGGTCTCATGACACTTCTTCTGTTCAAAAATACCTCGGGGGAATCGCGGCTTGCCGCGATGGGGGCAGCGCCCCCTTACTCGGCTGCAATCCGGTGCGCCTCAGACACATCCAGCGGGAACACCTTGGCCGGGTTCAGCAACCAGTTCGGATCAAACACATCCTTGACGGCCATCTGCGCTTCAAGGTCCGCTGGCGCGTATTGATGCGACATCAGATCCCGCTTTTCGATGCCCACACCATGCTCGCCGGTCAGGCAGCCACCTACATCCACGCACAGCTTCAGGATTTCCGCGCCGAACGCCTCGCATTTCTCAAGATCGCCAGGCTTGTTGGCATCAAACAGAATCAGCGGGTGCATATTGCCGTCGCCCGCGTGGAATACGTTGCCCACCGGAAGGCCATATTCCTCGCTCAGCTCTCCGATACGGCGCAACACCTGGGGCAATGCCGAGACCGGGATGGTCCCATCCAGACACATATAGTCGTTCATCTGCCCCATCGCGCCAAAGGCGGATTTTCGGCCCAACCAGATTTTCGCGCTTTCCTCAGCCGACTGACTTTCGCGCAGCTCGACCGGATTGTGACGCTTGGCAATCTCTATGATTTTGGTCAGCTGATAGTCGATCTCGGCCTCTGATCCTTCGACCTCGACAATCAGCAAAGCATGGCAATCGGGATAGCCCGCCTGCGCAAAATTCTCACACGCCTTGATGCACAGTGTATCCATGAATTCGATCGCCACCGGCAGAATGCCCGATTTAATAATGTCAGAGACACATTGCCCGGCGACTTCGTTATCATCGAACCCCATCAGCACGGGCCGCGCACCCTCGGGCTTTCGCAGAATTCGCAACGTTGCCTCGGTCACAACGCCTAACTGCCCTTCCGAACCACAGATCACGCCCAGCAGGTCCAACCCGCCCGCGTCCAGATGCGCGCCGCCGATCTCGACCACGCTGCCGTCCATCATCACCATTTTGACGCCCAACAGATTATTTGTGGTCACGCCATACTTCAAACAATGCGCCCCGCCCGAATTCATTCCAATGTTGCCCGCTATCGCACAAGCCAGCTGCGATGAAGGATCAGGAGCATAGAAGAAGTCTTCCGCCTCCACCGCGCCGGTCACGCTCAGGTTGGTGCGGCCGGTCTGCACGCGGATGATGCGGTTGTCATAGTCGGTCTCCAACACAGCGTTCATCCGGGCAATGCCCAGAATAACACTGTCAGCCGTGGGCAACGCCCCACCCGCCAGCGAGGTACCCGAGCCGCGCGGCACCACCGGAACCCCCTCTTCATTGCAGATGCGCAGCACGTCCGAAACTTCGCCGGTCGTAGACGGCAGCACCGCCAGCATCGGAGGGCAACGATAAGCTGTCAGCGCGTCGCATTCATAAGCGCGCGTCTCGGCCGGGTCGTGAATAACGGCGTCTTCAGGCAGCACTTGCAGCAAACGGCGCAACACCGCATCCTTTCGGCGCAGAACGTCAGGGTTAGGCGTCGGCATTTCCATGGCTGATCCTCCAGTTTGGTAAAATAATATTACCAATTTTCCGATCTGGCAAGTTTTTCCCGTAAAACGTAGGGTCCAATGCATGTCCTGGATTTATCAATCAATGCCCTTCGCACCGTTGGATTTCGTCGGTATCGCCCTGCTGATCGGCGCGTGGCTGGGGATCGGCTGGCGGATCGAAAACCCGTCACCGAACAAGCCCTCGGTTGGAATGATCATGGACGACTACCGCCGAGACTGGATGAAAGAAATGGTGACCCGTCAGCCGCGCATGTTTGACGCGCAGGTCGTCGGCACGATGCGGCAGGGCAGCACGTTCTTTGCCTCAACCACGATGATTGCCATCGGGGGTGGACTAGCTCTGCTGGGCAACACAGAGCGCCTGGCCGGGCTGGCGCAGGATCTGGCACTGGGAACCGCGCCCGCGCTGGTGTGGGAGATCAAAATTCTTGTGATCCTGCTGTTTTTGGCGAATGCTTTTCTAAAATATGTCTGGGCACACCGGTTGTTTGGCTATTGCGCCGTATTGATGGCGGCTGTGCCAAATGACCCTGAAGAGCCCGCCGCCTATCCACGCGCCGCCCAAGCGGCCGAGATTTGCGTCACCGCCGCGCGTAGTTTCAATCGTGGTCTGCGGGCGACCTATTTTGCGCTGGCTTCTGTTGCATGGATCTTGGGCCCCTATGCGCTGATTGCGGGCACGGTGATCACGCTGGCTATGCTCTATCGGCGTGAATTCGCGTCGCATTCCCGCACAATTCTCCTCAACACCGGATCGTGATCCCTCAGTTCACCACAAAAGGTTAAGCTCATATCATGAGATATCTTGTTCTGAGCGCCCTTCTGGCCACTCCGGCCCTTGCAGATGACCCCGTGATCGAAGCCGTCACCGCGAAATCAAACGGTGGCACATGGCGATTCGATGTGACCGTCTCACATCCTGAAACCGGATGGGATGACTATGCAGATGGCTGGCGTGTGCTGGATATGGAGGGGAAAGAGCTGGGACTGCGCGTGCTGCATCACCCGCATGAGAATGAACAGCCCTTTACCCGCTCACTAAGCGGTGTGGCGATCCCGGCGGGCACGTCGCAAGTGCAGGTACAGGCCCGCACCAATACGGATGGCTGGGCCAAAAATACCTTTGTGGTCGACCTGAACTGAAGTCAGAACACGCCCATCTGCAAACCGGCGGCCATGGCAAGACCCAGCTCGCAGCAATTTTCAAGCTGGTCGTCGGGGATGGTTTTCTCGGCCAGAATCGCCTCAGGTGTTTGCGCATGGGTGCAGATGATCAGCGGCGGCTGCACCTCTTTCAACCGCCAACCGGTTGCGATGCGGGCGGTTTGTCGCGCGGCGTTTTCGCCATCAGACCCGGCGCAGATCATCTGCGCATAGGGGCGGCCTTCGATCCGACCCAGCACCGGATAATAGCTGCGGTCGAAAAACTCTTTCATCAGACCCGAAATAGCGGCCAGATTCTCGGGCGCGCAGAAGATATAGCCGTCGGCTTGCAACAAATCTTCGGGTCCGGCCTGATCGGCGGGTTTCAGAACCACATCCGCCTCATCCCCTGCAGCCTTGGCTGCAGCTTCGGCCATTTGCCGGGCCCCGCCGGTGCGCGAATGGTAAATGATCAAAAGCTGCGCCATATCAGACCCGGTGATAGGGGCCGCCCGACAAAATGGTTGCGGCCCGATAGAGTTGCTCGGCCAGCATCACACGGACCAGCATATGGGGCCATACCATCGAACCAAATGAGATCGAAAAATCCGCCTCGGCACGCAGATTAGGGTCTATTCCGTCTGCCCCGCCGATGATCAGCGCCAAATCTTGCCGCCCGGCATCGCGCCAGCCGCCCAGCTTTTTGGCAAATTCCGGCGAGGACATCACACGGCCCCGTTCGTCCAGAGTACAGATGACCGCGCCTTTGGGCAGCGCCTTGCGAAGCAGCGTCGCCTCGGCGCCCATTCCAGCGTTTTTCTTGTCTTCAACCTCGATCACCCGCGCAGGACCAAGGCCCAAAGCGCGTCCGGTCCGGTCAAAGCGTGTCAGGTAATCGTCAAGCAGGGTCTTCTCGGGTCCGGCGCGTAATCGCCCGACCGCAACTATGCTAATCCGCATATCTCTCTCGCCTCCGGCCTTTCAATACAGGCCGGGATAGCGCCTCAGTTCGCCGAGGCGCTGCCGCCCTGAGGCAGCCACATCTTTTCCAGCTGATAGAATTCACGCACTTCGGGGCGGAAGATATGGACGATAACGTCGCCCGTATCGATCAGCACCCAGTCGCCGGCGTCCTTGCCTTCGACCTTCGAGGTGAAACCGAATTCCTGCTTGATGCGATCCGTCAGCTTTTCCGCCATGGCCGAGACCTGACGGGTCGACCGACCCGAGGCGATCACCATGTGATCCGCAACAGAAGACTTACCTTGCAGGTTAATCTGCACGACGTCTTCGGCCTTGTCATCGGAAAGTGAGGAAAGGATACGCTCAAGCAGCTTGTCGCTGATTGACTGAGAGTGGGCCATCACGCTGGCCCCGTCATCGGCGGGCAACCCCGCCTGGGTATGTAGAGACAGGACATAGTCCTCCTTTGCTGCGCGCCATCAAATCCCGGCGCCGGGGTACTAATAAGGTAACAAGGGGAATGCAACATTTCAATGAACGCGCCATCAACGCAGCGTCAATCCTCTACGATCTGTTGCGGGTCTGCGTCGGGCAGCAGGCGCACCTCGCGCTGCGGGAAGGGCAGCGAGATACCCTCGGCCTGAAACGCATCCCAGAGCGCTAGGTAGACATTGCCGCGGATATTGGTCAGCCCCTTGGTTGGGTCGCTGATCCAGAACCGCAGCACGTAGTCGACGCTGCTGTCCCCGAATCCAGTGATATGGCAGACCGGTTCATGTAGACCGCCACTCAGCACGCGGGCCACGGACTTCACTGAACGGATAGCGGTGGCGCGCACCTTGTGGGGATCGTCGCCATAGCTGGTACCAAACTCCAGATCCAGCCGCACGAACTTGTCGGAATGCGACCAGTTCACGACCTGACTGGTAATCAGATCTTCGTTCGGGATCAGGTATTCCCGCCCGTCCCGTGTCACGACCGAGACATAACGCGCGCCCAGCGCGTTGATCCACCCAAACGTATCCCCCAGCGAGATCACGTCGCCCGGCTTGATCGAGCGATCCATCAAGATGATGATTCCCGAGATCAGGTTAGACACCACCTTTTGCAGCCCAAACCCGATGCCCACACCGATCGCACCAGACAGCAGCGCGATTCCGGTCAGGTCAAACCCTAGCGTCCGGATCGCAGCCATGAAGACGGCCCCATACAGAACCACCTGAATGCCTTTGGCCAATAGCACCTGCATGGAAGGCGTGATGTCATCATTGCTTTTCAAACCACGTTCGGCTGCGCGCGTACCCACACGCGCCAACGTCAGCAGAACACCGATCAACAGCGCCGCCTTGATGATCCCCAGCACCGAGATATGCAGATCTCCAATAGAAATCGCGACTCCGTCCAAAAACTCGGCCACGTCATCAGTCAGATTCAGGGCGACAAGCGTTGCATAGACCCACATGGCCCATTTGAAGATCCGCCGCAGCGTCCGGTTGCGCACCAGTCGCGCCGCCAGCGCTATGGCCAACCACGCCGTCGCCAAAGTCGCGATAACGCCAATGATATAACTGCGGGACGGCCATGTGATCTGCTGCATGACCAGATACAGTGCCCAGGACAGCAACACGAAATAGACCAGCGTCAAGCGCTGCATCAGCTGTACTAAAACGCGCAAACGCCATTTGGGCCACCCAGTGCGCGCCCGCGCCCAAGAATCCCACCGGCCTTGCGTGAAAAGCTTAAGGCCAAATGCCAAAGCCCATAGCAATAGAATGATCACCAGCTGGTGCTGACGCCAGCCCGGCGTGACCACCAGTTCAAGAAGGTTTTCGAATTGCACAGAAAAGCCCGCGACCATGTTGTCATAAAGGTCCGACAGCGAGCTGGGGATCAGGTCTTGATTCATACCTGCAGCTTGGACAGCACAGCCCCATGATGCAAGCCTGACGCGGTTTTGAACCTTGATTGACGGCAATGGGCAATATATCTGGACGCCATGAGACTCACCGTAGCCCAGATTCAGAACCTTGAAGATCGCGCCCGTCTGCGCGAACGGTTCTATGGGGCTGCCCGCACGGTTCTGGCCCGCCTATCGGCGGCCTAAGCCACCTCGCCAGCCAATTCTCATTACATACGGGAGAGGACCGATGTCCCCCAAAACACTCTATGACAAGATCTGGGATGCCCATGTCGCGCATGAAGCCGACGATGGCACCTGCCTGCTGTATATCGACCGCCATCTGGTACACGAAGTGACCAGCCCTCAGGCCTTCGAAGGCCTGCGCATGGCGGGCCGCAAGGTGCGTGCGCCGGAAAAAACCATCGCCGTGCCGGATCACAACGTGCCCACCACGCCGGACCGCGTGAACGGGATCGAAAACCCGGAATCACGCATTCAGGTCGAGGCGCTGGACAAGAATGCCAAGGATTTCGGCATTCACTACTACCCGGTGCATGACGTCCGTCAGGGCATCGTCCACATCGTCGGCCCCGAACAAGGTTGGACCCTGCCCGGCATGACTGTTGTCTGCGGCGACAGCCACACCGCCACCCATGGCGCGTTTGGTGCTCTGGCCCACGGCATTGGTACTTCTGAGGTTGAGCATGTTCTGGCCACGCAGACTCTGATCCAGAAGAAATCCAAGAACATGAAGGTGGAAATCACCGGCAAATTGCAGCCGGGCGTGACCGCCAAGGATATCACTCTGGCCGTGATCGGTGAGACCGGCACAGCAGGCGGCACCGGCTATGTTATCGAATATTGCGGCGAAGCGATCCGCGATCTGTCGATGGAAGGCCGCATGACCGTCTGTAACATGGCGATCGAAGGCGGCGCCCGCGCGGGTCTGATCGCCCCCGATGAGACCACGTTCGAATACGTCAAAGGCCGCCCCCACGCCCCGAAAGGCGCCCAGTGGGAAGCCGCAATGGAGTGGTGGAAAACGCTTTACACCGATGAAGGCGCGCATTTCGACAAGGTCGTGACCCTGCGCGGCGAAGATATCGCGCCCGTGGTGACATGGGGCACCAGCCCCGAAGACGTGTTGCCGATCACCGCAACCGTGCCGAACCCCGAAGATTTCGAAGGCGGCAAAGTTGACGCGGCCCGCCGCTCGATCGAATACATGGGACTGGAAGCCGGTCAGAAGCTGAGCGACGTGGAAATCGACACCGTCTTTATCGGGTCTTGCACCAATGGCCGGATCGAAGATCTGCGCGCCGCTGCTGAAATCCTCAAAGGCAAAAAGATCAAGGACGGGATGCGCGCAATGGTCGTGCCCGGTTCGGGTCTGGTCCGATTGCAGGCCGAGGAAGAAGGTCTGGCCGACATCTTCAAAGAGGCCGGTTTCGAATGGCGTCTGGCAGGATGTTCGATGTGTCTGGCGATGAACCCCGACCAGTTGCAACCGGGCGAGCGCTGTGCCGCGACCTCGAACCGTAACTTTGAGGGTCGTCAGGGCCGCGGAGGACGCACCCACCTGCTGAGCCCGGCAATGGCTGCCGCAGCGGCCCTAACAGGACGGCTGACAGACGTCCGAGACTTGATGTAAGGTACCCTCATATCTAGATATTTGAGGGATTGAACAAATGAGTGACTGGATCAAATGGCTGCTGCTTGGACTTCTGTCCATCGTGTTTGGCATCTTTGTGCTGGGCGCGCCGGCGGTGGCGTCGATTGCCGTAACGGTGGTGACGGGTGTGTTGCTGCTGATCTCGGGCGCGTTGCAGGTTGTCGGCGGCTTTACCGTCGAAGGCACGGGTAACAAAATCCTGTCACTCATCATGGGTGTGGTGATGCTGTTTCTGGGCTGGTCCTTTCTGGGTCACCCGTTGCAGGGCACGCTGACGCTGGCCACCGTTTGTCTGATCCTGTTTCTGGCAGGCGGAATCGCCCGAGTTATCCTGTCGTTCCAGATGCGTGGCACTCAATATTTCTGGGCCACGCTGATCTCTGGCATCATGTCGATTGTCCTGGCGATGCTTATCTGGCGCTTTGCCACAGTCGAGCCTGCGATCATGCTGCAATTGCTGGGCATTCTATTGGGCATCGAGATGATCTTTAACGGGCTCGGCCTGGTCTTTATGGCGTTCTACGTCAAAGACGCACCCAAAGACGAAACAACAGAAGCGAAAGAAGCTTAAACGCGGGGCACGGGCGCGGCCCTCTCCCGCAGGAGTGTGAACATGGAAAAGTTTGACAAAGTCCACGGGGTGGCCGCCCCAATGCCACTGATCAATATCGACACCGATATGATCATTCCCAAAGTGCACCTGAAAACCATCAAACGGTCTGGCCTTGGCGTCGTGCTGTTCGACGAGATGCGCTATCACGACCATGGCGGCGAGAATGAAGAATTCGTTCTGAACAAACCCGCCTATCGCAACACCGAGATTCTGGTGGCAGGCGACAATTTCGGCTGCGGCTCGTCGCGGGAACACGCGCCCTGGGCGATCAAGGATTTCGGCATCAAGGTTGTGATCTCGACCAGCTTCGCGGACATCTTCTTCAACAACTGCTTCAAGAACGGCATCCTGCCCATCGTCGTCGAAGAAGAGCATCATGCGGTTCTGATGGATGACGCGCACAAGGGCGAGAACGCCCGCATGACTGTGCATCTGGAAGATCAGAAGATCACGACCTCGGACGGCGTCGAGATCGAATTTGACATCGACCCTCACCGCAAGCACTGCCTGCTGAACGGTTTGGACGATATCGGCCTGTCGATGGAAAAAGAACATCATATCGACAAATTCGAAGAGCACGCCTCTCAGGCGCGTCCGTGGGTGTGATTCTTTTAGACATCGTATGCAATGCAACTTAAAGGGGTCGCTTCGGCGGTCCCTTTCGCATTCTTGGGGTCTGAAATTCAGCAAACACAACATGTTGCGGTGACCTTAAACTAGACGACGGTTTTGCGTCAGGAATGATGCAAACCAGCACCAGTTTTGCCATCTTTTTGCCTCAAATGGCGTGTTTTCTGCACCTTGGCTTGAGCGAATTGCCTTGGGGGGTCAATGTTGGCGCTAATGAGGCATCCGTCAAAATAATCAATGACGGGCACAAGTTGGAATGAAGTCGGCAAAGATCGGCCCGTCCAGTTTGAAAGGGTTCGGAAAGTGATTGCGCGCACAACAGGGGCGGCAATTCGGGGCATTCTTGTTGCACTTGTGGTGCTGACCCCCGCGTTGTATCTGCCCGTATCGTCAACGAATGGGACCGAGATCGTCGTCTTTCTCGCCATTCTCGCATTTTTTCTGACCTTTGCCGAATATAACTCGGCCTTTCCCAGCTTTATCGAATTCCGCGATGCGCCGCCGGTGAACCGGTTGCGCTTTGTCGGGTTAGTTACAATGGTCACCTTCCTGACGCTGATCTGCAAGAACGCCTATATGCCCACCAGCCTGACCGAGGTTTTCTATTCGGTCGGCCTAGGTATCGCGAATATCGTGGACTTCCCCTATTCTCCGGTCCGCCTGATCGTCCTGATCCTGCCGTCAGGGGCAAGTGCGCCACTGACCGAGCTAGTGCGTATTTCCGCCAGCGTCGCCTATGTCGCCGCCTTGGCGACCATCGCGGCTTTTGCTTATGCGGTGAAGCTGCGTGGTTGGCCAACCGGCAACGGTGCATTCAATGTCTGGACAAATCTACCGCTATTCGACCCGACCAAGGGCGGCGACGTCGTCACCCGGCTGCAACGGGACGGACGGCTGAACATCTCGATCGGGGTGCTGTTGCCCTTCCTGATCCCGGCGTTGATCAAGATACTGACGGAATACGCCGATCCCATCTCGCTTAATAACCCGCAAACCCTGATCTGGACGATGAGCGCATGGGCCTTCCTGCCCGCTAGCATGATCATGCGCGGGATGGCGACTTTGCGGATTGCCAACCTGATCGTCGAAAAACGCCGCGCCTACTCCACAACCGAGTCCACTCAGGCCGCATGATCCGTGCCCTGATCCTTCTGCTGCTGCCGATCATGGCGCAGGCAGAACCTTTACGCGTGGCCACCTTCAACACCGAACTCAGCCGCGACGGGCCTGGACTGTTGCTGCGCGATATCCAGCGCGGCGAAGCACAGGTTCAAGCGGTGGTAGAGGTCCTGTTGGCGGTTCAGGCCGATATCGTCGCGTTGCAGGGGATCGACTGGGACCTGAACGGTCAGACGATCCGGGCGCTGACCACGCAAGTGTCATCACAGGGGCTGAGCTATCCGCATATCTATGCCGCCCAGCCGAACTCTGGCCTGGAAACCGGGCTGGATATGGATGGCGATGGCCGCACATCAGGGCCCGGTGATGCCCAGGGCTGGGGCCGGTTCACCGGTCAAGCGGGGATGGCAGTGTTGTCGCGCTATCCCATCACCACGGATCAGGTGCAGGAATTTACCGCGCTGCGCTGGCGCGACCTGCCGAATGCCAAGTTGCCGCTGGTCGATGGGCGACCCTTCCCCTCCACCAACGCGCAGGACATCCAGCGACTTTCGTCCGTGGCCCATTGGGCGGTCCCAATAGAAACCCCACAAGGGCCGCTAACTTTGATGACCTTCCATGCTGCCCCTCCGGTGTTTGATGGGCCAGAGGATCGCAATGGTCTGCGCAATCATGATGAGATCATGCTGTGGCGCGCAGTTCTGGATGGCGATCTGGGACAGGCCCCCAATGGCCCTTTCATCATCGCCGGGGATGCAAACCAGGATCCGACGCAGGGTGAAGGCCTCAAACTGGCGATCCACAGCCTGCTGACCGACCCGCGCCTGACCGACCCGCGTCCGCAGGACCCTACCGGTGCATTGACTACGGTCACATGGAAAGCGGTCGGGGATCTGAGGGTCGACTATGTTCTGCCCTCGGCCCACTGGACCGTGCAGCGCGCGGGCGTGTACTGGCCCAAACCGGGCACGCCAGAGCGGGACGCGGCCGAAAAAGCCAGCCGCCACCGGCTGGTCTGGGTCGACATAGACATGGACTGAAGAAAAAAGGGCCACCAAGCGGTGGCCCAATTTCAGGTCGAGGATTGTCAATTACCCGGACAGACTCGTTACTATACAGACTTAAAAATCGAAAAACTTACGTGCGCGGCGTGCCGGGTGCGGACGCCCCCCCCGTTGGGTCACGCCCATCTCCGGTCGAGGTGCTGTCGCTTGGATCGCGCCCTCCGTCAGGGTCACGCCCACCGCCGGATGTCGAACTGTCGCTTGGATCACGCTCTTCCCCCGGAGGGGTGCAAGGAACAGACGCCGTTCCAGCAACCGAGGAATCATCACAGCCTTCCGGTGGAGGCGGCGGCGGCACACAGGGCTCGGTTGCCGTACCTGCGGGTGATGAACCGTCCGAGCATCCGATAACGTCACCATACTTGTTGAAAATCGGCTCAGCCTGAATGGGCTGCGGAGCCTCGGTTTGACTGCACGCCGCCACAAATGTCAGGCAGACCGCCGTAGTCCAAACTTTCGAAAAAACTTGCATTCACTTGTCCTTTATCACGGGATCCAGAACAGACCCCAACACCCCAAAAAGAAAACTCATAACCCACTGTGAACTTTGGAAAGTGCAGTGCCTCTTCTGGATTGCCTGAATTTAGATTTGATTTCTGCTGACAAAAAGGCACTAAACTGCATCAAGATCATGCAATTTTGCAGGTAACTGACATGAATTGGGACAATCTGAAAGTGCTTCTGGCCATTGGTCGGGCCGGTTCACTGACCGGCGCGGCGCACGCGCTTGACGTCGACGCGACGACGATGGGGCGGCGTCTGACTGCGCTTGAAAAAGAGCTGGGAGTTATCCTGTTCGTGCGCTCTAAATCCGGCTTTGTCCCGACCGAGGCGGGCGTCATCGCGATCCGGCAGGCCGAACAGATCGAGGCACATTATCACCAGATGACCGACCAGATTTCGCAATCGCAGGCCAGCGCCGTAGGCGTGATGCGGCTGGTTGGAAATTCATGGACAATGCAACGGCTGGCAATGACCGGCATGGATCGCTTTCTGGCCACCAATCCGGGGCTGGATCTGCGACTGATGACCCGCGCACCGTCTGCGCGTGTCTCGGGTGAAGCATCGATCCAGATGTGGTTCGAGGTTCCACCCGAAGCTGCGGAATACACCGTCACGCTTGGTCAGGTGCCATATGCCGTATACCGCGCGGCGCATCTGGACACACCCCCTGCCAATTGGGTCGCCTTTTTTGACGAAGAAGCAAGTCGCCCGATCATCAGCCGGGCTGTCGAGCGGCTGAGCAAAAGTACCGAAACCATGCGCGTCACCGCCACCGATGCCAGCGTTCTGGTTTCAGCCGTCGCCGCAGGGGTCGGCAAGGGTCTGTTGCCGATGTGTCTGGCCAAAGGGCGCGACGATCTGGTGCGTGTGGGCACAGGCCGGCCCGAATTTAACCGAAGCCTGAACCTCTATCTCAACCCCGACACAGTCGGATACAAACGGGTTCAGGTCACGGTCGAATGGCTGCGCGCCGCCTTTTCGGACGCGTTTGGGCCCTCTGGCTGATCCAGAAGGCCCATCCACCACCACCTACAGGGCACCGGTATAGGTGCCGCGCGGGGGATAGCCGTTGTTCAGCGCAAATTTGATGCCTCCGGCAATATCGGCAATGGCGGGGCGGGCAAAGGGAATGGTCTGCTGCCAGGCGAAATACAGGTTGCGGTCGGGCGAGATGTAGAAATGTCCCGGCTCGGCGAAGAACGCGGCCTCTGCAGTCCCTTCACGTCCTTCCGAGATGTTCAGCCCCCAGTCTTCCCGCGCCTCGGCCATAGGCAGACTGTGACCCACACGCAGGCGCGACACGCCCGCTTTTTCAACCGTTTCAGCAGCGCGCTCGGCGGTGTCCGTGGTGATCATTACCACCTCGATCCCCAGTTCGGCAAAGTCATCCAACGCCGCTTCGACCTCGCCCATCTGACGAATGCAGATCGGGCAATGCAACCCGCGATACTGAATCACCAACGTGCCGTTTTCGCCCTTGTCGCGCTCAAGATCGAAGTCCCCACCGGCGACGGTTTCAATTTTCAGTGCGGGAACCGGGTTTCCGGGTGTCAGCATGTGTTTTCCTCGTGGTTTGGCGGGATCGTCTCATTGACCCGATGCGATGCAGACGCTAGGGCCTGTGCGACGAAACGCAAGGAGACCTTTCATGTCCAACCCCTCGCTCCTCATCCTGCCCGGAGACGGAATTGGCCCGGAAGTTATGGCCGAAGTGCGCAGAATCATCGGCTGGTTCGGCGACAAGCGCGGCCTTCACTTTGACGTGAGCGAGGATCTGGTCGGCGGTGCCGCCTATGACGCGCATGGCACGCCTTTGACGGACGAAACCATGGCCAAGGCGCAAGAGGTGGACGCGGTTCTGCTGGGCGCCGTGGGTGGCCCGAAATACGACGATCTGGATTTCAGCGTAAAGCCCGAGCGCGGCCTGTTGCGCCTGCGCAAGGAAATGGACCTGTTTTCCAACCTGCGCCCGGCCCAGTGCTTTGACGCACTGGCGGATTTCTCGTCGCTGAAGAAAGACATCGTGGCCGGTCTGGACATCATGATCGTGCGCGAGCTGACTTCGGGTGTCTATTTCGGCGAGCCGCGCGGCATCTTCAACGAAGGTAATGAGCGTGTAGGCATCAACACCCAGCGCTATACCGAGTCCGAGATCGAACGCGCCGCGCGCTCGGCCTTTGAACTGGCGATGCGCCGGAACAAGAAGCTGTGCTCGATGGAGAAAGCCAACGTGATGGAATCGGGCATCCTGTGGCGCGAGGTCGTGGACCGTGTCGCAGCGGACTACCCCGAGGTCGAGCTGTCCCATATGTATGCCGATAACGGCGCGATGCAGCTGGTGCGCGCACCCAAGCAGTTTGACGTGATCGTCACTGACAACCTGTTCGGCGATATCCTGTCGGATTGTGCAGCGATGCTGACCGGCTCGCTGGGTATGCTGCCATCCGCTTCGCTGGGTGCGCCCATGGCCAACGGCCGCCCCAAGGCGATGTACGAACCCGTCCACGGCTCGGCCCCCGATATCGCGGGTCAGGGCAAGGCCAACCCGATTGCTTGTATCCTGAGCTTTGCCATGGCGCTGCGCTACAGCTTTGACCAAGGGGATGAGGCCGATCGCCTGGAAGCCGCGATCGAGAAGGTTCTGGCCAATGGTGTCCGCACCGCCGACTTGCTGGCCGGAGAGGGCGTTGAGCCGGTCTCGACCACAGAAATGGGCGACGCCATTCTGGCCGCACTGAACGAAAGCGTCTGATTTCGCCTCACCACGTGTAGAAAAGGCGGTGCCCAGCGCACCGCCTTTTTTTGTGACTTAGTTGCCGAATATATTGTTCAGCAGGTTGTTGATGGCCTTCTCAAACCCGTTGTTCTGCCTGCGGCGCTGCTGCCGAGGCTGTTCGGTTCGCACCGGCGGGTCCGGGGCCAGCATGGGCAGTGGGGTGGGTGTCATCCCTTCGGTCACGCGCACCATCGTCTCTTTCCAGATCTCGGCGGGCAGGCCGCCGCCTGTGACGCCAGACAGCGGCGTGTTGTCGTCATACCCCATCCAGACACCGGTCACATAATCCGCCGTGAAGCCAATGAACCAAGCATCCCGCGCCGCCTGCGTGGTGCCGGTCTTGCCTGCCACCTGCCACCCCGGCAGTTTGGCGCGCCCACCGGTGCCCTCGGACACCACACGCTCCATCATCCAGGTCAGTTGCTTGGCCGCCTTGTCATTTATGACACGCTCACCAATACCGGTTGTCGTCACCATGACAGGGGTATCGTCACCCAACAGCTTCAGCTCGGTCAGGCCATAAGGTTCAACCGCAGAGCCTCCGTTCAAAATACCCGCATAGGCGCCCGTCATCTCGATCAGCGTGCTCTCAGACGCGCCCAATGCCAGTGCCGGGCCTTCGGCCAGATCGCTGGCGATACCGAATTCGCTGGCAACGGTGCGCACATTCTCTAGCCCTGAAATCTCGGCCACTTTCACCGCCGGGATGTTCAACGAGTTCTTCAGGGCATCCGCCAGTGTCACCCGACCATAGAACTTGTTGGTGTAATTCTTGGGACACCACTGGCCCGAGCCGGGGATATCGATGCAGTAAGGCTCGTCCATCACCGTATCCAACGGCGAATAGCCCAGTTCCAGCGCCGTGGCATAGACGAACGGCTTGAACGATGACCCGGTCTGTCGCAGCGCCTGCGTGGCGCGGTTGAACGCCCCCGACACGCGGGTCTTGCGCCCGCCAACCATGGCGCGCACCGCCCCATCGGCCGACATCACAACAATGGCGGCCTGCGCCTTGGACCCTTCGCGCACCTTTTCCTGAAAGATGTATTTCAGCGCCTCTTCTGCCGATGTCTGGATGCGCTGATCCAGCGTGGTGCGAATCACCACATCCTCAGTCGTATTACGGGTAAAGAATTCAGGTCCGCTGGCCATGACCCAATCGGCGAAATACCCCCCTGCGCGGGCAGCAGCAGCATCCGACAAAACCGCCGGGCGCGCGCGGGCTTCGCTAGCCTGCGCGGTGGACAGGTATCCCTGGTCCTCCATCAGCCCGACGACCAGTCGCGCCCGATCCTGCGAGCGTTGCAGGTTGTTCGTCGGAGCATAGCGTGTGGGCGCGACCAGCAACCCTGCCAACATCGCTGCCTCGGACGGCGAAACCTCGGCCGCCGAGATCCCGAAATAACGCTGGCTGGCAGCCTCGAACCCACGGGCACCGGCCCCAAGAAAAGCGCGGTTCAGGTAAATGGTCAGAATCTCGTCTTTGGAATACTTGACCTCCATCGCCATCGCATAGACGGCCTCTTTTGCCTTGCGCCAGAGCGAACCCTGACGGCAATCCGCCTCATACGCGGCCTCGGACTCCCACTCGGCGGGATCGTAGGGCACGCCAAGACACAACAGCTTGGCCGTCTGCTGGGTAATGGTCGACCCGCCATGGCCCGACAACGGCCCTCGCCCTTCGCTGAGGTTGATGCGCACAGCACTGGCAACGCCACGGGGACTGACGCCGAAATGGCGATAGAAGCGTTTGTCCTCGGTCGCGATGACCGCATGTTTTAGATGCGGCGACACGGTATCGGCGGTGATGACCCCACCAAACTGATCCCCGCGCCACGCATAAACCTTACCATCGCGGTCCAGCATCGTGACCGAACCGCGCGCACGACCGTCCAAAAGCGAATCGACATTGGGCAGCGTTGAGTAGACAACGCCGATCGCCAGCGCCAATAGCAGCGCACACACAGCCCCAACGCGCCAGGTCACGCCCCAGACCAGACGCCACAGCCAGCGGAACATCCGGCGGAAGATTCCGCCACCCTCGCCACCGGATTTCTTTCGTGTTTTCTTACGCGTGGCCTTGCGCGAGGTGGTTTTGCGCGCAACAGATTTCTTGCCCGCTGGCTTGGCCGCGCGCTTGGTCGTCTTGGGCTTGCGGCCCTTGGACGGGTATCTTTTATCCGCGACCAGAGGGGTCTTGCGGCGCCTGGACTCAGTCATTTCCGAACTCTGCCCGATTATCGTTTTGACGCACCATACCCTGCCGTACCGATGAAGTTGAGGTCAGAATTACCGGTAAATTCCCTCTCTTGAATGCATAATTTTTAATCGTTTTGCACTATTTGTGCAAAAATTGTGCACCTTGCCACAATTTTCCCCCTCTTCGCAGACCCGGGACGTTTCCTACAGCACCCGAGCACGCTTTTTTGCTGCGAGTGCAAACAAGCCGGACAGACCGGGGAAGCAGAGGGGATCAACGTGAAACTGATCATTGCGACAATCAAGCCGTTCAAGCTCGAGGAAGTGCGCGAGGCACTGACCGAAGCAGGCGTGCGCGGCATGATGGTGACCGAAATAAAGGGCTTCGGCTCGCAATCGGGTCACACAGAAATCTATCGCGGCGCAGAATATGCCGTGAACTTCGTACCCAAGATCAAGCTGGAGATCGTGGTGCCCGCCACGATGGCCGATCAGATCGTCGAAACCATCACCAAAACCGCCAAGACCGGCAAGATCGGCGACGGCAAGATTTTCGTCCTCGACGTCGAGCAGGCCCTGCGCGTGCGGACCGGGGAAACCAACGAGGAAGCGCTGTAATCCGCGCCCATCCGTAAAAGGACAGATATCAAATGAAACTAAACCGAATTCTCGCCACAGCCGCTGTGCTGGTCGCCTTTCCGGCGGCTGCATTCGCGAATGACCCGCCTTCTTCGATGGAGGACGTGGGCTATATCTTCACCACTCTGCTGTTCCTGATGGCCGGTTTCCTGGTCTTCTTCATGGCGGCCGGGTTTGCCATGTTGGAAGGCGGCCTTGTGCGTTCCAAGAACGTGGCGATGCAGATGATCAAAAACATCGCGCTCTTTTCCATAGCGGCGATCATGTATTGGTTGGTCGGCTTCAACACGATGTATCCCGGCGACTTCAATGGTTTCTTTGCCATTGGTGGTCCGACCGTGCTTGATCCAGTGGGTATTGGTTCCGATGCAGCGGCGCTTGACTATGCCTCGATCGGCTCGGATTTCTTCTTCCAGCTTGTATTCGTTGCGGCAACCGCCTCGATCGTGTCAGGTGCCGTCGCCGAGCGGATCAAGCTGTGGCCCTTCCTGATCTTCGTCGTTGTTCTGACTGGTATCCTGTACCCGATCTCGGGCTCGTGGCAGTGGGGCGGCGGCTGGTTGTCTGAGGCTGGCTTCTCTGATTTCGCAGGCTCGACCGTAGTACACTCGGTCGGTGGCTGGGCGGCACTGGCCGGTGCAATCATCCTTGGCCCGCGTATCGGCAAGTACAAGGACGGCAAAGTGCACCCGATGCCCGGTTCGAACCTGGCGCTGGCCACTTTGGGGACGTTCATCCTGTGGCTGGGTTGGTTCGGCTTCAACGGCGGCTCGCAACTGGCGATGGGCACCGTGGGTGACGTATCGGACGTGTCGCGCATCTTTGCCAACACCAACATGGCCGCAGCCTCGGGTGCTGTAGCAGCCCTGATCCTGACGCAGGTTCTGTACAAGAAACCTGACCTGACCATGGTGCTGAACGGCGCGCTGGCCGGTCTGGTCTCGATCACCGCTGAACCCCTGGCCCCGACCCTGTTCGGCGCGCTGTGGATCGGTGCGGTTGGCGGCATCATCGTAGTATTCGCGGTTCCGATGCTGGACAAGTTCAAGATCGACGACGTTGTCGGTGCCATCCCGGTTCACCTGTTCGCAGGCATCTGGGGCACTATCGCCGTGATCTTCTACGGTGAGGCCTCGCTGGGCACACAGCTGCTGGGTATCGCGGCCTACGGTGTGTTCACCTTTGTCGGTGCACTGGTTCTCTGGGGTATCCTGAAAGCCACCGTTGGCATCCGCGTTAGCGAAGAGGATGAGATCAACGGCCTCGACATGGCAGAGCTGGGTATGGAAGCCTACCCCGAGTTCTCGAAGGGCTAAGACTCGAGAGTATTCAAATCAAAACCGGGCGTTCGCGCCCGGTTTTTTTGTTTTCCCAAAAAGAAAGCCGCGCAGGAAAGCGCGGCTTTGCTTGATTTTGAAAGGGCCTCAGACGCCGACGTCAACAATCGCCTTAGCCAAAATCGGCACCGTCGTTGCGTTCAGACCGGCGATGTTCAACCGGCTGTCGCCCACCATGTAGATGCCGTGATCGACCCGCAGTTGCTCGACCAGTTCCGGCGCGGCACCCAGGCGCGAAAACATGCCTCGGTGCTGAGCAACAAAACCAAAGCGGTCAGAACCTGTCAGGCGTTGCAGCTCGTCCGCCAGTTGCTGGCGCAGACCCAGCATCGACAGGCGCACCTCTTCCAGTTCTGCCGCCCAGTCGGCGCGCAGGGCGTCGTCATTCAGGATCGTGGTCACAACGCGCGCGCCATGGTCAGGCGGGAAGGAATAGTTCTGACGGTTCAGGAAGGCCAGCGTCGATTGGTTCAGCGATGTCTGCGCCGCGTCATCGCTGATCGCCATCAGCAGGCCAGTCCGTTCGCGGTAGACGCCGAAGTTCTTGGAACAGGAGGCCGCGATCAGGCAACGCTTGACCGACGAGGCCACTAGACGAGTCGCCTGCGCGTCCTCTTCCAGACCATCGCCAAAGCCTTGATATGCGATGTCGATCATCGCCACGAGGCCTTGCGCATTGATCAAGTCCACGACCTCTTGCCACTGCACCATGTTCAGGTTTGCACCGGTGGGGTTGTGGCAGCAGCCATGCAGCAGCACCACGTCGCCCGCCTTGGCCGTTTTCAGATCGGCGATCATGCCGTCGAAATCGACGCCGCGCGTCTCGCCGTCGAAGTAGCGGTACGGGACGGTTTCGATGCCCAGATAGCTCAGGATCGACAGGTGGTTGGGCCATGTTGGGTTCGACACAAACACGCGGGCCTCAGGGTTGGCCATGCGGATCATCTCAAACGCCTGACGACAGGCACCGGTGCCCCCGGGGGTCGCCACGGCAGCGATATTGCCGCGCGGCACGGCATCGCCAAGGATCAGGCCGATCATCGCATCGGCATAGGCCGGATCACCAGCCAGACCGGTATAGGCTTTGCTGTCCTGCTCTTCCAGAATGCGCTTTTCGGCGGCCTTGACGGCGCGCATCACCGGGGTCACGCCTTCGGCATTCTTGTAGACGCCCACGCCCAGATCGATCTTTTGATCGCGCGGGTCGTCGCGGTACATCTGCATCAGCGCCAAGATCTTGTCGGCAGGCTGCGGTTTGAGGTTCTCGAACATCAGTTCTCTCCGGTTGCGACGGGCAGGGTCGGGAAGGCACCCCATTCAGCCCAGGAGCCGTCATAAAGCGAATGGTCTTTCTTGCCCATGCGTTCCAACGCAAGGCTGAGGATCGCGGCGGTCACGCCCGACCCGCATGAGGTGATGGCGGGTTTCGACAGATCAACGCCAGCGCCCTCGAACACGGCGCGGCACTCCTCAGCTGATTTCATCGTGCCATTTTTGTTCAGCAATTCGCCAAAAGGCACGTTGCGCGACCCCGGAATATGGCCCGAACGCAGCCCTTCGCGCGGCTCGGGCGCGGTGCCTGCAAAGCGGGCGGCCGCGCGGGCGTCGATGATTTCGTGATCGTTCAGCTTGGCTGCGGCCGAGACCTGCGTCACATCCCGCACCAGATGGTTCTGCACGCGCACTGTCATGTGACGGTCCCGGATCACAGGAGGCAAATCCTCGATCTCGCGACCCTCGGCCTGCCATTTGGGAAAGCCGCCGTCCAGAACGGCCACGTTCTCTTGCCCCATCAGGCGGAACAGCCACCAGACCCGTGCCGCCGACATCAGGCCTGCGCCGTCATAGACCACGACCTGATGCCCGTCGCCGACACCCATCGCCCGCATCCGCGACATGAATTTCTCGACCGGAGGAGCCATGTGCGGCAGGTCGGACCGCGCATCCGAAATCTCGTCTATATCAAAGAACCGCGCACCGGGGATATGGGCCGCATCATATTCAGCCTTGGCGTCGCGCTGCTGTTGCGGCAGGTACCACGACCCGTCCAATACCCGCAGATCGGGGTCTTTCATATGGGCTGCAAGCCATTCGGTGGAAACGAGGGTTTTCGGATCGTCCTGCATCTGGGCCTCCGCTGCGCGCGCTTGCGTTTTCCCTATACGCGCGCGAATGCGGGTTCAAGGCTGGATGGGCGGCAGAACAGCTACCTTGTGCGGCGCAGGCGGAAAAACTGCACAATACCGATCAGGCTGATCAAGATCCAGAATGTCTCGATCAGCATAGAGGCGAGGTTGAAATTCTCGAGCAGGGAATACACGATCAGGATGGACCCGGCGAGGTTCAGGATCGGGAAGGCCAGATCGTCTGAATTCATCATCCGCATCTGAGTGGCAAAATACGCGGCCACAACGACAAGCGCCCCGAAAGACCCGATGGCATCCGCCAGCGTGAGTGAGGTGATGAAATCTGCCACTAGAGCCCCTTTTCTAAGACCTTCAGACGGATGCGACCCGCGCGTAGTGATGCATATTCAAAAACGCGGCCCCCTCGGGCCCGGCGCGATAGCCATGCGGCAAGTCGGCGGCAAAAC
This sequence comes from Ruegeria sp. F12, assembly GCF_056533885.1. Classification (NCBI taxonomy): domain Bacteria; kingdom Pseudomonadati; phylum Pseudomonadota; class Alphaproteobacteria; order Rhodobacterales; family Roseobacteraceae; genus Ruegeria; species Ruegeria sp. F12. The sequence continues at coordinate 61,767 of NZ_JBQFOV010000007.1, read as the reverse complement.
GCAGCCCCTGTCCGGCCCGCAAAGGCACCCATTCGCCATCGCGCAGAATTTCAAGCGATCCATTCAGAACGAATACCTCTTCGGTCACCCCTGCGGCATGGGCGGCGGATTCGTGGCTTTGGTTTGGGGCAAGATCAACGTGAAAGGTCTCGGCTCCCAGGGCGGGGTCATAAGGAAAGACAATCTTGACCTCGATGCTGCCGGGGAAAGTCACGGTTCGGAACAGGCTGGCATCCGCCGGGTCACGCAGAACGGACGATCCGATCAACGCGCTGAGCGGCAGCTGAAACCCTTTGGCGATCTTCCATAGGGTCGCGATGGTCGGGCTGGACTCACCACGCTCGATCTGGCCCAGCATGGCTTTGCTGACGCCTGTCATCTCGGCCACCTTCGACAGGCTCAGCCCCGAGGCCGCGCGCACATCCCGCAGTTTCAGCGTTATTTCATCCGGTGCCATGTCGTTCGTCTTTCGAATCCTCTTGTGCGTTATAGCGCACATGTGATACGTGCGCTATAACGTACAAACCCCAAGACATGCAACCCGAGGCAATAGGGAAACAGCGTCATGCCACTCTACCGATCCAGAACCTCTACACATGGCCGCAACATGGCCGGAGCCCGCGGCCTGTGGCGCGCAACCGGTATGGGGGATGACGATTTCGGCAAACCGATCATCGCCATCGTCAACTCGTTCACGCAATTTGTGCCCGGTCACGTTCACCTGAAAGACCTTGGCCAGATGGTCGCGCGCGAGGTTGAAAAGGCCGGTGGCGTCGCCAAAGAGTTCAACACGATCGCTGTGGATGACGGCATCGCCATGGGCCATGACGGGATGCTGTATTCGTTGCCCTCGCGCGAGGTTATCGCGGATTCGGTCGAATACATGGTCAACGCACATTGCGCCGATGCGATGGTTTGCATTTCGAACTGTGACAAGATCACGCCGGGTATGCTGATGGCCGCCATGCGCCTGAACATCCCTGCAATCTTTGTTTCGGGCGGGCCGATGGAGGCCGGCAAGATCGACATCGCCGATCTGGACGCCAAGAAAATCGACCTTGTAGACGCCATGGTTGCTGCCGCGGATGACCGGTTCACCGACGAACAGGTTCAGCACATCGAAGAAAATGCCTGCCCCACCTGCGGGTCGTGTTCCGGCATGTTCACTGCAAACTCGATGAACTGTCTGGCCGAAGCGCTGGGTCTGGCCCTGCCGGGCAATGGCTCGACGCTAGCCACCCATTCGGATCGCAAAGAGCTGTTCCTTGAAGCAGGCCGCCGCATCGTCGAGATCACCAAGCGCCACTATGATCTGGACGAAAAGGGCTTCCTGCCCCGCGAAATCGCCACGTTTGACGCGTTCGAGAACGCCATGTCGCTGGACATCGCCATGGGTGGCTCGACCAACACCGTGCTGCACCTGCTGGCCATCGCGCATGAGGGCGGCGTGGATTTCGACATGTCCGACATGGATCGACTCAGCCGGAAAGTGCCGTGTCTGTGCAAGGTCGCGCCCAATACTGAGAACGTGCATATGGAGGACGTCCACCGCGCCGGTGGCATATTCTCAATCCTCGGCGAACTCAGCCGCGCCGGTCTGCTGCACGAGGGGTGCAGCACCGTACATTCCGGCACCATGGGCGAGGCGATTGCCAACTGGGACATCAAGGTCGCCAACAACCCCAAGGCGCAAGACCTGTTCAAAGCCGCGCCGGGCGGCGTGCGCACCACGCAGGCCTTCAGCCAGTCGAACCGGTACAAAGAGCTGGACACCGACCGCGAGGGCGGCGTGATCCGGTCCAAGGAACACGCGTTCAGCCAAGATGGCGGTCTGGCCGTTCTGTTCGGCAATATCGCGCGCGACGGCTGTATTGTGAAAACCGCCGGTGTGGACCCGGCCAGCCTGACCTTTACCGGCTCGGCCTATGTTTGCGAAAGCCAGGATCAGGCGGTGAACGACATCCTGACCGGCAAGGTGAAAGAGGGCGACGTGGTCGTCATCCGCTACGAAGGTCCGCGCGGTGGGCCGGGGATGCAGGAAATGCTCTACCCGACCTCGTATCTAAAATCCAAAGGTCTGGGCAAAGCCTGCGCGCTGCTAACCGACGGTCGGTTCTCGGGCGGCACGTCGGGCCTGTCGATCGGCCATGTCTCGCCCGAAGCGGCCGAGGGTGGCGTCATCGGTCTGGTGCACCAAGGCGACAAGATCGAGATCGACATCCCCAAACGCTCGATCCATCTGGCGGTGTCGGACGAAGAACTGGCCACCCGCCTCGCCGAGCAGGACGAGAAAGGCTGGGAGCCGGCGGCACCGCGCAAACGCAAAGTGTCCACGGCGCTGAAAGCCTATGCCAAGCTGACCACAAGCGCGGCTAAAGGAGCTGTGCGTCAGGTCTGAGTTAGACGCCGCTCAACATAAATGGCCTACTTATCCGGTAGGCCGTTTTTGTTCTGTTGTGCGGACAATTCGGCCATTCAGCATGTTATGGCGGGCTCAGGTTCGCTCCTCCCAGTTCAAAGCGCATTTCGCCACCTTTACCGTCAACGAATACCAAGCTGCTTTCTTCCGAACTAACCTGTTTCATACTGAGAAACTTTTGCACCATGGGTGAATCCGCATCAATTCCAGGAGAACCCCAGGCGCATGCTGGCGAAGCGGAAGTTGGTTTGATCCTTAACTTGGGATAGCGACCTTTCATAACGCCTGTAGCACAAAGACAATGACCACAAATTGCGAATGCGGAGTTCTCGCCAATGTAGAACCTGAGGGGGCGTATTGGCGGCTTTCCATCGATTTCCACCAGGTCATAATCCCGCATAGTTTTGATGTGACTAACCACTGTGTCTGCTTGTGTATAAGAGGCCGTCGCGCATACGAATGCCGGGACAAAGACCGCGATGGTACCACTTCTCAGAAAACGCATACATCTGCTCCTAGATAGTGTTGAAATCTAAGACTTTAGGGAAAGGCTTACCCAGACATTTTCTGATTAAGTTATTGAGCAGCGCAAAGTGTCTCTTTGACTTGGGTCAATCAGTTTGTTTGTTGCCAGAGCCAATCAACTGGTCGAAAAACACATCTTTCGCAACTTCTGCTCTGGGCTCAATGCAGGCACTCACGTGCAAATCATGTTCTAAACAGATGCATCGTATTGCTCTTCAATCGCCAAGTTTGGCGTGGACCTCGTCCAGATCAATCTCGCCGATTGGCATCTTGTTGACCGGGTTCTCGAAATCGTATTTGAACAGCTCGAAATCCTGTTTGTAGATTTCGTAGACCAGATGCATCGACAGATCATCGAAGTAATCCTCGACCGGATGGGCGCGCTTGGGGCCGTGGCCCTCGGATTCGTTGAAGCGCGGGATCTGGGACAGGTCCACATCGTGCGGCGTGTCCAGATGGTTCAGGACATCCTGCATCCCTTCGTTGAAGGCTTCGGTCCAGAAAATCCGGTCATAGCGCCCGCCGTTGACGATAAAGGTCGAGACATGGCCTGACATGGCCGACCAATGAATATCCGGGTCCATCGGTCTGCGCCAGCGGATCGTGTCCCGCGCGAACAGCAGAAACCGACGAAAGCTGGCAATCTGGTCGAACTCGCCCTTGCCGTCATCGCCGCCAACCTCAATCCCATAATTATAGATCAGCGTCGGCACCAGGTTCCCGCGGTACCGTTTTCCGTTGCGCTGAATCCCACAGATCTTGTCAAAAAACGAGCTGAGAATCCGCGTGTAGGGATTGCGCACGCATGTGAACGCGTAAGACGCATGAGACCTGACATTGTCCGAGATCGGCCCCTTACTGCCATCAAAGGCCCATTTGTGCATCCCATCCTTGGCGTCATGGATATCACCGTCAAAGAAGCGGCCATGATCCGAGTAGTACATGATCTGGCCAATGGTCGAGCAGGCACATTTCGGCACCACCCGGTACACCATGCTTTCACTCTCGGTCATCCATGTACCGGGAAAACCCATCTGCTATGCCTCCTGCGCGGATCAGAACCTTGAAATCTTGTCCGCATTTTCAAATCAGAGAACCAAAAATATTCTGTTTATTCAATCGCTCATCCTCAGTATCACGGTTGCAAACGGGCAGAAACGGAAATTGTGAAACAAATGGCAAAGATTGCCTATATTTTGCTGTGCCACAAAGACCCTGATGCGATCATCGCGCAGGCTGAACAACTGACGGCCGCAGGCGATTGCATGGCGATCCATTTCGACGCGCGCGCCAGCAAGGACGCCTTTCAGCGCATTCAAGACGCGTTAAAGGGCAACCCGAACGTCACCTTTGCCAAAAAGCGCATCAAATGCGGCTGGGGGGAATGGTCGTTGGTTCAAGCCACCCTCAATGCGATCGAAGCCGCCGTTACAGCCTTTCCACGCGTCACGCATTTCTACATGGTCTCGGGCGATTGCATGGCGATCAAGACGGCCGAGTACACGCACAACTTTCTGGACGAACGCGACCACGACTTTGTTGAAAGTCACGATTTCTTTGACAGCAACTGGATCAAGACCGGGATGAAGGAAGACCGGCTGATCTATCGTCATTTCTTCAACGAACGCACGCAAAGCTGGTCGTTCTACACCTCATACGAATTGCAGAAACGCTTTGGCCTGACCCGCGATGTTCCGGCAGACATCCAAGTGATGATCGGCAGTCAATGGTGGTGCCTGCGCCGCCGCACGATTGAGATGATCCTGGAATTCCTGCGCCAGCGGCCGGACGTGAAACGGTTCTTCTCGACCACATGGATTCCGGATGAGACCTTCTTTCAGACCCTCGTCCGCCACCTGGTTCCCCGCGACGAGATCGAGAACAGAACGCCCACTTTCCTGATGTTTTCGGACTACGGGATGCCGGTCACGTTCTACAACGACCACTATGACATGTTGCTGGGGCAGGATTACCTGTTTGCCCGCAAAATTAGCCCCGAGGCGCATGAGCTGAAGGACCGGCTTGGCGCGCTCTACGCGGCTGAGGGGGTGGAGTTTCAGATCTCGGATGAGGGGCGCAATCTCTACGGCTTCCTGACCGGGCGTGGCCGGGTCGGACGCCGCCACGGCCAAAGGTTCTGGGAGGCCGCCAATACGCTAGGCCCGGATCGTGACCTGTACCTGGTGGTGTGCAAAAAGTGGCACGTGGCCAAGCGGTTGATTGATCAGATCGCCTCGGAAACTGACATGGCCTGCGTCGAATATCTGTTCAACGAACAAGACACTGCGTTACCTGATCTGGGCGGGATCGAGACCACTTTGCTGAAACGCTCTCGCCACAGGAGGGCGGTTGTGGGTATGCTGTTCGACAGTTTCGACACTGACAGGCTGGTTCTGTGTGTTGACCCAGCCAATCTGGACATCGTTCAGGACTTCTGCGCCGATCAAGCGCGTACCCATGTGCTTGAGGTCGAGTGCGAGTATTCCAACGATTACTTGATCGGGCACGCCCGTCGGGTCGGTTTGGCAGGCGCGCAAAGCCCCGAACAGACGGTCGCGCCCCTGATCCCCACTCTGCGCCATTCGCTGGCCTACGAATCCGAAATGATCCGCGCGGCTGCCTCGGACGATTATTTCCGCATTCGTGAAACCAATACAAAAGACGAGAATGCGGTGGCTGTTGCCGGGTTTTTGAACGCCACGACGGACATTGCGGAACGCATTCTGCGTCTGGACTACCTGTTTGCAGATTAATCCCGGCGACACTCCGAAAAGGCCGCCGGGACAACGATCAGATGTCGAATTTCACACCCTGCGCCAGCGGCAGTTCGGCCGAGTAATTCACCGTATTGGTCTGGCGCCGCATATAGGCCTTCCACGCGTCCGATCCGCTTTCACGCCCGCCGCCGGTTTCTTTTTCACCACCAAAGGCTCCGCCAATCTCGGCCCCAGACGGACCGATATTGACGTTGGCAATACCGCAATCTGATCCGGCTGCGGTCAGGAACTGTTCCGCTTCGCGCATGTTCAGGGTGAACACGCAAGACGACAGGCCTTGCGGCACATCGTTCTGGATCTCGATGGCGTTATCAAAATCGTCGTAGCCCATCACATAGAGGATCGGCGCAAAGGTCTCGGTCTTTACGGTGGCCGTCTGGTCGGGCATCTCAACAATGGCGGGCTGCATATAGACGCCATCCGGCACGCCCTCGGTGACGCGCTGACCGCCAAAGACCGCGCCGCCCTCGGCCTCAGCTGCCTTCAGCGCGGCAGTCATAGCTGCGCCCGAGGCCTCATCGACCAGCGGGCCAATCAGCGTGCCCTCGGTCAGCGGGTTGCCGATGGGCAGACCGGCATAGGCCTTTTTCAAGCGACCCACCAGTTCCTCACGGATCGAGTTATGCACGATCAGGCGGCGCAGCGTGGTGCAGCGTTGACCGGCTGTTCCCACGGCTGAGAAGACAATTGCGCGAACCGCCATTTCCAGATCGGCCGAGGGGCCAACGATCATCGCGTTGTTGCCGCCCAGTTCCAGAATACACTTGCCAAAGCGGGATGCCACCACAGGAGCCACTGCGCGACCCATGCGGGTGGAACCGGTCGCCGAGATCACCGGCACATCTTCGCTGGCCACCAACGCCTCGCCCAGCGCGGCACCGCCGACCAGGGTTTGCAGCAGGTGATCCGGCGCATCACCGAACCGGGCCAGTGCCCGTTCGAAAATCTTCTGGCAAGCCATCGCGGTCAGAGGTGTCTTTTCGGATGGTTTCCAGATCACCGTATCGCCACAAACCAGCGCGATCGCCGCGTTCCACGACCAAACCGCAACCGGGAAGTTGAAGGCCGAGATCACGCCGACTGGCCCCGCCGGGTGCCATGTCTCCATCATCCGGTGTCCGGGGCGCTCGGATGCGATGGTCAGACCGTATAGCTGGCGCGACAGGCCCACGGCAAAGTCGCAGATGTCGATCATCTCTTGCACTTCGCCCAGCCCTTCGGAGGTGATCTTGCCCGCCTCCCAACTCACTAGCGCGCCCAGATCTTCTTTGGCGGCGCGTAGTTCCTCGCCAAGCAGACGGATCAATTCACCCCGGCGCGGAGCGGGTACGGTGCGCCAGGCATTGAATGCCGTTTTGGCATTGGCAAACACAGTCTCCATGTCGCCCGCCGGGGTTTCATGCACCTCGGCCAGCAGGCTGCCGTCGATGGGCGAGCGCACGGTCAGCGAGCCGCCGGTCAGCTCAGCCGCTGTCAGGTCCAGATTGGCAAGGGTGGTTTGCGCAGTCATCACGATGTCTTTCATATCTTAGGCCGCCTTGTTTTGTTGGGTTGCATCGCCAGCGCGAAAAAGCTGGCCAAATTCGGTGTTCAGGAAATCGGACAGGGCCACTTGTTCCTGCCGGACAAAGCCCTTGGCAGGCAGCGCACCGGTGCGCATCAGATCGACCACGCCCAATACGCCTGCAGCAGTGGTGACTTGAATGGCGCTCCAGACCTGTCCGTTGATCTTGCGGGCATAGCTTTTGTTGATCAGGGATTTCTCGCGGAAGCTTCCTTCGATCATGCCTTTGGCTGTGCAATAGACCAGCACTACGTCTTGATCCGTGCGCGGAAGGGCGGTCTCGAAAATATCCTTGAGCAGATCGCGCCGGCGTTCCAGCCCCAGATCCTTGAGCAGCAGCTTCAGGATATCGCAATGGCCGGGATACCGGATCGAGCGATAGGACACCGCGCGCGCCTTGCCCTCCAGCGTTTCGGGCAAAGTGCCCAAGCCGCCCGAGGTGTTGAAACACTCATATTCCACCCCGTCGTGGCCCAGCAGTTCGTAATCTTCCAGCGGCGCGGTCTTGATCCGCTCACCATTCACGATGGCGTCGCAAGGGTTGCAATACTCGTTGATCAACCCGTCGGTGGACCATGTGAGGTTATATTTCAACGCATTGGTCGGGAACAGAGGCAACGCCCCCACCCGCATATGCAAACTGTCCAGCGTGTCGAATTCGGCCGCCAGTGCAGCCCCAGCGATGCCGACAAAACCGGGTGCCAGACCACATTGCGGCATGAACGCGGTTTCGCTGCCGTCGGCCAGTTCGCGCACGGCATTGGTGGCCGCCACATCCTCGGTCAAGTCAAAGTAATGCACCCCTGCCGCTTTGGCCGCCTTGGCGATCTGCGGGGTCAAAAAAAACGGCGCGGCCGAGATCACGGCATCAATCCCCGCCAAGCCCTGCGCCAATTGCGTTTCATCGCCGACGTCGATCTGCCGGGTCGAGATACCTTGTCTGTTCAGCACCGAAAGGGCCGACAAGTCGCGGTCGGCCACGGTGACCGAATAGTTGGATGACGATTTCAGCAGGGCGGCGATCATATGACCGATCTTGCCTGCTCCGATGACACAGATATTCCAGCTCATAGTGCGCCTCCTCAAGTGTTTTGGAAAAGTATGAAGGCGCGGTTGTTCGATCCGCAGAGGCAATCTTGACGAAATAGCCAATTGATCCGTCATAATGTCGGTTTTTTCGTCTTTTAGACGGACCACACGAATACCGAGTAGATATGCAACTATCCAAATACTTCCGTGATTTTCCACCTTACCTGAGGTAAAGTGCAGGTTATTGGGCCATTTTGTCCGCGCCAATTCCGCGTCACGCGTGGCCCTGACCCTGTCGGGAAACGCATTGCGCCCAATTACCGGACCAATGCGCCTGTTTTGGTTGATCCCGACATCGGTCCTGAAATGCATTGAAGCCAACGTTCAGGGGGGACAGGCGTGCCTAAAGATCCGATTGAGAATTTCCGTACATTCAATCCATCCGAGTCCGACTGGTCAGTGATCTATGCGATCCTGTCCGCATCGGAAGACAAACCCATCAAACCGCATTTCGAGTGCTTCGAGGTTGAGGCCGACACCATCCTGCCACCCGAAGGCATGTATGTGGTTCTGTCCGGTCTGGTCCAGTTGCAGCAGGATGAGGTGGTTTTGGCCACAGCTGACGCCGGTGACTATTTCTATGAAGAACATCTTGAGATTTTCGATATCCCCGTCAGCCTTCAGGCACTGGCGACGGCGGGGACCAAGCTGGCCTATTTGTCCAGCAGCCAATGGCTGGAAATCCCGATTGCGATCCGCAAGCACTGTTACGACACCCTGTTTGGGGATCTGGTCAGCGTGCATCTTCACAACTTTCAGCAACCCATCAACTGTTGCAGCGTGACAGCCGCAGCGCTGAGCATGTCGGCGTTGGGGTTCAGCTACGAGGTCAACGACATCTTCCGCGAATGCGCCTTGCCCACATCCTTTGTGGTCAATGACGGGATTTCGCTGGGCGAGCTTTACGACGTCGCTTGCACATTCATCAACACGCAGGACCTGCGTGAGAAGATACAGGTTCAGGCCTATTTCATGGATGAGGCCACAACCTCGGTCGAGTTGCTGTTGCAGGCGATTGATGAATCCAACCGGGTGGGCGGCGACAACGACATTCTGGTGGCCAATTTTCAGGTTGGCGTGGCCCATGGCAAACAGAACATGCCGGGCGGGCATTTTGCGATCATCGCCAAATGCAACCCCAGCACCGGTCTGGTGCATATGATGGATGTCCACCCCGAGAAATACGGCAAGCTTTGGGTCACGACGATTGACCGACTATGGGCGGGCATGTCCGACCGTGACGGAACCTCGATGCGGTCACGGGGGATTTTGCGGTTCTCGGCGCTTGAGGCTGTGAAGACAACGCTGCAAACGCTGCAACAGGATTGCAACTATGTGGACAGCACCGAATATCTGGCGAAAGATCCCAAGAAACGCCGCAACCTGTTCCGCCGGGCCAGCCCGAACATGAACTCGCTGGGTGTGCTGGCGGAAAGCCTCAACATCCTAGGCGACGAGCAGGTGGATGAAGACAAGCTGTTGATCGCCACGCAGACCAATCTGACCGACAAACTCAACCGGGTGTCCACGGCCAAGGAAATGCACTTGCTGGCGCAGCGCTATCTGGGACAATCCCCCGATGTGCATTTGGGCAGCACTTTCCGCAGCTTTGCCGAACACCCCGGAAAGGGGAACCCAACGCCGGAAGAGTGGTTTCGCGCTCAATTGCATAGTCTGAACATCGAAAAAGACCGGCATTTGATGATCAATATCGACTTCAACCGCGTGCTGGGGTTCGAAGTGATCCGCCCCCCTGCGAATGTGTATCGCGAGACCGCGCTGCTGGAAGAATTCTGGTGCCTGTGCATCGCCTATGATGAGGCAACCGATCTGGTGACCGTGGTGGATATGAGCCCAGCGACCTCGCAAGTCTGGCAAGCGCCGCGCGGGCATTTGTTCCGCGGCCTACGCGACCTGTCAAACCCTGCGATGCTGGTGATCGAGGAACACGAGCCGCCCGAGGACCCCACTGATGTGGAACGGATCGTACGGGAGAATCCGATCGTCCTGTTCTACGCGGATGAGGACCCGTGGTCCTATATGCTGCGCAGTATGCTGGCCAATATCGGCATCACCACTGCCCGTCTGATCGACATCGAAGGCCACGGAGCCAACGTGATGAAGATGCGGCGGCAATTGACGATGATGACCGGCAAGGAAACCGCGCCCTACCTGTTCTTTCAGGGCGAATGTCTGGGGCGGCGCAAGGATATCGTCGATGTTGTTCTGGATGGCAGTTTTCAGCAAAGCGTCAAAGATGCCGGGCTGCCGGTGTTGCTGCGCCATGAATCCCCCAGCCTCGACAAGAATATCTTCGGCTATCCCAAAGGCGGGCTGACCGATGCGCCCAGCGAAAAGCGCAATGTACTGCTGTGTGCCTGCGGGTCCTCGGCGGCGGATAAGGTGCCGGATCTGGTCAAACGGATCAAGGATGCGGGCCATAACGTCAAGCTGATCCCATCCGTCTCGGCCGAGAAATTCTTTCGCGATATCGAGGTCGAGGACGAAACAGACGGCCCCAGAACCATGCGCCCCAAAACGATCGAGGATTACATCTCGCATCATGATTACTACCGCGACGATGATGAGTGGAATTTCCGCTATACCGAGTTCGGAATGCCCCTGCGGGCCTCGCATCTGGCGCTGTGCGACTGGGCAGATTGCGTGATCGTGGCGCCGGTGACGTGCAACACGATGGGCAAGATCGCTAATGGTATTGCTGACAATCTGCTGACCTCGGTCTTTGTGGCGTGGCAGTACCGGAACAAGCCGGTGATCCTCTGCCCTGCTTGCAACACGAATATGTGGAACAATGTCACAACCCAGAACAATGTCGAAAAGTTGCGGGATCTGGGGGTCGATATCGTCGGACCGCGCCGGGGACGGCTTTCGAACGGCATGATGGGGATCGGCATGATGGCCACCCCGGATCAGATCATGGAGGTCCTGGACGAAGCCTTCGAAGAACTAGCCGATCAGGAGCACAATATCTGCAAATGGGCGCAGGAGGCCGCAGCCTCGGACGAGTTCGCCCAATGGGGGCGCGTCTTTGATGCCATCGACCGAGGCATGGCTGGGATAGACATCGTCGATGACAGCAATGGCGACACGCTGCTGCACTATGCGGCCGGTGGTGAGGGCGAGTTGCACGAGAACGGGCAAGACCTTGGCAAGCCCGACCTTGAAGCAGCGCAAGAGCTGATAGATCGCGGGATCGACGTCAACGCCACCAACGATCACGGCTTTACCAGCCTACATGTGGCGGTAATGAACAACTCGGCCAAGATGGTGAAGGTTCTACTGGGCGCGCCGGGGATCGACGCCAGTTCCTGCATCAATTTCCTGCGCGATCCCAAGAACGCAAGGGACGTGCGGAAGGTAAAGCCCGAGATTGCGGCGATGCTGGACGATTGGGCCAATGCGCACACGGTCATCGCCCCCGAAGAGGTGGACGAAGACGATCTGATCGACGACCGCGAGCGGACTTATCTGTATTTCACCTACGGGTCGCTGAAGAAAGGCTTCCCCAACCACGACGCCCATGCCGAAGTGCTGGATGATTTCGTCGGGCAGGCGGTGACGCGGCAACGGATGCCACTGATCGTTCCGCACGAACCCCATTGCGACAATCCCAATTGCGGCTATCTGCACCGGATGGCCACGCTGGTCGATCAGAAAGGCCGAGGCGAACCGATCCAGGGCGAAGTTTATCGCGTGTCATCCTCGGGGTTGAAGGATCTGGACAAGCTCGAAGGCTATCACGGCCCCGGCTCGCCCGAGAATGTCTATGTCCGCAAGCGGATCAATGTGCTGCTGGATGGGGTGAAGAAACCCGCCTATGTCTATGTGATCGCGCATCCGACCAAATATCTGGACCAATGGGCCGATGGGTCTGCCGGGGTGGTGGCGGAATACACGCTGGATATGGCGACCGGCACGCCAAAGCCGGGTTTTACGCCCCCTAGTTAAGCATCTCGATCACGGCCTCATCCTCGGGGTCCGCCTTGAGGCTGAGGTTGTAGGCCGTGATCGCCACCATGCACAGCAGAACAAAGGGCCAGAACGCGGCCTTGGGGATCAGGTTGTCCTTGTAGTGAATGAACCGCAGGGATGGCACGGCCTCGGACGCAAACAGATAGGTGTTCACCGACACGGCCAGCAGCAGGAAATACATCAGGAAAAAGAACGACTCCATGTAGATTACCGGCGAACCGGCAAAGCCTTCGCGTAGTTGCACATGGGCCAGCAGGATCACGAAGAACAGAACCGAGCAGGTACCGATCACGCTGGAGGTACTGAAATCATGCCTCTCGACCAATTCGGGGCGACGGGTCACGGTCATCACCGCGCCAAACAGCAGCATCGTCACCACGATCAGCGGTATCATATGCACGATGAACGCGTTGCCGAAATTGCGCTTGATGACAAAGTTATAATGCAGCTCGGGCAGGTTGGTCTGAAAGTCGATATCCTTCAGGCCCATCGTGGTGCCCAGATCGGACAGGCGATAATCGAAATAGGTATTCTCACGCTCCCACGTGCCCATGACGATGCGCTTGTCGATGCCGAAAATATCCCTGGGCCCTGTGGCGGGATAGGCGTCGAAATCGGGGATTAGCGCCACGGCAGTGTCGAAACTGGCGGGCCAGAACCGCACCCAGACGGTTTTGTGGTCGAACGGATAGCTGGTGTAATCGAAACTCTGTCTTAGGGTCTGTTCAAAATACCAGCCAATCAGCTCTTCGTCGCCCTGATCAATGCGATACGCCTCTTCAATCGTCCCGCTGGCCGCGTCCGAGGCATCGGGCAAAACAAACCCGACATCGTCCTTGGCCGGTTTGATCGCATCATGCACGCCATCCTTGTAGTGCTGCCAAACATAGCCGGTCACATGAACGTCGCTGGCACCGGTAAAGACAAAGGACTTGATGAATATCCCGGTTTTAACGCGATATTCGGGCACGGTCTCAAGGTCTTTCAGATAATCCTCGACCGAAGCCTGATCGGGCAATTGCGTCGGATCGCCTTCGAAATGGTTCAGCGCGTTCCAAAGTACGATCAGCAAAACGGACAACAGAACCGTCAATACACCTGAGATGCGCCAGACTTTGCGTTCGATACTCATTCAACCCCTTACCTAATCGTCCAGCCGCCCGACCAGCGTCTGCGTGATGCCCATGTCGCGGAACCCGGCGCGCAGGGCCTCCAGCCCTTCATGTGCGGTTAGCGGAATGCCCCACGCACCGCATTCCGCCAGCGTTTTGGTTTGCTGAATGGACAGGTCCACCATTGGCAACGGCTCTTTCGCGGTGAAGGCGGCCAGGGCATCGGCATAGGCCGTGGCCCGGTCCCATTCCTGCCGGTTCAACATCACCGCGCTGGCATCGGTGTAGAAATGCAGGTGGCTGTGGCCGACGCAGCCCTCGGCGATGATCTCGGCCCCCAGTTTCAGATGACGATCCTGCGCAACAGCGTCCGGCTCGGCCATGGCCAGTGCCGAAAGCGCCTTGGGGCCCACAAAGTTTCGACCGTGTTCCAGCGCGATCTCGACCGCATGCTGGCCCGTCTTCCGGGCCTGATCCAGTTGCCCGGTATAAACCTGTGTGCGGGCCAGATGCTCTAGCGCCTGCGCCTCAAGCCGTTTGGCCCCGACCCGATTGGCAATCTCCGCGGAAACCGAGAAGGCCTCGGACGCCTGATCCAGCTCACCCAGAAAGGTATGCGCCACGCCAAGACAGGTTTGAGCCACGCATTCCGGCACAAAGGCAAAATACTTTTGCGACACCTCGATGGCTTCTTGCGCGTCCATCTTGCCCTGCGCCACATCGCCGGAATAGCTGCGCGCAACGCTGAGGTTGTGCAGGTTCGCCGCAAGGTCCCGAACAAGGCCCTTCTCACGCGCCCGCTCTACTGCCTGCGTATAGAACCCGACCGCCGTCTGCATCGTGGCGCTCATGAAATTGGCATCGCCAAAACCGCTGAGCGCACCAACCTCAAGTCGTACCGAATCCAGCTTGCGCGCCAGTGTTAGAGCCGTTTCATTGCTGGCCAGCGCCTTGTCGACCTGCCCCAGCGGGAAATAGACATTGCCGCGCACATAGTTGATCTGGGCGATGTCCCGATCCGAGCCACAGCGCTCGGCGGCGGCCTCAGCTGTCGCCAGACTTTCCAAAGCCTCGGTATACCGGCTGGCCTGACGCGCGGCCTGCGCCAACCCGATATGGGCGCGGCAGGTCTGTTCGTCGGTATCGGCCAGCGATGCTGCCTCGTGGAACTCGCGCAGGGCCTCGTCAGACAAGCCCTGCAGGCGGTGCGTCTCCCCCCGCGCGCAAAGCAGATCAAACCGCACTCCGGCCGGTGCAGGCAGTTCCAGTGCCCGTTCAATCAGCGGGCTGGCATCGTCGAATTGGAAGGCCTGGATCAGCTTGTCCGCAGCCTCAAGATAGGCTTGCGCAGCGTTATTAGCCCCGGCCCGGTCCAGATGTTGCGCGCGTAGGGTGGCGTCGCGATCCTCGAACCATTTTGCTGCCTGCCGATGCAGCCGCGCACGTTCGGATTTGACCAGCGTGGCGTAAGACCCGTCGCGGATCAGAGCATGGGCAAACATCAGATCCTGCCCCGCCTCGCGGATCAGGGCCGAGCGGATCAGGGTGGACACATCCAGATGCCCCTCACCCAGCACGAAATTCAGCACCTCGGGCGAGAACCGCTGCCCCAGGACCGAGGCCGCCTGAATTGCCGCCCGGTTCTTGCGGTCCAGTGAATCCAGCCGCGACTGAACGATGCCCTGTATGCTGCCGGGCACGGATTCGCGTTTCAGCACGTCGATATTGCGCAGAAGCTGCTCAAGAAACAGCGGGTTGCCACCGGCCCGTTCTACGCAGGCCTCCAGCAATTCAGGGTCTATTCCGGTGAATTCCTCGACCAATTGCCGCGCCTGATCATCTCCCATCGGCGCCAGTTCCAGCTTGGAGATCAAGGCACCCTCCGTGCCCATCTGCCATTCCCGGTCGATCGGGTCGCCTTCAACGCGGCTTGTCATCAATAGTACACAGGGCAAGTCACGCGTCGCCGCCGCCATATGCGCGCATGCGGTCAGGATATCTGGCGCGGCCCAGTGGATATCCTCGATCTGGATCAATAGCGGGTTGTCCCGGCTGCGCCCGGCGATCAACTCATCGATCACACTACGCCGCCCGCGCAGGCGCGTGGTGTTGTCCATCACGGCATAAACTTCCGCCAGACCGGGGTCCTGTTCCAGCTCAAGCAAGGCATTCAGATGCGCGGCATTGGAGGGCGACACCCACCCTTTCGCAACTGCCCGCTTGGCAGCGTCGGCGCTGGTGGCGGCATCGGCGCTAGGCTCTAATCCCAGAATGCTCCGCGCGACGGATTGAATGGCGGAATGCCCCTCGCGCGCGCCGAAATCCATCACGACGCCTGTATGCGTGGAATAAGACAGCCCACTGGCCAGCTCGGACACCTGTTCCGACAAATGTGTTTTGCCGATACCGGGTTCGCCCAGAATGATATGCACCTCGCCCTTGCCGTGGCGCTTGCACCGGTCGAATGTGGCCTCGAAGATGGACATCTCGCGCTCGCGCCCGACAAAGCGGTGACGGCGCGACCGGATGTTTTGCGCCAGACGCTCCAGCCGCCACAGCTCGACCGCGTCATTCAGACCCTTGATCGCCTTCTCGCCCATCGACTCGCCCACGAACAAGGGCCCCAGCGCGCGCTGAATGTCGTGGGACACCAGCGTCTCGCCAACCCCCGCCATATCTGTCACGCGCGAGGCCAGGTTCACCCCATCTCCCGTCACCGTGTATTCCGTATGCGCTTCGCTGCCGGTCGTGCTGGCGATCACCTGCCCCGAGGCGATGCCGATATGGCAAGTCAAAGGCCGCGTCAGGCTGGGCAGGACCGCGTGAATTTCCAACGCCGCCCGCGCCGCCCGTTCGGTGTCGTTGGTGTGCGAGATCGGCGCGCCAAACACGGCCATGACCGCGTCGCCGATGTGTTTGTCGATCCGCCCGCCGTATTTCTCGACCACGTGATCGACCTTTTGAAAGAACTCGTTCAGCAGCGCGTGCATGTCTTCTGCATCCAACTCGCTGGACAGGCGCGTGAATCCGGTCAGGTCCGCGAACATGACGGTGACTTGCCGCTTGGCAGGCTCGAGCGGGGCCTGCGGCGTGTAGGCCGAGACCATTTCGGCCACGTCCAGTTCCGAAATCGCACGCAGAAGCCGTCGGCGATCACCGACTGCGGTCACTCCGATTTCGATCAAGTCTTCGCCCGTTAGATCGGGCAAAATGGCGAAATCAATTTTGTTATCCAAAAAGGCTTGCGCATAGTCAGACAATCCAAGCGCGCTCAGCCAGTCCCTAAGGTCCTGAGACATGTCGCCCCTCTGAAGCCCCCAACTCCAAAGGTGAGACTAGCACGGCAGACACGCCCGAGTCTGCAATGGTTAACGAATTTAATGTTTATTTTCGCATATTTGCACGGATTGCGAGAGTTAGGTTTCGGCGTTCAACCCTTCCGTGGACAGATCGTCCAGTTTGGGCATCAACCGCAACAGCTCGCTCGCATATTCGGTCTGTGGATTGGCGAACAGGTCGTTGGTCTCTTGCAGCTCGACCACCTTGCCCTGTTTCATCACGGCCACCCGGTCGCACATCTGGCGCACAACTGGCAAATCGTGACTGATGAACAGCAAGGTCAGACCCAGATGCTCCTGCAAATCCTTCAGGATGTTCAGGATTTGGGCCTGAATTGACACGTCCAGCGCGCTGGTCGGTTCGTCACAGATCAAAAAGCGGGGCTGCGTGGCAAGCGCGCGTGCAATGGAAATCCGCTGACGCTGACCGCCCGAGAATTCATGCGGGTATTTCAGCCCGGCCTCATGACCCAGCCCAACCTGATCCAGCAATTCATCCACGCGGCGCTTGATATCAGCCCCGTCCATCAGCTTGTGATGGCGGATCGGCTCTGCCACGATTTCATCCACGCGCATCCGGGGGTTGAGAGAGGAATAGGGGTCCTGAAAGATCATCTGGATGTTCTTGCGATACGCATCCAGCGCGGCTTTGTTGGTCAGATCGCTGACTGTCTGCCCTTCGAATGTGATCGTGCCGCCATCAACCGGATAGAGCCCCGCAATCATCCGCGCGACGGTGGACTTGCCCGAGCCGGACTCCCCCACGACGCCAAACACCTCGCCCGCGCGGATGTCAAAGCTGACATCGTCCACAGCGGTGAAATAGGTGCGGTCCCACGGCAGAAGCCCACGCTTTTGCAGGAACTTCTTGGTCAGGTTGCGGATTTCAAACACCGGTTTGCTGGTGTCATTGTCCACTTTGGGCCAGTGGCGGGCCATGTCTTCGATCGCAAAGCGGGTCTCGCGCCCGCCATAGCTGATTTGCGGAAAGCGATGCAGTTTGAGTGTTGGGCGCGGTACGGCGGCGATCAGGGACTTGGTGTATTCGTGGGTCGGCTGGCCCATGACCTGAGACGTAGGGCCGCTTTCGACCACTTTACCCGCATACATCACCGTCACCTTGTCGGTGGTGTCGGCAATCACGCCCATGTCGTGGGTAATTAGGATAACCCCTACCTGCCGCTCGGTCGCCAGCTCTTTGATCAGGTCCAGAATCTGCGCTTGAACGGATACATCCAAGGCTGTCGTCGGTTCATCCGCGATGATCACGTCGGGCTCGGTACACAACGCCAAAGCAATCACCACACGCTGCCGCATCCCGCCCGAGAACTGGTGCGGGTACTGGTCCAGCCGTGTATCGGGGTCAGGGATACCTACACGGTCAATCAGATCGCGGGCGCGTTTGTTGGCCTCACTATCTGAACCACCCAGATGCGCCTGAATGGTCTCGACCAGTTGCTCGCGCACGGTGAACAGCGGGTTCAGCGAGGTCAGCGGGTCCTGAAAGATCATCGAGATCTTTTTGCCGCGCAGCCCACGCATCGCCTCGGCGTCGATACCGCTGATCTGGTCACCGCTCAGCTTGATCGTACCGCTGGCGATACGGCCGGGTCGGTCGAGCAGACCCATAATGGCGGCTCCGATGGTGGATTTACCGGCCCCGGATTCGCCCACAAGACCGTGGATTTCGCCGGGCTCCACCGACAGGTCCACATGGTCCACGGCAGTGAACAGTTTGCGGCGGGTCGGGAATTCGACCGTCAGGTCATTGATCGTCAGAAGGCTCATGAAATCACCGCAGCTTGGGGTTCAGCGCGTCGCGCAGCCAGTCGCCCAGCAGGTTCACAGACAAGGCCAACGCCAGAAGGGTGCAGGCCGGGAAAAACAGAATCCACCACTCACCCGAGAACAGGAAGCCCTGCCCGATGCGGATCAGTGTCCCCAGAGAAGGCTGGGTCGGTGGGGCGCCCACGCCGAGGAAGCTGAGCGTCGCCTCGGCAATGATCGCCAAAGCCAGCGAGATCGTGGCGATCACAAGAACCGGGCTGAGGACATTGGGTAGGATGTGACGGAACATGATCGGAAAGGATCCGCGCCCGATCAGACGGGCGGCCTGGACGTATTCCTTGTTTTTCTCGACCAACGCCGCACCACGCACCACACGGGCGAACTGGACCCAGTCAGATAGCGCAATGGCGACGATCAGGACGTAGATCGCCATCTCATCGCGGTATTCCGGCGGGGTGACGCCTTTGGCGATACCAAAGATCAACATGGCGACCAGAATGGCCGGGAAAGTCAGCTGCACATCGGCGACCCGCATGATCAGCGTTTCAATCCAGCCGCCGAAATAAGCCGCGACCAGCCCAAGAACGATGCCGATGATCAAGGCCAACAGCACGGCAGATGCGCCCACGAACAGGGAAACGCGCATCCCGTACAGGATGGTCGAGAATACGTCGCGCCCCTGATCGTCGGTGCCCAGCAGGAAGGTCTCCTGCGTGAAGGCGTTGGGTGTTCCGGGCGGCGTGAACCCGTTCATCAGGTTCAGCGAGGCCGGATCGAAAGGGTTATAGGGTGCAATCAGCGGTGCAAAGATCGCGGACAGCACCAGAACAACCACAACCAGCGTTGCAATGATGGCCACGGGCGAATGCCGGAATGACCACGCGAAATCGCTGTCCCAGAACTTGGCGAACCGCGACTTTTCCGGCGCTTTGGGGGTATCGAGAATATCGGTCATGTGGCCCTCGCGTCGACACGCAGGCGCGGGTCAATGGCATAGTAAAGAAGATCGACAATCAGGTTGATCGTCACGAACATGACCGAAATCAGCATCAGATAAGCGGCCATGACGGGGATATCGACAAACTGGATCGCGTTGATGAACAGCAGGCCAACGCCCGGCCACTGGAACACCGTCTCGGTGATGATGGCGAAAGCAATGATCGAGCCCAATTGCAAACCGGTGATGGTGATCACCGGTACCAGCGTGTTCTTCAGCGCGTGGCGGAAGTTGATCACCCGGTCCGACAACCCGCGGGCACGGGCAAAACGAACGTAATCGGCGCGCAACACTTCCAGCATCTCGGACCGGACCAGCCGCATGATCAAGGTCATCTGATACAGGCCCAGCGTGATCGCCGGAAGGATCAACGCCTTTAGTCCCGACGACGTCAAAAAGCCCGTAGACCAGTTGCCAATCATAACGGTTTCGCCCCTCCCGAAGCTGGGAAGAAGGTCAAGCTCGACCGAGAAGATATAGATCAGCAATATCCCGATCAGGAAGGTGGGCAGGGACACCCCGATCAGACTGGCGGTCATGATCACATTCGCCGCAACCCCTTGTCGTCGGATCGCGGTAAAGACGCCCAGCGCAATACCCGCCGCAATCGCCAGAAAGCCCGACACAAAAGCCAGTTCAAGCGTCGCGGGCGCGCGCTCGGCGATGATGGTCGAGACTGGGCGGCCCTGACGGTACGAGACACCGAAATTGCCTCGAACGGCCCCTTGAAGGAACTTGAAATACTGAACCGGGAAGGGCTTGTCCAACCCAAGCTCGGTGCGCAGGCGGTCGATATCAGCCTGCGTGCGTTCCTGCCCCAGCATGTTGTCGATCGGATCGCCGACAAATCGGAACATGGAAAATGCTACCAGACCCACGACCAGCAACACGATCACGGATTGGAACATCCTTCGGACGATATATGCGAACATTTAGTTTCCCCGTTGATCTGCTTCTCTACGCATGCCTCGCCCGAATGGTCAAGATGTCGCAGAGGCCAAGCTGGCCCGATCCTGCGGCTCAGCCCAGTTTATCTGCGGTCCCAACGGCACGATCCCCAGCGGGTTTCGCAGCTCGGAGGGTGAAAAATACCCGGCCTTGTAGATCTCAGGCTTCACTGTCCGGGCAATCTTCGGTCGAGAATACAGATCCCGCGCATAGCCCCACAGATGCGGATAGTCGACCAAACGCCGCAAATTACAGCGGAAGGCATAGTGATAGGCCACATCGAACCGCGCCAGGGTCGGAAACAGGCGCAGGTCGGCCTCGGTCAGATCATCGCCGCACAGGTATCGGTTGGTGGCCAGATGCGCCTCGATCTCGTCCAGCATGGTGAAGACATCGTGAAACCCGGCCTCATACGCCTCTTGCGTGCGGGCGAACCCGGCGCGATAGACGCCATTGTTCAGGCGCGGATAGATTTTGTCGTTCCAGGCATCGATCTGATCCAATTTGTCTGGCGGGGCCAGATTGGGGCCATAGCCTTCTAACGTGCCCAGCATACGCACGAGATCGGCGGATTCATTCGACACCGCGCGGTTTTCGGCGCGATCCCACAACAAAGGCACGGTGATGCGCCCGGTATAAGCAGGATCAACCTTTGCATAGGCTTGATGCAACGCGGTGACACCGAACAGACGATCGGCATAGTCACCATCGGTGTCGTAAACCCAACCGTCCGGCGTGCGGCGCGGGCGGGCATAGGCGACGGTTATCAACTCCTCCAATCCCTTAACGGCGCGCGTCAGCAGGACCCGATGCGCCCAAGGGCAATTCCACGCGGCATACAGGTGGAACCGCCCTGGCTCATAAGGCCCGTTTGGCAGAGCGTTGCGGATGGTCGACGCTTGACGACGGTATGCGCCGTCAAGCGATGTGTCGGGGGCGGGGTCGTCCACGTGGTAGACCCCGGCAATCATGACGCCCATGCGGTCAGTTCACCGTGACCCAACGCAGGATGAAGAAGTTATCCGGGCGTTGTGTCAGGTCGATATTGCTGCCGGTCCCCCAAACCAGAGGCTGAACATACATCGGCACATAGACATGATCGTCCTGATAGATGGCCGTCACCTCATCCAGCATGGCCTGACGCTTCGTCGCGTCCAGCTCGGATTGGATCATCGGCAACAGTTCATCCACCCGTTCGTTCGAGTAGCCGCCGAAATTCCAGCTGCCCAGCTTTTTCTCCTCGTTCGGCGTGGCTACCAGAAAGCGAACGGGATGTTCGGCGTCGAATGTGCCGGGGCTCCAGCCCAGCATATACATGTCGTAGTTATCCTCGCGCAGCTCTGGCCAGTAGTTGCGGACGGGCATGGCATCCAGTTCCGCCGTGATCCCAATCTGCGCGAGCATGGTGACGACGGCCTGACAGACCGGTTCGTCATTCAGATAGCGGTCATTGGGGCACTTCAGCCCGAAAGAGAACCCATCGCCATAGCCTGCCTCGGCCAGCAGCGCCTTGGCGCCTTCGACATCAAAGGCGGGGCGGTCTGCATTGGCTGCAGAATAGCCGCTCATGGCCGGGCTGACCAGTTGCGAAGCGGCTTCGGCGTTGCCACGCATGATCGTGGCCAGAATAGCGTCCACATTGATCGCCTGCGCAACTGCCTGACGGACCCGCACATCACGGAACGGGTTCGGTTTGCCCGCATCATCGGTGTATTTCAGCGTCTCGGCTTCATGATCGAAACCCAGCATGATCACGCGCGCCTCGATCCCCTGAATGACGTCCACGTCGGCGTTTTCCTTCAGACGTGCAACGTCTTGGATCGGGACAGGATTGATCATGTCCACATCACCCGACAGCAGCGCCGCAACAGCAGTCGCTGGGTTCTGGATCGGGTTGAACTCGGCGCGGGTAATGTTGTGTTCGACCTCGCCCCACCAGTCGCCATGCGGCTCTAACACGGTCTTAAGCCCCGGTTCGCGGGCCGTCACCTTGAACGCGCCGGTGCCGTTGGCATTGATCGTGGCGTAGTTGCCGGTTTCCTTGTCGGGCACCACGGCGTCATTCGCCTCGGTCCAGCCTTGATCCATGATCATCCAGTTGGCGATCGAGGACGGGAACAGCGGGTTCGGCGCCGAGGTCATGATATCGACCGTATAGTCATCGACTATGATCACTTCACTGACCGGCGCAAACCAGCTGCGCGTATCTGCCGCCTCGCCTGAGGCCCGCTGATAGCTGAACAGCACGTCTTGCGCATCAAAGGTGCTGCCGTCGTGAAAGGTCACGTCCTCACGCAGCTTGAATCGCCAGCCTTCACCCTCTCCGATCGGCTCCCAGCTTACGGCCAGCGCGGGTTCGACCGTCATGTCTTTGCCGCGGCGCACCAGCCCTTCGTAGACATTGTTGAGAAAACCCAGAACCGGGGCCGAGTTGACGGCGTGCGGGTCCATGGTCTGCGGATCGGTGGTCGAGGCCCATTTGAACTCGACCGCCTGAACACTGGTCGCAGCCAGCAGGGCCAGGCCAATGGCACTGTTTCTAAGGATCATTTTTATCTCTCCCTGTTCTCTGCGCCTGAGTTTTCTTGGTTTTTCGCTTGCACGCAAGGAAATCTCAGGGCGAAACAAAAAACAGGGCGCGAAATCCGCGCCCTGCCTTGTTCGCAATCGAACCGATTTAGTTCATGGTGAAGTATTTGACCTTCGGCTGGTCTTCCGCATCCACTTCGATGCCCACGCCATCAGCCATACCCCAGTTCAGAACCTGGTGGTGGATCGGGATGTACAGCGCTTCGTCCTGCACCACGCGCCAGATGTCGGCGATGTCAGCGTTCCGCGCATCAAGATCGGTGTTCGAGGCCAGCGACTTGATCTTCGCATCCAGCGCATCGTCCTGATAGCCGGTGCCGTTCCACGTTCCGATATCGTCCTCGCGACCATGGACCAGGAAGTTGAAGATGTATTCCGAGTCATATGTCGGCACACCCCAACCCAGCATGTAGAAGTCGGTCTTGCTGTCGGTGATCAGCGGGAAATGCTGTGCCTTGGGCTTGGCGTCCAGATTCACAGTCACGCCGATCTGGCCCAGCATACCGACAGCCGCCTGACAGATCGCCTCATCGTTGATGTAGCGGTCATTCGGGCAGTCCAGCCGCAGCGAGAAACCGTCGCCATAGCCTGCCTCGGCCATCAGGGCCTTGGCTTTTTCCAGGTCGGTCGAGGATTCGCCGTCCATATCAGCAGTCCAACCGTTGACAAAGGGCGGTGCGATCATGCCCGCAGGCTGCGACTGGCCGCGCATCACGACCTGCTTGATCGCATCGCGGTTGATCGCCATCGACATGGCCTGACGCACACGCACATCGGCCAATGGGTTCTTGCCGTCCACGTTATCCGCTTCGATGTCATCTGCACCCTGGTTCATACCAAAGAAGATCACACGGTTCTGCGGCGCCTGCTTGACCATCAGGCCATCGGCACTGTTGACGCGCTCAATATCCTGCACCGGCATATCCTGAAGGAAGTTCACTTCACCCGACAGCATCGCGGCCACACGCGTTGCAGCGTTCTGGATCGGGGTATAGATGATCTCGGTCACTTCCATCGGGAACTGGTCGATGCCCCAATAGTCATCATTGCGCACCATCACGGTTTTCACGTCAGGCTCGCGGCTTTGCAGCTTATATGGCCCCGTGCCGTTGGCGTTGGTGGTGGCATAGGTAATCTCGCCGCCCTCAAAATCCTGAACGTTGACGGTGTTGTTCGCCTCGGCCCAGCCTTTGTCCAGAATGAACAGGTTGGTCAGGTTCGACGGCAGGATCGGGTTCGGACCATCGGTGACGATCTCGACGGTGTAATCGTCAACCGCGCGCACTTCGGTGATCGAGCCAATCAGCTCTTTCATGTCCGAGTTCGGCTGCTTGGCGCGCTCAAAGCTGAACACCACGTCTTCTGCGTTGAAATCCGCGCCATCGTGGAACTTCACACCTTCGCGCAGCTTGAAGACCCAGACGTTCGGATCATCGGCCTTTGGTCCCCACTCGGTCGCTAGCGCGGGTTCAAACGCGCCGGTCACGTCGCGGATGATCAGCGGCTCGTACATCTGGTGGCGAATGGTGTGCGACGGACCTTCGTTTTGCGAATGCGGGTCCAACGTCAGCGCGTCACCCGCGCGCGCCCAGCGCAGAGTTTCAGCCGATGCACCTGCCGCCATCATTGCGGTCGCACTGGCGGCAATCATCAGATTTCTTAGGATCATTATAATCTCCCCGTTTATTGTTAGCGCCGCCATCCCAGACGGCAGGCCGTTGTCGCGGCCTTGGTGGTCCTGATCATCCAGATCATTTTCACAGTTGCAACACTAGATTGTGAGCCAACTGAAATGTTTATCTCGACTCTTGGTTTTCCCATTGATTAGAGACTGTTTTGTATAGAAATTAGTTGACCGCTTGGTCAAGTTTAGAGCGCTGAATGCAGTGTCATCACCCGGATTCTGCTGTGCGTCCGAATTGCAGCACCCTTGCCCGGTAAGGATTTCCGGCGGTTGCATTTCCGTCTAGCGCGCACAACTATCCGGGCAATGGAGGTATTTTTCAGGTTCATTTTTTCAGCTCTGTTGCTTGTCACTGTTGTGCTGACCGGGTTTTGGGTGGCAGCCAGCAACCGTGAGACTGTTCCGGTGGGCCACTTGCCTGATGACACAGGCCGGATGATCGAAACCTCTGAGGGTGCGATCTTTGCTTTGGACGTCGGCGACCCTTCGGCGCCGCCGGTTCTGTTTGCACATGGAACAGCGGCGTGGTCGGGTTTGTGGCGACCCACGCTTTCCCACATGTCCGACGCCGGGTTTCGCGCGATCGCCTTTGACATGCCGCCTTTCGGCTGGTCGGAACCAGCACAGGATGAGGACTACAGTCGGACGCGTCAGGCCGAACGCATTATCGCCCTTCTCGAAGAGCTGGACAGCCCTCCGATCGCCGTCGCGCATTCCATCGGCGCAGGTCCCGTGGCCGAGGCTGTTATGCTGCGTCCCGATTTGGTGTCCGGGTTGGTCATAGTTTGTGGGGCGATTGCGCTTGAGGCGCATGAATCTCCAACTTCTGAGCCCATTTACCTGCGAAATGGACTGCTGCGACAGGGTATAGCCGCCACAACAGTCTCTAATCCACTGCTAACGCGCCATTTCCTTCGCGCGTTTTTGCATGTGAAACAGGCTGCAACGCCTGAAATCGTCTCGATATTGCGCAATCCAATGGCCCGCGAAGGATATACCAAGGCCGTTGCGGACTGGTTGCCGCACCTGCTTGTGCCGCCGCAGAACGCGCGCAGCACACGGGCAGAAAGCTGGCGTACGCTCGACCTGCCGGTCGCATTGATCTGGGGCGCGGAAGATACCGTGACCCCGGTCGCGCAAGCCCACGCCTTGTACGCGCTGCTATCCGAAGCACCGCTGATCGTCTTGCCCGATGTAGGTCACATCCCGCAAATCGAGGACCCAGAGCAGTTTCAAACCGCATTAATTGACGTGCTGAAGGCCATGCCCGGGCCGACGCTATCAAAGGAAGACGTATGACGATTTTCACCAGACGCGCCGCACTTTTCGCCGCCGGTGGAGTGGCGGGCTGGGGATTGTCTCGTTGGTTGGGACCAGACCTGCCCGTTTATGACGGCACCCGCTACACGCCTGCCGTGTCGGATGCCACGATCCTGAATGACGCCAGCGGATTGTCACCGACGCCGGTACACAAGCATCTGGTGATGACCGAGAATGCTGATGAAGCCCTGATCACGGCCATCCGTCAGGAACTGGCGCAGGCACAGGCCGAGGGCCGCCCGGTGAATGTCGGTGCCGCGCGCCATTCGATGGGGGCGCAAGCCATCCCGCGCGATGGCACAGCGATCACCTTTGACAACGGCTCGGTCGAGATTGACAGCGCAGCGCAGAAATACCGCGCCCATGCCGGGGCACGCTGGTCTCAGGTCATTGCGGCGTTGGACCCTGCAGGATGGTCGCCCAAGGTGATGCAATCGAACCACGATTTCGGCGTCGCCGCGACCTATTCCGTCAACGCCCATGGCTGGCCGGTTCCGTTCGGACCAATGGGCGCAACCGTGCGATCCCTGCGCATGATCCTACCGGACGGAGAGCTTGTGACATGCTCGCCCACGGAAAACGCCGACCTGTTCAATCTGGGCATGGGAGGCTATGGGCTGATCGGCATCATCGTCGATCTAGAAGTCGAAATGGTCTCTAATACACGGCTATCACCTACTTTCAAATTGATGGAAGCCAGCGCCTTTGCCAACGCTTTCCGCCAGGCCGTGGCTGACCCGGCTGTGTCGATGGCCTATGGCAGGCTCAATGTCGAAAGGGCGTCCTTCTTTGAAAAAGCCTTGCTGATCACCTACCGCGAGACCGAGGATCAATCGGACCTGCCGCCGGCATCCGGCTCTGGATGGATGTCGCATGCCGCCAGTCGTCTCTACCGCGCGCAGCTAGGCAACGAGGCGTTCAAGTCCTTTCGCTGGTGGAACGAAACCACGCTAGGCCCAGCCTTGGGCGGGGGTGAGGCAACGCGGAATTCCCTGATCAACGAACCGGTTGTCACGCTGGACGACCGCAACCCGGACCGCACCGATATCCTGCACGAATATTTCGTGGGCTTCGACGCCTTTGACGATTTCCTGACCGCCTGCCGCGAGGTGATCCCGGCCTCGTATCAGGAGTTTCTGAACGTGACCCTGCGCTATGTGGCGCAGGACGATCAGGCCGTTCTGTCCTTCGCCTCGGAACCACGCATCGCCGCCGTTATGTCTTTCAGTCAGGAGATGACCGCCCGCGCCGAGGCCGACATGGCCCGCATGACGCAAGAGCTGATCGACCGGATCACCGCGATCGGCGGGGCTTATTACCTGCCGTATCGCCCGCACGCACGGCTGGATCAACTGAACGCCGCCTATCCGCGCGCGCGGGAATTTGCGCAGGCCAAACGCGCGTTAGATCCGCAACTGGTGTTAAGAAACAACCTTTGGGACAGCTATTTGGGGCAGCTATGACCAATCTTCAAAAACTCTGTATGGGGTATTTTGTGGCACTGATGATTGCCGCGTCGCTGAATTACATACCCGGTCTGACGGATGAAAACGGTCTGGCTTTTGGCATCTTTGCCCTGGATATCTATGACGACGCGCTGCATGTGGCGTCGGCCTTCTGGGCGCTGATTGCCGGGCTTTGGTCCCATCGCGCGGCGCGCACCTTTCTGATCCTGTTCGGGCTGGCCTATCTGGGCGACGGAGTTTTCGGGTTCTTCACTGGCTATGGCTATCTGGATCTGGGGATCTTCACGAACGACTCTGCCGGGATGGACCTGTCCCTCGGGCGCGTGCTGGCAAACCTGCCGCATCTGGCGCTGGGAGGGGTGGCCGCCTGGGCCGGTCTGCGTGACGCACGGAGGACGACATGAGATTTCTGCTGAGATGGCTGCGCAGGCTGGTTCTGCTGTTGGTGCTGGTCGGGATCGGCTTGGCCGCACCGATCATCTATGTCGAAACAAGCTGCAAGGGTACCGCGCAGGCGCAACCCTACGACGCCCTGCTACCGGCCGAGCATCACCGCCCCAAAACCCGCAGCCTGATGACCTATCCTGAGTGGCACATTGTCCACGCTTATGAGGATTATGCCGAGGTTCTGCGCCAAGGCGACCCGCATGACTACGGCTTCTGGCAGGGGATCACGGGGTTCTGGAGCTCGCTCTGCGCGCTGACCGAAGCAGCCGCTGCCCATGGCGAGATTGACGGTGAGACCAAGCAGACGATCTATGTGATCGGGGCCAGTTTCACAGCGGAGCTGGCGTTGAAGGCACTGTATGAAGAGACAGTCGGCCGCCTGTTTACCGCCCTGCGCGGCCCGGAACGGGCTCCGCTGGATGAACTGTCGGCGCAGCAGGCATCAGATTACTCTGAATTCCTGCAACAGGTGCCATGGTACAAGTGGCGCTTTGACGACGATGCCCAAAGCTTGATTGACCAGTCCAGCGGCTCGATCCGCGACACCGAACGCGCAATAGCTCTGGGTCTGGAATACACCGCCAAGGGTGGCTATGCCGGGGTGATTGAACAGGCCGTTGAGCAGGTCGGTCAGGATGAGCTGACCCTTCGCATGATCGTCACCTCAGAGGACGAGTTGCCCGCCTATCCCGACGTGCAAGTCATCACCGAGCGTCCCGAAGGGATTGAGATCGAGACGCCACGCTACCGCGCCCTGACCAATCTGCTGGTGCAGATGGCCGGTGACGGTGTGAACGTGGTCGAGATCGCAGGCAATGACGACATCCTGTTTACCGCAATTTCGGATCAGCCCACGCGGGCGGACGCGATCTACAGCGCGCCTCGGCAAGGGTTCGGCGACCACCGACATCTGATCGTCGCCAAAGTGTCCGATCTGGCCGAACGTCTGCGCCAACTTCCGGGGTCAGGCCTGGCACTGGAACATATCCATGACTATTAGGGCGGTTCTGATTGCCCTGCCGCTGATGTTTCTGGGGTGGCTGTCCACGCTTGTTGTTGTGGCTTTGCTGACAGACGACGCCCCGGCCTATGTGGTTGTCTTGCCCAAAACGCAGATGCTTGAGGCGCTGCCCGGCGACGTCTCGGTCCTTGCGGCCTCGCCCTTCAGCCTGACCGTCGCGTCAGAAAGCGAGGGATTTGTAAAATCCCTATATAATATGGGCGCTCGCCTGGTGCTCCCTGCGGGCCTGCCGGGCTGTCTGCCACTGCCCAAGGCCTGACATCTCGGTCTCGTGCCTTCCTCCATGCTAAAAACCCACGTTTGATCAGGCTGCTTTGCGTATACGCCTGCGCCATCGAGTTTTCTGCAAGTTGGTCAACAAAAATTTGCTGCACTCAGCTCTTATCAACCTTTCATTAACTAATTTTCGCTTTCTACACCTAAAAGTTGTAGCTCAACATTTGGGAACCGGGGTTTTTTTTTGGATGCTGGATTTTGGCGCAGCAACAGTTGCCGAGGATGCCGCGGCCCCCTCATCCGTCCCGCCTGATACACCATCGGGGATCTATTCCGGGTTGGGCAAACGCGCTTTTGATATCTGCCTTGCGCTGCTACTGCTGCCAGTTGTAACGCCGGTCGTTCTGGTCCTTTGGGCCTTGATGCGCTGCGAGGGCGGTCCAGGTTTCTTTGGGCAAAAACGCGTTGGCAAGAACGGAACGTTGTTCAAATGCTGGAAGATCCGAACCATGTGCGTCGATGCCGAGGCACAGCTACGTGCTTATCTTCAGGCCAACCCACAGGCTGCGATTGAATGGGAAAGAGACCGCAAACTCACCCATGATCCACGCATCAACCGGCTGGGTCATCTTCTACGCCGGACCAGTCTGGATGAGTTGCCGCAAATCTGGAACGTCCTGAAAGGCGAGATGAGCTTTGTCGGCCCACGCCCCGTCGTCACCGTCGAGTTGGTGAAATACGGCGCCGCCGCTTCGGCCTATGTGGCGCAGAAACCGGGCATTACAGGGCTGTGGCAAGTTTCGGGGCGCAATGATGTCAGCTATGACGCACGGATCGCGATGGACGTGGCCTATCTGGCTCAGCGCAGTTTTCGAAAAGATATCAGCATCCTTTTCCGAACAGTCTCAGCCGTGGTCATGCGAACGGGACGATAAACGCACTGTCAGGGTTTATTCTACCCTTACGTGTCTATATGGTTCCTAAAACGCGCATAGAATGCATTTCGAGCAGACGACCAAACTCTGATGAAGCAATTCACTGTTCCAAACCCGCCCCTGACCGCTCCGCGGCCCACTGGCGCTGACTCATTTGATGGCGAGATCGTTGACCTGAGCGCCCTTTTCGCAACCCTTTGGTGCGGGAAATGGGTGATCGCCGCCGCCACAGCGCTGACTGTGATGGCAACGCTCGCCTACCTGATCTTCGCGGCGGTGCCGATGTACCGGTCCAGCGCCGTTGTGATGCTTGAGACGCAACAGCAGAGCATTGTCGACCTCCAGTCTGTTGTCGGCGGTTTGTC
Source organism: Ruegeria sp. F12 (assembly GCF_056533885.1). Classification (NCBI taxonomy): domain Bacteria; kingdom Pseudomonadati; phylum Pseudomonadota; class Alphaproteobacteria; order Rhodobacterales; family Roseobacteraceae; genus Ruegeria; species Ruegeria sp. F12. Next base: position 31,174 of record NZ_JBQFOV010000007.1, on the reverse strand, counting down.
CGGCGAGTCGACCGAGGTGAATTCCGAGCTTGAGGTTCTCAGATCCCGTGGACTGATTGGCAAGGTCGTCGACAGGCTGGACCTGACCTCCGATCCGGAATTCAACGCTGCGCTGCTGCCTAAAACGCTGAGGGACAAAATCAAGGATGGTTTAGGCCTGTCACCGCAGCCCGCGCCTTTGCCGGATGAAATCAGCGCCCAAATCACCCGCGATAGCGTGATCACCGCGCTGTTGCAGAAAACTTCGATCCGAAACCTGCCCCAAAGCCTTGTGTTCCGCGTGACGGTCGAGACTGAATCGGCCCGCAAATCAGCCCTGATCGCGGATACGATCGTTAACCTTTATGTGCGCGACCAGATCGAAGTAAAATTCGCAGCGACCGAGCAGGCCACCGCCTGGCTGACCGACCGAGTGGCTGAGTTGCAGCAGGAATTGGAAGCGTCAGAGGCCAAGTTGAGTGCCTTTGACACGTCAACCGCTTTGGTATCTGCCGAGGCGTTGCAGCTTCAGGAAGTCCAGCTCAAGGATTTGCGTGACCGGGGCGAAACCGCTGCGGCTGCGCAAATCGCGGCGCAAGCAAGGTTTGATCGCCTGACCGCCGCGACCACCCGCGCGGAACAGGCGCAGGAGGCGGGTGATCCGCAACTGGACCGGTTGTTTGCGCAATTGGCGGGTGGCCAAACGACTGAGTTCGACACAGCCTTCGAAAGTCTTTTGGCCCGCACCGCGCTTGAGGCCCGGCGCGCCGCGCAACAGGCGCAGGCTTTGACCCAATCTGCGCAAGACCTGTCCGAACAGATCACTCAGCAGAATGCGGACCTCATCGCATTACAGCAACTCACCCGAGAAGCCGAGGCTGTTCGTCTGCTGTACGAGTATTTCCTGACCCGTCTTAAGGAGACCTCGGCGCAGGAGGGGATACAGAAGGCTGACAGTCGCCAAATCTCGCGCGCCGTTATTCCGACGGACCCGTCGCGCCCGAGAAAACCGCTGATGCTGGTTTTGGCCGCAATCCTTGGTCTGATCGTGGGTACCGCCATTGTCTTTGTACTGGAGGCGCGGAGAAAAGGGTATCGTTCAGCGCCCGAGGTTGAGCGCAAGACCGGCTACAGCGTTCTGGGTCAAATCCCGACCTTTCCAGCCCGCGACCGGCGCAAGGTTTTGGACTATCTCGCCGCCAAGCCCGCCTCCGCAACGGCTGAGGCGGTGCGCAATCTGCGAACCTCTCTGATGTTGTCCAACGTGGATCGCCCGCCGCAGGTTATTGTCATGACGTCATCGCTGCCTGGCGAAGGCAAAACCACCAACACCATGGCATTGGCGCAGAACTTTGTCGGGATTGGTAAAAAAGTCCTGTTGGTCGAGGGAGATATCCGCCGCCTGACCATGACCGACCAATTGCGCGATGTGCCGAATACCGGGATCGTTTCGGTTCTGGCCGGAGATGTTGCTGCCACGGATGCAATCTTTCAAGACCCGCTGATCGGGTGCGATATCCTGGCAGGTCAGAAAACAGCGACCAATGCGGCGGATCTGTTCGCCTCGGATCGCTTCCGACAGTTTCTGGAGGATACGCGCAAGTTCTATGATGTCATCCTGATCGACACACCGCCCACGCTACTGGTGTCAGATGCCCGACTGATCGCGCGCAATGCCGACGCCGTTTTGCTGACTATTAAGTGGAATGCCACAGCAGAACAGGATGTGACCGAGGCCATTCGGCTGTTCCACATGGACAATCAACGCCTAACGGGGATCGTCATGGGGCAGATCAATATGCGCAGCGCCAAGCAATATGGCTATGCCTATGGCCGCTACGGCGCATCCTACTATAGCAACTAGGCGCGCCATTTTTGGCGGGGTCAAGGATCAGTTGGTGCTGACCGTGCTGGTCGTTGTGGTCGACGACCCACCCCCGGCAGCCGCCAAACCCACAGCGGCGGCAGCAGCACCCAGCGCAGGGGCGACCAGAGGGACAAAGCCCGTTACACCCGCCTCTTCAGCGGCTTCGGCGGCTGTGACTGTATCCTCGACGTCTTCCGTGGCGTCGGTGTTTTCTGCCTGTTGAGCAACTACACCTGTGGTTGATAGAAAAAGAACCAATGCTGAAGTTCTGAACATCCGAAAGCTCCTGAAGCGAAACCTGTGCCGCCTATACCACACCTGAGAAATTACACTGTCTTTATAGCGTCAATGGTGAACGATGTATTAAAAAAATCAACATGTATTTCAATAAATTGAATGACTTTCAGCGGTAAATGAAATACGCCCCAGAATTTTCGACCCAATTACCGACCTTTCATCCCAAAGGAAATTCAGCTACCGGGAATTCAAAACTGTTTTTCTCCTATAGGGTGAGTATTACTTGGTGCTGACTACAATCCACATTCCTGTGTCGGGATCGCTCGGAAAGTTTGAAGTGACAAGGTGACGTGACGAACCAAACGGGAATACGAGGCTGGACAATTGCGATGGCTGTGATCGGCGCAACTCTGGCAGGCATAGTACAGGCGCAGACCGTGTCCACATACGGAACGCCGGGCCTGATCGAGTTGCCCACCGCCGAGATGTTCGATGATGGCGCGCTGGTTTTTACCGCATCCGCCTTTCGGGACACCGCGCGCGCAACCATGACCTTTCAGATGCTGCCCTGGGTTCATGGCAGCTTCCGCTACGCCGTCCTGAAAGGCTTTGATGGAGAGCGCGGTGATCGCTATGACCGCAGCTTCGACATCCATTTCCGCCTGCGCGAAGAAAGCCGTCGGGCGCCCGCCATCGTGCTGGGATTGCGGGATTTCGGCGGGACCGGGCTTTATGCCTCGGAATATATCGTTGCGACCAAAACGATCCGCGACCGGTTCAAGCTGACCGGAGGCATCGGCTGGGGGCGCCTGGCCGGACGTGGCAGCTTTGCCAACCCGCTGGGCCTGATCAGCAGCCGCTTTGACGAGCGCAGCGATCCTCGCGCCGGTGACATTTCGGAGACCGGACGTCTGGACTTCGGCAACTGGTTTCAGGGCGACGCCGCCCTGTTCGCCGGGGGCAGTTGGCAATATAACGACCGGCTAACCTTTTTGGCAGAATACTCCCCCGATCTTTATGATGTGGAGCGCGACCGGATCGGGTTCGACATCCGCACCCCGTTCAACATCGCCGCACAGTATCGGTTTCGGAACGGATCGCAACTGACCACTTCGGTGCTGTACGGAACCACGCTGGGGCTGACCTATAGCTATTTCATCGACCCGCGGCAGACGCCCGCGCCGGGGGGGCAAGGGGCCTCGCCCCCGCCATTGCGCGCACCCGGTGACAACCAAGGGGACGTCCGCACCGCGCTGGACCGCGAGGGGCTGCGGCTGGTCTACCTGTCGCAGGACCGCGATGCTGTCACGGTCGGGGTCGAGAACGAAACCTATGGACAGGCGGCGCAGGCCTTGGGCCGCACCGCTCGGGTTCTGGCCAATACCGAGCCGCCGCGGACGCAGACCTTTAACATTGCGCTGATGTCCAACGGCGCGCCACTGGGTGCGGTGCAGGTGGACCGCAACGATCTGTACGAATCGGAGCATGACCCGGACAACGCATGGCGCAGCCTCGCGCGGGTCGAGATTTCGGACACGATCCCGATCTTTCAAGGCGGCGTACTGCGCGACGCCTATCCGCATTTTTCCTATCGGTTCGGGCCTTATCTGAACTTTTCCTTCTTCGATCCCGACGACCCATTGCGGTATGAAATCGGCGCCGCGTTGGGGTTGGACTATACGCTGAGGCCGGGCCTGACCCTGTCCACCGGGCTGCGCCAACCAGTTCTGAGCACGCTGGACGACAGCACGCGCGTTTCGGATTCCACCCTGCCGCGTGTTCGGTCGGACTGGGCGATCTATGCCCGCGAATCCAACCTGCGGGTCGAGCATATGACCGCCGAATACCTGTGGAGACCACGCACCGATTTCTACGCCCGCACCACGCTGGGATATCTGGAGACCATGTTTGGCGGGGTGTCGGCCGAGCTTCTGTGGTACCCGACCAACAGTCGCCTCGCCTTGGGGGTCGAGGCGAATTACGTGGCGCAGCGTGATTTTGACGTGCTGTTCGGCTTTCAGGATTATTCCGTCGCCACAGGCCATGTCTCAGCCTATTACGACCTGCCAGGGGACTATCATGCCCAGATCGACGCAGGCCGCTATCTGGCAGGGGACTATGGCGCGACGTTCTCGTTGGATCGGGAATTTACCAACGGGTTCACGGTAGGTGCTTTCTTTACCCTGACCACGGTAGGGTTCGAAGAGTTCGGCGAAGGCTCATTCGACAAGGGCATTCGGCTTGAGATCCCGATCTCATGGCTGACGGGTCGCCCATCGCGCAACAAGATCAGACAAACCATCCGCCCCGTCCTGCGCGACGGTGGCGCGCGGCTGAATGTGCGCAATCGGCTATATGGCGTCACCCGCGAGGCGCGAGCGCAGGAATTGTCGCGCGGCTGGGGTAGGTTCTGGCGATGAGAGTTTTCGCGCTCCTCTGCCTTGCCCTCTCGCTGGCCGCCTGTGGCGAGGCGCGGGATGAGTTCGACCTTTTGCGCGGCGCGCTGCGTCCCGATGCGCCCCGCTTTCACCCCCGTGCCGATGCGCTGGCCGCACAACGCCCGATCCCACCCCGGCTTGAGGTCGCCTTTCCGTCGCGCGACCTGAGCGGTGTGATGCTGTTAGAGGTGACACGGGACGACGTGCAAACCTGGTTGACGGCAGATGGGGCAACCATCACGCTGGAACAGGGTTTTCTGACCTCGACCAAAGGGTTCGGCTCTGGCATGACTGGGTCGGACATCCGGCACAGCGCCGGGTTGATCCTGAGCGGTCAGGAAGGGCGCGCCGAGCGGTTTCACAGCTTTCTCAACGGCAATGATGAGATCGAGCTGCATGCTTATGACTGCCGGATCACAGCGCTTGGGCCGGATACCATCGTGCAGCAAGGTAATCCTGTGGCCACGCGCAAGTGGCAAGAACAGTGCTTTGGCACCGCGCAGAGTTTCACCAATACATATTGGCTGCGAAATGGCAGCCAAACCATCATCCAGTCCTCGCAATGGACCGGCGATTTCCTCGGCAACCTGTTCATGAAGGCGGTGCCGGATGCGAGTTAGAATTATACATGGCAGGAGGCTAACCATGCGCCGAATTCCACTTTTCGTCCTTGCGCTGGCCGTGGGCGGCCTGATCTCGGGCTGTTCGACGATCTATCGCAGCCCCTCGGTTACGGCGGGTGTGTCCGACAGCGGCAAGGTGCGGGTGGTGCCGGTGACACCGGAAACCGTGATGGTCGCCAATCGCGCACCTTATGCGCCCAAAACCCTGCCATCGGTGTTTCGAACTTCGGCGGGGTCCGGCGCGGGCACCAGCCAGCGGGGACTGGGTCCGCTGCCCGATGCCCCCTCAACTCAAGATGGGTCGCGCAGCGGGTTGCGGCTGGACCCACCGCCCGATGTCACGCCGGGGCCCTATACGATCGGCACCGGGGATGTGCTGGTGCTGTCGACCCCCTCGACCCAGGGCACAGCCGGAGAACTATCTGGCCTGCTGGCCGCCCAAAACAGCCGCAACGGCTATACGGTGCAGGATGACGGAGCGATCAACATCCCCGATGTCGGCCGCGTGCGCCTTGAAGGTCTGACCGTGGACGAGGCCGAAGCCGTGCTGTTCCAGCGCCTTGTCGAAAACCAGATCGACCCCACGTTCAGCCTGGAAATTGCCGAGTTCAACGCCCGCCGCGTCTCGGTCGGGGGGGCGGTCGGACAGCCCGGCGTGCAACCCATCACCCTGACGCAACTAACGCTGGGCGAGGCGCTCTCTGCCGCCGGGTCGGTCAAGGTCAGCGATATCGACAACAGCTCGGTCCGCGTTTACCGCAACGGGCAGATGTACCAGATCCCGCTTGAGGACCTTTATGCGCGCCCGGATTTGCAGAACCTGACCCTGATCGCTGATGACTCGGTCTTTGTGGATACAGATTACGATCTGGACCGGGCCGAGCGGTATTTTGCGCAGCAAATCCAGCTGCGCGAAACGGTGCTGGAGGGTCGCCAGACCGCCCTGCAGGAACTGTCGACCGCTGTTACCCTACGCCGGGACGAGTTGAACGAGCGGCGCGAGACATTCCTGCAAACCATCGAGTTGGACGCGGTGGACCGGGACTATGTCTATCTCAGCGGCGAGGTCCGCAATCAGGGCCGCTATGCCCTGCCCTTCGAGCGCACGGCCACGCTGGCGGACGCGCTGTTTGACACGGGCGGCGGGATCGCCAAGAAAACCGGGGACGCGTCTGAGGTTTATGTGCTGCGCGCGTCCGAAGATATCCGCGAATTCGGCGCGGTGACGGCCTGGCATCTGGACATCCGCAACGCCGCGCACCTGACGCTGGCAGCTCGGTTCCAGCTGCGCCGCAACGATATCATCTTCATCGCCGAAAACCCGGTTACGCGCTGGGGCCGCACGATCGACCAGATCACCCCGTCTCTGATCACCGCGCCGATTGTGGCGGTGGGAAGCTAGGGGACCCGTGTAACTCCGCCGATGCCAGACAAGTCCAGCCCCATAAGACAGCGCCTGATGAAAGGCGGACTTGCTGCCCTTGTCATCAAGGTTGGGGCCGCAGGCCTGCAATTTGCCATGTTTCTGGTATTGGCGCAGGCGTTGGATGCCTCGACCTATGGCACCTTCGGTTTTGGATTTTCGCTGGCGGTATTGCTGGCGGCGGCGGGCAGTTTCGGGCAACGGATGCTGAGCCTGCGCTATGTCTCGATCTACGCAGCGCAAGGTCAGAACAGGCTTGCAACGGGCCGGATACGCGACGGATTCTGGATTGTCTCGTTGGGCACCGTAGCTATGGCGAGCGTGTCTGCCCCGGTCTTAGTGGGACTGCAACCCAAGCTTGGATGGCCTTTCATTGCGGCCACGGGGGTATTCGCGCTGACAATGGCCTGGGCGGAATATTTTGCCTTTGTCCTGCGTGCCTATGACCGGATGAGTCTGGCCCTTGCGCCTCGGGATGTGATCTGGCGCGGGATGGTGATCCTGTCGGCGATCCCCCTGATCCTGCTCTGGCCAGGGCAGAGCAGTGCTGCGCAGATCACCTGGTTGCTGACCGCGCTGCTTGTGGCCACGGTATTGGTTCAGCTCCATCTGCATCCGGCGACCCGGCCCAAGGCCTTGTTTCTGGCTCCAGCTGCCTATGACCGGGCCACATGGCGGCCACGCATGTGGGGTCTTTGGGGTGTATCCGTCCTGCAAATCGCCGCTCCGAACCTTGTCGTGGTTCTGCTGGGACTGATGCTGAGCCCGGCGGACACCGGACCGACCTTTGCCGCGCTGCGCATTGCGCTGTTGATGAACCTCGTCTTGCTGGCCGCCAACATGGTCGTCTCACCCACAATCTCGCGCCTGCATCACAACGGCAAAACCCGTGCGTTGCAACGCACATGCTCCACCGTCGCCGCCATCGCTGGGGGATCAGCCTTGCTGATATTCCTCGGGCTGATCCTGTTTGGTGTCTGGCTGTTGTCTTTGTTCGGAACCGGGTTCGAAACCGGCTACAATGTTCTGTTAATCGTGGCAGGTTCCTATGCGGTGAATGCGCTGACCGGACCGACCTCGGTCCTGCTTGAGCTTACGGGCCATGACCGAGCGGCCTTTCGGCTGCTGGCGCGGATGAACTTGATAGCAATGGCGGCGATGATCCCAATGATCTGGGCCTTCGGCCCGGTAGGGGCTGCGCTGTGTCTGGCTCTGTCTGTCGCTGGCTGGAACCTTGAGGCCGTAAGATACACCCGGCGCGAGATGGGCATTGACCCTTCGGTTCTGGGTCTCATGCGTCAAGGGCAGCTCTCATGAAGATCGCCATTCAGTGTTTTAACTATGCCCCCAACGAGCTGGGCGGGTCCGAGCGATCAGCACGGGACATCGCGCGCAGCTTAAAGGCACGCGGGCATGACGTGCGGGTTGTGGTCTCGGACGGGTCGCGCCCATATCCGGATCATGTCGATAACATCCCCATTGAAGTCGTTCAGGGCCTGCCGATCGGCAAAAGCCCCCTGCATGGCGTGCGCCACTTTGCCACCCGCATGGCTTGGATCTTGCGCAGCGAAATAGACCCCGTCCTGTTCCTGCGCACTCTGCAATGGCTGCGGCGCAACTGTCCAGATGTGGTGCTGATGAATAACCCTGCCGGACATGGGTCGGCTTTCATGCTGGCTTGTCTGCTGACCCGCACCGCCTGTGTCCCGGTCATCCGCGACTACGGCTGGTTTTGCGCCTTTGGCACGATGGAGCATGGCGGCGCAGGCTGCAATTCCGCCCTCAGCCCGTGTTTCTACGCCACTGGCCTGCGCCGGTTGATCCTGCGACGACAAAAACACGTCGTGGCGATTTCCAATCACGTGGCGCGGATTTACGAAACCATGCTGGGATATGCGCCAACCGTCATCTACAACGCGGTGCCGGACAGATTTCTGCAAGCACCGCGCGCACCTGCGCCGGATGCGGGCACGCCCCTGACCTTTGGTTATCTGGGCCGCCTTCACCCCAGCAAAGGCGTGGCCGAGCTGATCACCGCATGGCAAAACACTGACCTCGCGCAGAACGGGCACCGATTGCTTCTGGCCGGGGACAATCAGGGCATCGCCCTGCCGGATGACCCCGCTGCCGCCGGGATCTGTCTGACCGGTCGACAGGAGGCCATCGCATTTCTCGACAGGCTCGACGTGCTTTTTCTGCCTGCGCTTTGGGCCGAACCTTTTGGGCGCACCGTGATCGAGGCCATGGCGCGCGGCTTGTTCGTGGTCGGCAGCCCAAATGGCGGCATACCGGAACTGATCCCACCCCATCGCGGCCTGACCCCCGAACAAATCGACGCCCCGACGCTCTCAGCGATTTTCAACGACCTTGCCCAAAATCCCGACCGGGTGCGCGCGACACGCATGCAAGACCCTGAACCCAATCTTGCCCCGTTTCGCACGACGCGGATGATCGACGCCTACGAGGACCTGCTGTATCGCGCCACCGGTCTGCCGAAGGAGACCCGCGATGACTGAGCGCCCCCACCGCCTGCCCGATCTGTTCATCTGCGGCTTCACCAAATGCGCCACCAGTTCGCTGCATGACTGGTTGGTTCAGCATCCGCAAATCTCGGGCGGTGTGCGCAAAGAGCTGGAGTTCCTCTATGACCGCGACAGCCACTTTTTTCGACCCGAACACAGCGTTTTTACCCAGGGTCTTGCGGGATATGCTGCGCTGTTTCCCGATGCGCCCGACAATGCGTTGTGGCTGGATTCAACACCTGCCTATGCGCATCACGAAACCGCCCGTAAAACCATCGCCGCGATGGCGCACCGGCCGCCGGTCATCTTCATCACACGTGACCCGGTGGATCAGATCACCTCGACCTATCACTACTTCTCGAACAACAAGAGCTATATCGACGCGTCAATTTCGATCGAGATGTTTTTCGAGATGGTTCTGGACGGGCGTGCATCCAGCCATTTTCCTCAGGATCACCTGCGCAACGCTCTGGACTGGGCCGCGTTCGGCTATTGGTTGGCCTTGTGGCGGCGGGATCTGGGGCCGGAACGCGTCATCCATCTTGAGATGCGCCATATGTTGTCCGACCCTGCAAATACTGTAGCTGCGTTGCTTGGGCGGTTGGGGCTTGAAACGAATGTGCCGCTGTTCTTTGACGGGTCGAACGAAACCTATTTTGTCCGTAACCGGTTGCTGCAATCTTTGAACACGGCGATCCGGGGTAAACTGCCCAAAGGCGCTCTGTATGAGACAGCGCGCCGAGTGTACCGAAGGCTCAACACAACCCCGCACAAGCCCGGCCAAAGCGCCCGCGAGGTTGAACTGCGCGCAGCTCTGGCCCAAGCCATCAGCGACCGGGAAACGGCACTTTTGGAACGCTTGCAACCGGAGCTCTGAGCCGCATTCTTGCCGCCCAAACAACCAGCCAAATCGGTATACACCACAGCACAACCCTTGGCAGTAGTTGAATGGGCGAGCCTTCGGGCACCACGATCAGCACCAACACAACCGACAGCATGACCGACAAGGGCTGATCCGCACCCATCTTGCGATAGCCCGAATGGATCACTGTCAGCATCACGCCAAACACGATCCCGCCTAGAATGACACCCGCCAACCCGAAGTTCACCAGATACTCGCCCGGTCCCCCGACCGTCCAACCGTTGACCGCGTTCGGCTCATACCATTGCCGGAACCACTGGCCGATCAACAGTTGCGAAGGTTTGTCTGGCCACAGAGCGCGCGGGATGACCATGATCAGACCGTTGTAAAAGTCTTCTCCGACCCGCGTGTGAAGCCCCGAAGTAAAATCCTGCACCACCAGCATCAGGGAATCGAACCGCGTCATATGCATGGACACCGCGGTCGTCGTGGTCAAATCGCGGGAAAAGGCGACCTCCCAACTGCCGGACAATTGCGCAAGGCGGTAGATGTACAACACTGTCGCACCAAACAGCAGGCAAAACCCCCAGACCGAGAATTTCATGATACCCCACAGGTCGATCTGCCCCGCGCGCGAGGTCAAGACCAGCAGTGTACCGGACAGCAGTACGAACGCTTCCAGCCGAGTGCCCCACAGGGAAAAGACAAACAGATTGATACCAAAACAGAGGCTAAATATGGCCGTTTTGCCGATACGCCTGTCGCGCAAGCTGATCAACAAGGCGACCGAAGAAAAGAATGCACCCAGCCCTACAAGGGACCTGAGCCCAAAAGTGCCCGCCAGATCCTTGGTGATCTTCGCGGCAAAAAGGATTGCCTGAAGCGACCCGAATTTCAGAAAAAGCTGTACGCCGATTCCCATTGCAACGATGGTCAGAAGAATGGCCACAAGCGCCGAAACGGTATCGACGCGTGACGACATTTCGGGGAACAGACCGGCACCTAATCCGGGACGCACGGCACTCAAGATCACAACCGTGACCAGCGCCGCAGACAGATACAAGACCGCGTAGATCAACGCGAAAGCACCCAGCTCGGCTGTGTCATTGAACAGCGCAGGATTCACCAGATTTGCCCCAAGCATGATCATTGCGGGACGGATGCAATAGATCAGGGCGAAGAACATCAGGCTCAGCACAATCGGAGCTGACCGCAACGACAGGGCCACCCAAAAGAACAGCCCCAGCACAGCGCATATCAGCATCCAAGCCAGAAAGAACATCGCAGGAGGACCGCCCTATTGCCGAACCCGAAAGACCATATGCAAATCTATCCGCTCGCTTGGCAAGAAACAATCTTAAGTTGTTTTTTGAATGCCGAAATGCCGTAGACCAAACACAGATCCACGGCATTTCAGGTGGATGCAGGCCCCATCAGCTCAGCACGATGGACTTGACTCTGGGCTGCGACAGCACGGGCCACCAGCCGTCGGTGACGGTCTGATTGGTCATCACGTCCTGACTGTCATCCTCGTATGTGACAGTGACCTCAAACGCTCCGGTCAAACCGGTCAACCCAGCTTGATCGGCTGCGCGCGTGACCTCGGCCCCGTTTGTGGCGATATTGCTTGTCAGTGTGTTGCCGGTTTCTGCCTGCGCGCCCCAGATAAAGAGGTCAATATCGCTGTTGATGGCCTCATACAGGATAAAGATCCGGTTCTGATTGTTGGGCAACAGATCCGTGTGACTGAACCGTTGCCATTGGGTCGTGACGTTAATCGTTTTTGATGTCTTGTCCGACTGCCCGAACCGCATGGTCAAAGGTACGCTGGCACGCAACCAGATACTGACCGTCGCCATGCCCGACGCCCCAGGATAGGGGATAAGTACCCCACCTCGGTTCAGGTCCGGGCCGCCCGTGGTATCCGCGCAATTCCACGTCAGGGCCGAAGCCGTCCCGTCCGGCGCAAGCTGCCCGCCGACGAAACTGGGCTTACGCGCATATCCGTTCCAGTAGGAATGGGTAAAGTCATCTGAATAGTGCAGCAGATTGGTGGCCTGACCTTCGAACAAGGCCCCCCGGAACGCTCCGGTTCCGACCACATGATCTCGCCGCAATACGCCAATGCCCACCGTCTCGATCATGCCCGAGGCCCCGGCCTGCCGGGCCGAAGAGGCACGCGCGAAGGTCATCGCCTCGCTCAACGCGATGGGGCGCCCGAACCGCCGGTACTCCTGCCGCTCGAAATCAAGTGACAGGGCTGGGCCAGATACCCGGCGCGCAGGGTGCGACGTAACAGAAAGGTCGCGGGTCAGCTTCATGCCAGCACCATTGCATGGATTCCACTGGCCGTTGTGCCCGTGGCATGCACACGGCTGACGCCCACTGGCAGGATCGAAAAGTCCAGAACCTGCACCGTGCGGATTTCCCCGCGAACAGTCGTCAACACAATCGTCCCGCCCGATTCAACGTATAGCCCGATCGCCACATCAGGCAGGTCCGCAGTATCCGAAGGCGTCACGGGTGCAATATCTCGGGCAGGACCGGACAGGCTGGATACTCGGTTTACGAAAGGATTGGTGGTCATGGGTCAGGACTCGCTGTCTGTGTGTCAATCAGCGGCACGTTAGGAAAAACCGCTTAATGACCTACAAGTCCTGCGTGCGTTGCGTCCGCGTCAGGCGTTTGCCCGCGCGTCAGCGATTAGTGCCCATATCTTTTGCTTGAAGACCTCAACATCGAATGTATCCGCCAACGCCCTGATCGTCGCTGGATCCTTCACCAAATCCGGGTTCTTCTCGAACCGGTCGATGGCCAGGTTTAGGGCTTCGGCGGTCTGTTCATGAAATAAAACACCGCTGACACCCTCGATGACGGTGTCCAATGCCCCACCGCGCCCATATGCGATCACCGGTCGTCCGCTGGCCATCACTTCGACCGGAACTATGCCAAAGTCCTCCTCACCGGGGAAAATCAGCGCGCGACAGGTGGCGAATTGACGCTTTAGCTCGGCATTATCAACCCGGCCAAGAAAAGTGATATTGGGGCAGGATTTCTTTTCCAACACGCCGCGCATCTCACCATCACCAACAACCACCAGTTTACGGCCAGAGGCGTTGAACGCATCAATCGCCAGATCGGCCCGTTTGTAAGAAACCATCTCACCTGCAAGCAGGTAGTGGTTTTCAACATGGTTCGATATCTGAAACGCCTGCGTCTCGACCGGAGGAAAAATAACCTCTGCTTCGCGCCGATAATAGGTTTGGATTCGGTCACGAATGAAGGACGAATTGGCCACGAAACGATCCACGCGAGCAGCAGTCGTGACATCCCAAACGCGCAGCCTATGCGCTAGGAAGGGCATCGCTATCCGCGCAACACCCCCCGCCTGTTGCCGATAGCTGTGATAGTGATCCCAAATATAGCGCATCGGTGAATGACAATAGCAGACATGCAACGCATCGGGGCGCGGCACGATCCCCTTTGCCGGACCGGATTCGCTGGACAGAATCAGATCAAATTCCTGCATGTCCATCTGTTCAAGCGCCAGGGGCATAAGGGGCAGGTATTTCTGATAGTGCTTTCGCGCACCGGGCAAGCGCCCGATAAAGGTCTCTCGCACCTCGTGTTTTCTGACCTTGGCGCTGACCTTTTCGCGGTCATAGACATGAGTCACAATCACTGCGCCCGGAAATAGATCCAGCAGCGCCTCCAAGACTTTTTCACCGCCGCGCATTCCCACTAGCCAATAATGTACGATGGCAACTTTCAATCTGCCCAACACTCCGCTGTCACCGCGGGCCTGATTTCTAAGCCCGTGTTGCCACCACCCCGCAATGCCATGAGGCCCAAGTCATCTCCTGAAGGGTGCAGCCGACGTCCAGTTTGCAGAACGCCGTAAAATGGGATCCGAAGGGTGCACATGAATCGCTCGAAAAACCTAATTATCTCAGGTTTAATTCACTCTCTTTTCGCGAAACAATATTTCGACGCATTCTGCCTTAGATTGTTTTTTCAGTGTTGCAAAAACAACCAATACTAACCAAGCGCCGTCAGAAACTCTGGCTCAGAACCGTCCAGATAGACTGCGCTGAGCACGCCGGTCGCGAACGCGCCCGTGTCGACAGCAATTCGGCCGCCCCGAACCGCAGCGCGACTCACGATTGTATGGCCATGGACAACCCACTGACCGTCTTTCCTGTCTTTGGTCTGAAAATGTTTGTTGCCCCAAAGCAGGTCGTGCTCAGATTGCTGGTCAAGCCGACGTGTGGGGTCTGCCCCAGCATGCGAGACAAAGATATTCCCACTATGGAAACTGGTCTTCAAATCTGCGATCCAGCCAACAAGTTCATCACCCATAGCGCGCCGCAAACTATCCCGACACTTGGTCAGTTCCTCGGAAGTCATTTCTGGCCGAGCGGCTGGGATGCGAAACGACGCCAGTGTCTGCAAGCCCCCATTTTGTAGCCACTGACGACCGTGTTTCTTCGGATCGGCCAGGAAACGCAGTAGCATTTGCTCATGATTTCCCATCAAACACATAAATTCGGGGCAGGCTTGCATCATCCGCAAAACCTCCGAGCTGTATTCGCCTCGGTCAATGTAATCTCCAACCAGAATGATCTGGGCGTCATGCGGTACTTGGGACAAGAGCTTTTCCAAAAGCCCGATGCAGCCATGGACATCCCCTACGACGCAGATCGGCTTTGTCGGCGCAGGAGCTCTGCGCGCTTTGCCCCCATGAATTCGATGAAGGAGTCCCGAAATCAACCAGACTAATTTCCTATGCAAGGCTACCCGTCAAAGCACACGCTATGATTGTGCTCACACAATACACTCATACCTATCTAGAGGTTTGAAGACAAGCGCGACGCTACGCCGTGCGGCAAGCAAGAACACCCAATCGAATAAGCTCTGCACCCTTGATTTTGTGTACGCCGCGAATTCGGTTTCGTCCTGTTTCCATGAACCAAGTCTTGATGGGCTCGGGGTAGAACTCCGCCATCACTTCGCTGAAATACTGAAAATCTGAGGCACTGAGCGGCCTGCCATGACGCGACGGACCATGAAATCCAAATATTGTGTCCGGTGTTACACATGTCCCTGGCAGGCCAAGAAACATCGTACAGGTCGAATAACAGATCCGCCCGCGCAGCTCGACACGTATGCCATTTCTTTGAAGGTTCTCCAATTCGACCAAACGATCATGCAAGAAACCGCCTCGATCACTGCCAACCACCAAAGGTTGTTCCGAGTATCCGGCGCCAGGCACTGCAAGCACGCATAACAGGACAGAAAGCCCCATCACATAACCTGCAAACCGTCTCTTCCATTTGCAGAGCCTCAAACTCAGAAATTGCATTAGCCGCACTCCATTCCCGTTGGTAGTTGGGAACAGTGCTAAGGAGGGACATCGTCGTCTTGACGTGTGGCCTGGGGCGTAAATGTGCCTTTTGCGGACAAGTTATCGCGATTTTGTCTAAACGCTTTGTAACCATTCAGTGCTGTCGATTTCTGATCAGGTCCAATTTGGCAGTTCGGTTCAATTGTTGGCAAAAAGACCGGCCTTTAGCCTAGTTGGGCGACAATTTCTGGTGTGGAGCCATCTTGATCGAAAGACGCATGAACTGGCTCGCCAAAAAAGCAGCTGGCCTCCAAATCATGCCTGGCAATCTCGGCCGCTAAGTCCGGTTACACTGCAGTCTCCGAAGGTTTTTCAATGCTCGCTCATCACGCGAAATCATCCAAAGCGAGAGGTATGTTCGTTCATAATACTGGCTGGCGACCCCGGCAGGATTCGAACCTGCAACCTGCCCCTTAGGAGGGGGCTGCTCTATCCAGTTGAGCCACGGGGCCGCGCAAGCCTCTCTCTAGCTTGGTTTTTCGGGGTTGTCATGGGCTTTGATGGGCAGTTGAAAATTGCGCCCTGTTCACGCTACCATTCTTCAAAACAACGACGCAGGTGCCCTCGTGACAACAGAAACAAAACGCCCGCTTACCCTTCGTGATGTCTCAGAAGCGTCGGGGGTGTCAGAGATGACGGTCAGCCGGGTTCTGCGCAACCGGGGCGATGTGTCCGATGCAACCCGCACCCGCGTTCTGGCTGCGGCGAAAGAGTTGGGGTACGTGCCCAACAAAATCGCGGGCGCGCTGGCCTCTAGCCGGGTGAATCTGGTGGCAGTGATCATCCCCTCGCTGTCGAACATGGTATTCCCCGAGGTGCTGACAGGGATCAACCAGGTGCTGGAAGATACCGAGTTGCAGCCTGTTGTCGGCGTCACGGATTATCTGCCCGAGAAAGAAGAAAAAGTACTGTACGAGATGCTCTCGTGGCGACCTTCGGGCGTGATCATTGCAGGGCTGGAACATACAGAGGCAGCCCGCGCGATGTTGGATTCTGCGGGGATTCCGGTTGTTGAAATCATGGATACCGACGGTAAGCCCGTAGATGCGATGGTGGGTATTTCCCATCGGCGTGCAGGGCGCGAGATGGCGCAGGCGATCCTGAAGGCGGGGTATGAACATATCGGATTTATGGGCACCAAGATGCCGCTGGACCACCGCGCCCGCAAACGGTTCGAAGGCTTCACTGAAGTGCTGGGCAAGAACGGAATCGAGATTGAAGACCGCGAGTTCTATTCAGGTGGTTCGGCTCTGGCCAAGGGCCGCGAGATGACGCAAACAATGCTGGAACGCTCACCCGAGCTAGATTTTCTGTACTATTCCAACGACATGATCGGCGCGGGCGGGTTGCTATACCTGCTGGATCAGGGCATCGACGTGCCAGGGCAGATCGGGCTGGCCGGGTTCAACAATGTCGAACTGTTGCAGGGCCTGCCACGCAAGCTGGCCACGATGGATGCCTGCCGGCTTGAGATCGGGCGCAAAGCTGCCGAAATCATCGCCTCGCAACTGGCTGATCCAGAGGCTGACGTTGAAACCCGTGTGACCCTGACCCCCAAGATCAGCTTTGGCGACACTCTGAAGCGGCGCTGACGCCGTGGCGTTGCGACGGCTGGACAACCGCGCAGCGCGGGCGCTGTTCATGGATCGGCACGCATTGCTGGAACGGCCCTCGGGCAATGCCAAGGGTGCGGGCCTGCTGGAGTTGATCCAGCGTCTGGGCTTTGTGCAACTGGACAGCATCAACACCGTCGCACGCGCCCATGACATGATCCTGTTCTCGCGCAGGCCCAGCTATCGGGCGCGCAACCTCAGTCGGCTGTATGAACAAGATCGTGCCCTGTTTGAGCACTGGACCCATGACGCCGCCGTAATTCCGATGGCGTTCTACCCCCATTGGCACCTGCGGTTTCAACGTGACGCAGCCCTGTTGAAATCGCGCTGGAGGAACTGGCGGCGGGATGGTTTCGAGCAACAGTTTGAATCGGTGCTGACCCATATCCGCAACCACGGGCCAGTTTCGTCCTCGGATGTCGGCAAGGACGAGAAAAAAGGCTCGGGCGGATGGTGGGACTGGCACCCCTCGAAAACGGCGCTGGAATTCCTGTGGCGGTCCGGCGCACTGGCCGTTGTGGGCCGTCAGGGGTTTCAGAAGCGCTATGATCTGACTGAGCGGGTGATCGAAACCCATCTTTGTCCTGGCAACCTGCCTTGTGACGCAGAGCAGACCATCGACTGGTTGTGCAACGCCGCGCTGGACCGATTGGGCTTTGCGACATCCGGGGAACTGGCTGCATTCTGGGATACGGTCAGCGCGTCTGAGGCTCGGGAATGGGTCAAACAGGCTCTAATCAAAGGCCATGCTGAGGAAATCGAAGTCACTTGCGCCGACGGGCGCGCGCGCAAAGTGATAACACGGCCAGAATGGCCCGATCCAACAAACCTGCCCCCGGCCCCTGGTCGGATGCGGGTTCTCAGCCCGTTTGATCCAATGTTACGGGATCGCAACCGGGCTGAGCGACTGTTTGATTTTCACTATCGGATCGAGGTTTTCGTGCCTGCCCCCAAACGCAAATATGGCTATTACGTCTTTCCCCTGCTTGAAGGGGACAGGATGGTGGGTCGGATCGATATGAAAGCTCATCGGGATCAGGATGTCCTGCGCGTCACCGCGCTGTGGCCGGAACGTGGCGTGCGTTGGACGGATGCGCGCACCCGACGCCTTGAGGCCGAGTTGGACAGAGTGCGCAGATTTACCGGTCTGACGCGGATCGAGTTTGTCGGTAAATGGCTGAAAGACCCTGTTTAGGGTCTATTCTGCCTCAGTTAGCGTTAGGCGGATTGGATGCAGCCCGTCAATGCCGCCCTCCAGCACGTCGCCTGCCTGAACTGGTCCTACCCCTGCCGGTGTTCCGGTCATGATCAAATCACCTGGGCGCAGATGGTAGTAACCGGAAAGATGGCTGATGATCTCGTCGATCTTCCAGATCAGCTCATGCAGTGTGGCATCCTGACGGGTTTCGCCGTTGACGTTCAGATGGATCCGCTTGTCATCGCTGGGCGACCAGTCCGTGGCGCGGGTCAGAGGGGCAAACACCGAGCCGTTTTCTAGGTCCTTGCCCAAATCCCAAGGGCGCTGCTTGTTCCGCTCCCGGATTTGCAGGTCACGCCGCGTCATATCCAGCGCGCATCCATAGGCATAGACCGCCTCGGTCGCTTGGGATTTCGACGCTTGAAACACGGGCGCGCCAATGGCGACCGCCAATTCCATCTCATGATGGAAATTCTCAGTTCCCGGTGGATATGGCACGGTTGCGCCGGTCAGGATCGCGTTTGCCGCGGATTTGGTGAAATAGAACGGTGCCTCACGATCCACTTCATGGCCCATCTCTGCGGCATGGGCGGCATAATTGCGCCCCACGCAGAATATCCGGCCAACAGGATAGGGGGTGGAAAGCCCCTGAACCGGTATAACAACCGGCTTGGGCAGGGAAAACAAAGTATCGGCCATATGAGTCTCGGGTCTGCTTGGTTTCGGGCATAATAGGCGACCCCACGCGCAGGGCAACCAGATGACTGCCGTCAACTCAACCCGGTTCACAATCCGGTTTCACATCTTGGAAATCCGCCGAGATAGGCTAGATTATGCGTATAAACGCATGACATCAATACGATGCGCCTGAGCGCCGCGCTATGGGATGAGCGGGTCTCGCGCAACACAAGATCACCGCACTAACACATTTGCGGTAGACTAGTTTCGGATCGCCTCGGTCAGAGGCTACTCACCCAAGGGTCTCAGGACCGTACGTACACCTTTTTCTAGGTTGGCAGGTTATCCGAAACACAAGCCGATCGCCCGGCTCGTCCCGGGGCATCTGCTTGTGGGCCAGACACGCAGTCCAGTCTTGGTCTGGCCAACCCCGCCAGAGGGCGCCCCCCATACCTCTGGCGGGACTGCGTTTTTTGAGGTCAGGATTTCAGATCGTGCAGGTCGTTCAACAAGTCCAGCAAAGCCTCATGGCGCTCGGGGCCAAGTTGGATGCGAATGCCTTCGGCCTCTTGCAGGATGAGGTTGATATTGTCCTGGATGATCTTATCCCCAGCAGCCGTGATCTCTACAATCTGGCGGCGTTTGTCGACAGGGTGCACGTGTCGACGGATCAGCCCTTTGGCCTCAAGCTTCTGCAGGATGCGGGTCAGGCTGGGCAGAAGAAGACAGGCTCGCTCGGCGATATGGGTTGGTTCTTGCGGGCCATCTTCCTTGAGA
Organism: Ruegeria sp. F12; assembly: GCF_056533885.1. Taxonomy (NCBI): domain Bacteria; kingdom Pseudomonadati; phylum Pseudomonadota; class Alphaproteobacteria; order Rhodobacterales; family Roseobacteraceae; genus Ruegeria; species Ruegeria sp. F12. The sequence goes on along the minus strand of NZ_JBQFOV010000007.1, from coordinate 11,553 downwards.
ACACGCAACACACGCCATTGTTGCTCGGTCACGCCGACATCCGCCAACATGCGACGGATCGGCCCCATGACCCTTTCACGCGCCCGAAGCAGCGCAATCGGCAAAGAGCGGGAAGTCAGTGGCAAATCTCTGGACATATGAAATCTTGAACGAAATTCCCAAAAACTGCAACCAAACTCAATAATTAAGATGATTGAATTTATTTGCAAACTCCACTCTCGACGAAAAGTTCGCAACCCTTTTTTCGGCGATTTGGATTGACCTTTTTCGCCCGATAGCCACCACTGGCATGGCGGGTTTTCCGACGAAAACCCAAAGATGATACATCACATGGGGCAGGACATGGATTGGGATTCCTTTGCAGAGTGGGGCGAGAAAGCCGCCAGATGGGCGCAGGACTATCACCAAACCGTCAAAGATAAGCCAGTACGCGCGCAGACCGAGCCAGGCGACATCCTGAATGCCTTGCCAGAACTTCCGCCCGAGCAAGCGCAGCCTATCGAGGACATCTTTCAGGACTTCGAACAGATCGTCATGCCGGGCATCACACATTGGCAACATCCCCGGTTTTTCGCATATTTCAACGCGAACACTTCTCCGCCCTCGGTGCTGGCCGAGTTTCTGACCAGCGCGATCGCAGCGCAATGCATGCTGTGGCAGACTTCACCCGCGGCGACCGAGATGGAAACGCGGATGATGGAATGGCTGCGTCACGCGCTGGACCTGCCCACAGGGTTCGCCGGCGTGATCCAGGACTCCGCCTCATCCGCGACGCTGGCTGCGGTGCTGACCATGCGCGAAAAGGCCCTGTCGTGGCAGGGCAATCAACAGGGGCTGTTTGCACAGAAACCCTTGCGCGTTTATTGCTCGGCCGAGGTGCATACCTCGATTGACCGGGCGATCTGGGTCGCAGGGATCGGGCAGCAGAATTTGGTGCGCGTCCTGACCAAAGGTGACTGGCGCGGCATGGATCCTGTGGCGTTGGAACAGGCGATTCAATCTGATTTAGACTCCGGTTTGCATCCGGCGGGGGTCATTCTGTCGGTTGGCGGCACCAGTGTCGGCGGTACCGACCCGGTCGAAGAATGCCTGAAGGTCGCCGCCAAATACGGGCTCTACACCCATGTAGATGCGGCGTGGGCGGGGTCGGCGATGATCTGCCCGGAATACCGCCACTATTGGCAGGGGGTCGAGCGCGCCGATAGCATCGTGTTCAACCCGCATAAATGGCTGGGCGTCCAATTCGACTGCTGCGCGCATTTTCTGAAGAACCCCGAAGATCTGGTGCAGACCTTGGCGATCAGCCCAGAATTTCTGAAAACCCACGGCAAGGACGGGATCATCAACTATTCGGAATGGTCGGTGCCTTTGGGGCGGCGATTCCGGGCGCTGAAGCTTTGGTTCGTGATCCGCGCCTATGGGCTTGAGGGGTTGCGCACCCGACTGCGCAATCATGTAAACTGGTCTGTGGACTTGCATGACCGTCTGGCCACCGAGCCGGATTTCGAAATCACCACGAAACCGATGTGGTCGCTATGGACCTTTCGTTATGCCCCGGACGGTGCGGTTGATCTGGACGATCTGAACCTGCGGCTTGTAAACGCCATCAATGACGACGGTCGTATTTACCTGACCCAAACCCGAGTGGACGGCAACCTGACCATCCGGTTCCAAGCCGGACAGTTTGAAACGACCGAAGATGATGTACGCGTGGCCTACGATGTCATCACCGAAATCGCCCGCTCTCTGACCTAAAGGATTGATCATGCCCGCACCGTTAAATTCGTTCAAACAGGCTCTCATTAACGGCGAAAGGTTGATCGGCTGCTGGACCAGTTTTGCCGAGGCCGTCACCGCCGAGATCATGGGAAGCGCCGAGTTCGACTGGCTGGTCATCGATGGCGAGCACGCGCCCAACGATATCCGGTCCATCCGGGATCAGTTGATGGCCCTGTCCGCCAGCCCGACCCATCCTGTGGTTCGTGTTCCGGTTGGGGATGCCGCCTTGATCAAGATGGTGCTGGATGCGGGGGCGCAAACAATGCTGGTGCCGATGGTCGAAAGCGCCGAACAGGCACGGGACCTGGTACGCGCCTGCCGCTATCCACCCGAGGGCGTGCGCGGCGTTGGTGCCATGGCCTCGCGCGCGACGATGTATGGGACGATCCCGGACTACATTCCCACCGCAGATGCCCAGATCTGCCTGCTGGTTCAGGTTGAAACCCGCGCGGGTCTGGCCGCCTTGGACGATATTCTGAAGGTCGACGGTATTGATGGGGTCTTTATTGGCCCAGCCGATCTGTCCACCGACATGGGCTATCAGGGCAACAGTGCCGCGCCCGAGGTGCGGGCGGCGATTGCGGATGCGATTGCGCGAACGCGTGCAGCAGGCAAAGCCCCGGGGATTCTGGGAGTTACGGACGAGTCGTCTCAGGCATTTCAGGACATGGGCGCGCAGTTTCAGGCGGTTGGCATAGACGTGATGCTACTGACGCAAGCCGCGCGGGCGCTTTCAGCCAAGTGGAAAGCGAAGTAACCCTTCAGCCCTGCATCGCAGCCGTCGCCTGTGCATAGCCGCCCGAAGCACCATCCACGAAGTGCACGTGGTCGTCGCGGGTGGCCGACGGCACAAAACAGGTCATCATCGCCTCATCCTGCGCATGCAGGCCGTATTTGATCTTTCCCTGGCCACGCGCCTGCTCCAGCATCGTGCGAATTTGCGCCAGCGTGGCCGGGTCGCAATCCAGCGTCATTTTCAGCCCGTCATCAAACTTGCGAAAATCCGCGTTGCTGCTGACCATGTTGCGATAGTGGACAGGCTCGAAATTTCCCAGCGGCTTGCCGCGCCGGAACAAAAGCGCGATCAGCAGGTTTTGGACCAACAGAAGCAGCTTTTGCACAGCTACATTCCGCCCAGCCCGTGAAACATGCGCGTCCAGGTCCAAACCCGGAGGTGGCCAGCGCATTGGCGGTCCCCCGACCGGGACGGGATGGCCCGCCCGTTCCAACTCTTCCGAGGCACGCAGCACCGATTGCGCCAGATCGGCAAAATCGCTCTCGGTAGCCTGCGCCGTGGGTTCGACCACCAAAGACACGATCTGCCCGTTCTGCGACCGTACATTCGACCATCGACAGGACAAGCCGTTCAAATCGGGCAGCGCGCCCGGCCCGGACGGGTCGACGGAAGAGGACCCGGATTTCATCTGCGTCTCGGCCCAGGCCAGCCCGCCGCCCGAGAACATGGCGTAATCCACCCCGCTGGACGGGGCATAGCGGGCGACGCGCAACTCTTTCCCCGCCTGCCGGATTTCGGCGACCGTCGTCAACGCAGCGCGCAACTTGATCCCAAACTCATCCTCGGCCCAGCGGCGCAAGTCTGCCAGTGCTTGCCGCGCATCATCCATCGCACTTGCGGGCACGGCGAATCCGGCCCCGTCGCCGCCAAACACATAAGGGAACTCAGCGCCTTTCATGGCGTTGATCATGGCCGAAATCACAGCCGCGCCAACCATATTCACCGTCTTATAGCGGCCTTTGGCGATCTCAGCCGTCGAGTCGACAATGTCCGCAACCCCCACAACCCAATCATCAGGCAGCGCCGAGAACTGCGCGGGATCGGTCAGCCGTGAAAAATCGCGCAAAAGGGGTAGGCTGTCATAGAAGGCGGCCTGGGCGTCTTTCATGAATACCTCGGTCTCAAATCATGATTTAACATAGCCCGAATGCGGCCCAAGTCCCGCGAAATCGTCAAGACACACGTGCTTGTGCGCAGCGGTATCCCGTGCCAAGCATGTCCGGTCAGATGATGGCAAAAGGGGCATTTCATGAAGGCAGGTTTGGTCGTGTTGTGTCTGGGCTATGTGCTCAGCCAGTTTTTTCGTGCCTTTTTGGCCGTACTCAGCGTCGATCTGGGTCGTGATATCGGCGCCACGCCAGAGGACCTCGCTTTTGCCTCGGGCCTTTGGTTTCTGGTCTTTGCCGCCATGCAACTCCCGGTTGGCTGGGCGCTGGATCGGGTCGGGCCGCGGCTGACCTCGACCGTTTTGTTGCTGGTCGGTGGCGCAGGCGGCGCACTGATCTTTGCCGTGGCCAGCACGCCTTTTCATGTCGCCGTGGCCATGGGGCTGATCGGAGTGGGATGCTCGCCGATCCTGATGGCCTCGTACTTTATCTTCGCCCGTGAATACCCTCCGGCCCGTTTTGCCACGCTGGCCGCCCTGATGCTGGGTGTTGGGTCGGTTGGCAATTTGGTCGCCTCCTACCCCACTGCGCTGGCCGTTGAGCTGATGGGTTGGCGCGCTACGATGGTCACTTTGGCCCTGTTTTCGGGCGTGATCGCCATCGGCATTCTGTTCACAGTTCATGATCCCAAACGCGTTGAAACCGACCACAAGGGATCGGTTCTGGATCTGCTGAAGCAGCCCGCACTCTGGGCCATCTTGCCCCTGATGTTGGTGGCCTATGCACCGTCGGCTGCGACCCGCGGCCTTTGGGCCGGACCATATCTGAGTGATATCTTCGCCCTCAGCACCACACAGATCGGAACCGCCACTCTGATCATGGGCGCGTCGATGATTGCGGGCACCTTCGCTTATGGGCCGCTTGACCGGATATTGGGGACGCGGAAATGGGTGATCTTTGGCGGCAACGCGCTGGGCGTGGTCGCCCTGACCCTGTTGTGTCTGTGGATCGACAATGCGGTCTGGCTATCGGTGGTACTGATCTCGGTCATCGGGTTCACCGGGGCCAGCTTTCCTGTCATCATGGCCCACGGCCGTGCCTTTGTCCCTCCACACCTAGTGGGCCGAGGCGTGACCCTGTTGAACCTGTTCGGGATCGGAGGCGTCGGCCTTGCCCAATTCGTCACCGGCCGCGTCCATGCAGCCACGGTAGACATCAGCCCCTCTGCGCCCTACACAGCGATATTCGGCTTTTTTGCCATCTCGCTTGCCATTGGCTGCGTGATCTATCTATTCAGCCGGGACAGCGTCGACTGACGCTAACCCGTCAGGAGAGCCCATGTCTGACCCACGCGTCATTGCCCCCAATCTCAAACGCAGGCTTTCGGGCGTGACGGCAACGATTGCGCGGTTGGTGCCGTTGCAGGTGCAATGGATCGACATTGCAGCCACTGGTCCGGGCCTGCCTGCCGATATCCCGCATATCCCGCTTGGCCGCCTGCCCTTTCTGTCGCGCAAAACCCTGCGCGTCTGGCACGCCCGCCGCAATACCGAGATGCTGTTGGGTCTGTTCCTGCGCAACATCCTGCGGTTGCGACTGAAACTGCTGTTCACCAGCGCGTCGCAGCGGGCGCATACGGGCTATACCAAATGGCTGATCGACAAGATGGACGCCGTGGTCGCCACCTCGCGCAAAACCGCCGGGTATCTGGAGCGGGACGCACAGGTGATCATGCATGGCATCAACCTGCAGGATTTTACCCCGCCCGAGGATAAAGCAGCCGTTCGCGCCCGGCTGGGCCTGCCTGATGGGTTGCTGCTGGGCTGCTATGGCCGCATCCGCCACCAGAAGGGCACTGACGCCTTTGTGGATGCAATGATCGATCTGTGTGGCCGCTTTGACGATGTGCATGGCATCGTCATGGGCCGCGCTACGGAACAACACACCACCTTTCTGTCCGAATTGAAAGACAAGGTCGCGGTGGCGGGCCTGTCCGACCGCATCCTCTTCATGCCCGAGGTCACAGTCGACCAGATCGCCGAATGGTATCAGGTTCTGGACCTCTTCATCGCGCCCCAGCGGTGGGAAGGCTTCGGCCTGACCCCGCTAGAGGCGATGGCCTGTGGCGTACCCGTCGTGGCCACCGATGTCGGTGCGTTCTCTGAGATCGTCACCGATCCGTCATTGGGCCATGTTGTGGAGCCCGGCGATATCCCGGCCTTGGCCGATGCCGCCGCCCGGATGCTGGACAACCGCGATTCCCTTGCGCAATCCGGCCTCGCCGCCCGTACGTATGTCGAGCAGAATTTCGACATCCATCGCGAAGCAAAGACCCTTGTCGCCCTCTACGAGCGGCTTTTGACCGACACCTGAGGCGATGCGCCGCGTCAAATCGGTGTCATCGGGCGGAATCCGACCCAAAAACCCTTTTTTCTTTGCCGCAACGCAGCTATGAACGCGCGTCCTTAACTTTGGAGACATGAAATGGGCTATCGCGTCGTTGTCGCCGGCGCCACGGGTAACGTGGGCCGCGAAATGCTGAACATTCTGGCGGAACGCCAGTTCCCCGTCGATGAACTTGCCGTGCTGGCAAGCCGTCGTTCGCTGGGCACCGAAGTAAGCTTTGGCGACAAGACACTAACCACCCAGGACATCGATACCTTCGACTTCACCGGCTGGGACATGGCGCTGTTCGCCATCGGCTCGGACGCAACCAAAGTCTACGCGCCCAAGGCGGCTGCGGCGGGTTGTGTGGTGATCGATAACTCGTCGCTCTATCGCTACGACCCCGACATTCCGCTGATCGTGCCGGAATGTAACCCGCAGGCGATCCACGACTATAAGAACAAGAACATCATCGCCAACCCCAACTGCTCGACCGCGCAAATGGTTGTCGCTCTGAAGCCGCTGCACGACCGCGCCAAGATCAAGCGCGTTGTCGTCTCGACCTATCAGTCGGTCTCGGGCGCGGGCAAAGAGGGCATGGATGAGCTGTGGGATCAGACCAAAGCGGTCTACAATCCCACAACCGAGGTTGAACCCAAGAAGTTCCAGAAGCAGATCGCCTTCAACGTCATCCCGCAGATCGACGTCTTCATGGAAGACGGCTCGACCAAGGAAGAGTGGAAGATGGTGGTCGAGACCAAAAAGATCGTCGATCCGTCGATCAAGGTCACAGCCACCTGCGTCCGCGTTCCCGTGTTCGTCGGCCATTCCGAGGCCGTGAATATCGAGTTCGAGGAATTCCTGGACGAGGACGAAGCCCGCGACATCCTGCGCGAGGCCCCCGGCATCATGGTGATCGACAAGCGCGAACCCGGCGGCTACGTCTCGCCCATCGAATGCGCGGGTGACTTCGCCACCTTCATCAGCCGCATCCGTCAGGATTCGACAATCGAGAACGGCATCAACCTGTGGTGCGTGTCCGATAACCTGCGCAAAGGCGCAGCCCTGAATGCGGTGCAGATCGCTGAGTTGCTGGGCCGTGAGGTTCTGAAAAAGGGCTGAGGTCAGTATGCTGTCACAGAGAAACCCCGCTGTTGATGCAGCGGGGTTTTTTGTTCCGACGCACCTTTTGCGTCACAATACGCCAACAGGGCAGCGGACTAAACCCCAACCGTCATCGACTCCGGCTGCCTTCAAAGCTGAGACGAGACGTTCAGAGAGGAACAGGAGTTCGGGAACTTTTGGGTCGATCCAGATGTCGGGCCCGCCAAGTGCTTCGGGGACAACGACCAGTTTATGTTCCGACCCTTTTCTCGGGAGAAACCTTTTACCATATTTGTTGTTCAAAGGGGCTGTCAGATCCCCCTCGGGCCCCAGAGCTTCGTAGTTCCCCATCGACCGTTTGTTGCACACATTCAGGATGAAATACGGCTCATCCGTTGTCGCATGGCCCGCCGGGGCCTGCAATCTGATCGAGTGGAAATAGGTCTCGCCCAGATCGAACTGTTCCAGAACCGCTTTGGCCGAATCCGACAGCACCGGCAATCCGCCCCCATTCATGAAGCTTGGTGCAGGATTGCCGTCCTGCGAACCATAGTACCAGACATCACCGATTTCTTCTGCCGTCAGCACCTCGCCCTTTGGAACTTTGTAATACGTTCGTTGGAGCAATTCGCTGTATTTTTCGCCGATTTCTTTGGGCTGACCTGCGCGCCAATGTCGTTCATACTCCCTCCGTGTCATCGGAGTTACGCCTGACTTGTTGTTCCAAGTCGTAGAAATCCAGACGTGGGAATCCCGCCCCGAAGGGTCATTTTCATCAATCACTTTCACCGCCAAGTTGCTTAACTTTGCACATAAAACATCAAGCTAACTTAGCGGCTCGCAACAAGTGCGCAAAGATCAAAGCTTTTCGCGCGGCATCAATTCACACCGCAAAATTCGGGCCAGTCCGGAAACCGGCCCGAAGAAATGATCAGGACACAGCCTGTTCAGCCACGATCTCACCAAAGCGGGTGAAGAACTTGCCCGACAGCTTTTTGGCCGTTCCTGCAATCAAACGGCTACCAAGCTGGGCGATCTTGCCGCCTACATCGACCTTGGCGGTATAGGCCAGAACTGTCTCGGCCCCATCCTCGGTCAGCGTAACCTCGGCACCGCCCTTGGCGAACCCGGCTGCACCGCCTTTGCCTTCACCGGTCAGGGAAAACCCGCCTGGAGCGTTGGAGTTGTCCAAGGTGACCTGCCCGGCAAATTTCGCTTTGACCGGGCCGATTTTCAGAACCACCTTAGCCTCAAGATCCTCGGGTGAATTCTGGATCAGCTCTTCACAACCCGGAATGCATTCCTGCAAAATCTCGGGCGTATTCAGCGCCTTGTAGACCACGTGGCGCGGGGCGGCGATGCGGATTTCGTCACTCAGTTCCATTCATGTTTCCTTTGTTCAACAGCATTTCGGAAAGACCAAAAGCGCGGTTTCCGTCGCCTGTTCCGGTGTTTGTTTCGGACGCGCCGGCCATAGGCGCTTAAGCAAGTTTTTCATCCTGAGAGACCTCCGTCGATTTGTCCGTGTTTCGCCACATCACGATCTCGGCCAGGATCGACAGGGCGATTTCGTGCGGATCAATGGCATGAATGTCCAGCCCGGCTGGGGATTTCAGACGCGCCGCGCGGGCTGGGTCCAAACCCTGTCCAATCAGCTTTTCCGTGAGTGTTTCAGCTTTGCGGCGGCTGGCCACCATCGACACCCGCGCGGCTTGCGTGTTCAGCGCGGCCCCAAGGGCTGCGCCGTCTCCTTGACCTTGCGAGGCCACGACAACAAAGTCGCGCGCCTCGATACCCAAGTCTTCGACCGTCTCGGGCGTGCTGCTCGTCACCCGAAACCCAGCCAGCGTCCCGTGTTCGCCCAGCGCCTTGGCAATCAACGAGGTGCCAAAGATCACCAATCTTGGCGCGTGCTGATACGGTTCAACCAGCAAATCCACCGTCCCGCCCGAGGGGCAACCGCTTTTGAAGGTTTGCACGCCATCCGGCTCCGTCATATCGACCACCTTGTCCGAGGGTTTCACGCGGATCATCTGCGGCGCACCGCTGGTCAGCGCTTGTGTCGCTGAACTGCGCACCGCGCGCTGCACACAGGCACCACCCAGATGGCCCAAAATTCGCCCGTCGCGGGTAATGGCCGCCTTGCCCCCCGCCTTGGCCGAGGTCGCATCCGCTGTCCGCAACACCGTGGCGACACAGAACGGCTCACCGGTTTGGCGCAGGGTTTCGATCGTGTCGAATATGTCGAAATTTGCCATATCAGACTCCTTTCACAACTTGCGAAACTGCGGCTCAAGCGCTGCCAGCGCCTCGAGCGTGTTGGCAGGCAAATGCGCGTCCAAATGGGGTTCGGCCGCCTGCATCGCCGCTGCGATGGGTTGGTAGTCTTTCCATCCCTTCAACGGGTTCAACCAGACGATGCGCCGTGACTTGCGCCGGATCCGCGCCAGGACTGCGCCCAACGCTTGCGGGTCGGAACTGCAATAGCCGTCTGACAGGATCAGCACGATGGTCCGCCCGTTCAAAGCACGCGCGCCATAGCCGTTCAGAAAGCTCTCTAGGCTCCCTGAAATGTCGGTGCCGCCGCCAAACCCCTCAGCCATCAAGGACAACCGCCCAGCCGCGCGGATAGAGTCGTGATCGCGCAAAGCGTCTGTGACCCGCATCAGGCGCGTGTGGAACAGATAAGCATCCGCTTCGGTCCCGCTGCCGATCAGACCTTTGAGAAAGGCCAGAAACACCCGCGAATACACAGTCATCGAGCCGCTGACATCGCACAGCGCCACGATCCGCATAGGACGCGGCGGTTTCGCCCGTCGGTACAGATCCATCGGCTCACCACCGCGCGCCAGACTGGCGCGCTGGATCCGTCGCATGTCCAGTGCTGGCCCGCGCAATGCCCGTTTCCGCCGACGCGAGCGTCGATCCCGAATGGCGCGTGCCAAAGTCATTGCAGCCTTTTCGGCCTCCATCAGAGCCTGTTCATCCATCAGCTCCCGCAAATCCCTGCGCGATAGATTGGTAGTGCGCGTTGCGACGAGCTGGCCGTCTTTGCCTTCTGCTTCACCGTCACCCGAATCCGGTGACCCATCCTGATCCGAGCCATTTCCGGCCTCGGTTTCCGTTTGCGTTTCCTGCTGCCAGATCATCGGTTTTGCCGACTGCACCCGCACATGGCTGGTTTCCGCCACACCGCCCCGCTGTTTGCCGGTGTTGAACCAATAGGCATCAAACAGATCGTCGAACCGACGCCAATCCTCAGCATCCCCCGTCAACAAAACGCACAGAGCCTGCCTTGCCTGCCGCGCATCCGTCGCGCGTACCGCGGTCAAGGCGGCCAATGCATCGCCTGTCTCAGCCGGACCAACCCGCAATCCGTTCGATCGCAAATGCGTAATGAAGTCAGACATCCGATCTGCCAACCCATCGGCCCGAGAAGGAAACCGCGTGACCTGCATCACGCCACCTTCCCGATCAACCGGTCCATCACCTCGGGCGGGGCGGCGTCATAGTCGGCGGCGGTTTTCAACAAGCACACAAGCGTTGCCTGCACAGCGTCGCGCGATTGCGCCATGTCGTTGACGCCCAAACCTGACAGCGCCGCAGCCCAATCCAACATCTCTGCAATGCCCGGCGTCTTTTCCAAATCTTCCTTGCGCAACGCCTGTACGACCTCAATGATCTGCCGCGCCAGCACGCCTTCGACCTCGGGCATCCGCGCCCGAAGGATCGCCATTTCAACCTCTTTCGAGGGGTAATCAAGGAAACTGTAAAGACACCGCCGCCGCAAAGCATCTGACAAATCCCGTGTCCCATTGGCGGTCAGGATCACAATGGGCCGAGTCTTTGCCTCGACCGTCCCAAGCTCAGGGATGGTGATTTGAAAGTCAGACAGGATTTCCAGCAAATATGCTTCGAATTCCTCATCAGCCCGATCAATCTCATCAATCAACAAAACCGGAGGAGCATCCTGTGAAATAGCCTCTAACAAAGGCCGTTTCAGCAAATACGTATCGGAAAACAACTGCGCCTCGCCAACTCCTCCCTGCGCCTCCGACGCCCGGATCGCCAGCAGTTGCCGCTGATAGTTCCACTCATAAATCGCGTGACTGGAATCCAGCCCTTCATAGCACTGCAACCGGATCAATCTGGCATCCCGCCAAGCCGCCATCGCCTTGGCCACCTCGGTTTTACCAACTCCTGCCGGCCCTTCCAGCAGCAAAGGTCGCCCCAGCGCCTGCGCCAAATGCAACGCCATCGCCAACCGATCATCAGCAACATAACCTTGCGCGGCCAATCCGTTCTGCACATCACTCAAAGTCAAAACCAGGATCCATTCTTCATCTGGCCAAAAATATCCCGGGGGTCCAAGGGGGCAGAGCC